>NKIK01000082.1 GCA_002256115.1 Burkholderiales bacterium PBB3
ACTCTATGGCGGCGGGCAGAATGTCCACAACCTCGCGTACGGCATCGACCATCAAACCCAAATTGGAACGTTCGCCGTCACGTACGGTCTCGCAAATGACCACGGATGTCTTCTTGCACAGTACCGTAGAGGGTCCACCAAAACGGGCCTGCAGGTCAATGACCGGCACTACCGCGCCACGAAGATTGATCACGCCGCGAACGAAATTTGGCATGAGCGGAACAGTGGTGATGGAGGCAAACTGGATGATCTCCCGCACTGCCGCGATACCCAAGGCGAAAACCTCGTCGCCCAGATGAAAGGTGAGGAACTGCAAGGTCAGCTCTGGGCCGCCACCAGAAACGGGGCTCGCTGGTAAGCCTTTGTCCGCAAGCATGACAACTCCAATCAATAGGGTTTGAAGTTGGCACCCGAGCCCCGCACCGGCGCCGCCGTGATGCCCCCGCTACCCAGCCGTGGCGCAGCACCTCCTCTGCGTTCCGCATGCCCCACGCCCATACCGTGTCCCAGCATCGCCTGGCGTGGGCTTCGCACCACGGGCGCTTCGTCTCCCGTCTTGAAGAAGGCCACCGATTGCTGCAGCTGTTCGGCCTGACCCGTGAGCTCTTCGCTGGTCGCTGCCAGCTCCTCGGAGGCCGAGGCGTTTTGCTGGGTCGCTTTGCTCAGTTGGCCCATCGCGCCTCCAATTTGCACCACCGATTCGCTTTGCTCGGCGCTGGCTGCTGCAATCTCCTGCACCAATTCACTGGTCTTTTGGATGTTGGGCACGATGGCATCGAGCAGTTTGCCTGCACTCTCGGCGGTGGATACGCTGTTGCCTGCGAGTTCTCCGATTTCTTTGGCCGCCTCTTGGCTGCGCTCAGCCAGTTTGCGTACCTCAGCGGCCACCACGGCAAAGCCTTTGCCGTGCTCTCCAGCACGCGCCGCTTCAATGGCGGCGTTCAAGGCCAGCAGGTTGGTTTGGTAGGCGATGTCGTCGACGATGCCGATCTTGGCGGCAATTTGTTTCATGGCCACTACCGTCTGGCTCACCGCGCTGCCACCGTCGGCGGCTTCTTTGCTGGCCTTGGTGGCCATGCCGTCGGTCACTTTGGCGTTGTCGGAGTTCTGGCTGATCGAGGCCGACATGACGTCGATCTGGGAGGTGGTTTCTTCCACACTGGCGGCCTGTTCGCTGGCAGCCTGGCTCAACGATTGGGCGGTCGCAGACACCTGGTTGGCTGCGCCCGTGAGTGCATCGGCCGCAGCTCGCACTTCCCCCAACACCCGGGTGAGGTTTTCTGCGGTGGCATTGGCGTTGTCTTTGACCTGGCCAAACAGGCCTGCGTAGTCCCGCGTGATCCTATGGGTGAGGTCGCCTTCGGCGAAGGATGCCAAGGCAGCCGCGGTGTCATTCATGGCGCCTTCGCTGGTGTCGAGCAATTGGTTCATGCCATTCGACAAATTGGCGAAAAAACCAGACTTTCCTTCCAACTTAAGGCGTTGACCCAAATCTCCATTGGCAGCCGCCTGAACCACCTCCGCCACTTCTTTTTCGGTGGCCAGTTGGTCTGTAATGTCTTGCCATTGACCTACGGAGCCCATTCGATCGCCAGAAGCCGAGAGTACCGGGCTGGTGGTAATGCTGTACATACGCCCGCCCAATTGCATCTCTGACTTCACCGTAGCAGTCAAACCACGCAAGCGCTGCAATGCTGCCTGGGGATCGGCATAAAAGACACCTACACTTCCGTTCAGAATCTTGTCCGGGTCGAACCCCGGAATTTGCTTGGCAAATGCGTCGCGATCCCGATGCAGCACATCTTTAAGTGCCTGATTGATGTAGAGCACCGTGCCATCCTCGCCAGCGACTCTCACCGGCGAACTGACACTGTCGAGGGCGGACTTGATGCGGGCGTTGTAATTCGCCGCTTCGCTATCTGCCTTCATCTTTTCACGCGAAGCATTCACGATATCGGTAATACGGCGTTTCTCGCCAGGGAGTTCCTCCATTCGATCATCAAAGTTACCTTGTGCGAACTGCTCCATCAGATCCATGGCGCGGAACTTGGTATCCACGTGTGACTTGACCAGATGGTTAATGGACGCGGCCATCGTCTGATAGGCCCCTTCCAACGCCTGAGCAGGCATGGTGTGGCTAATGACACCAGCAGCATGCTGTGCTGCCATCTCTTGTTGTGCCATTTCAAATTGCTGCAAGGTACCTTGCATCTTCGCCAGAGGCGCCAACAGTTGGCCGATTTCGCTCTTGTCGGCTTCAATCTTGGTATCCAGTCGGCCTGAAGCGACGAGATTTGCCACACGCAAAGCCGAACCCAGCGGCCGCGTAATGCTGGTCGTCAGAACCCATGCCACCGCCATGGCGGACACCACCGCAACGATAGCGATGACCAATGCAGCATTGGCAATTTGATCCGCCTTTGCCTGAGAAGCGCTAAGGTCCTTTTGCATTTGGTCCACTTGCGCTTTCACGAAAGGGGCCATGGCCTGTTGCAGCCCCTCACTGGCAGCATCAAATCCCGCCATTAGTTTGTTACCCGCCTCAGGTCCACCTGCCACGTAGGCGCGCGCCATGGTGTTACCCACCTCAAAATACTTAGCCGCGTTGATCCGAATGTCTTGAATGGCCTTTACCGCCGCTCCATCACCTTGCTGCTGGAAATGGCCCTCAAACTTTGCAAGTGCCGCATTCAAGGCATCCAAATTTTGCTTGGCATTCTTGAACCCATCGTCCAGTCCATCCTTGCCACGTGTTGCCGACACGTCCTGCAAATACTGCTGAATCTGCACCACGCTCTTGTCCATCTGCGTCGCCAGCAGGGCGTATTGCACACTTTGTTCAGACACGGTAATCAAACTGGTTTTGACCTGTGTCAATTGATGGCCCAGCCAGTAGGAAAAGCCCAAGAACAGCGCAATAGGCAGCGCAAACCCCATCAATATTCGGGTTCGAATTGATAAATGCATAGTGCCCTCTTTTGACTATTTATTGTGAAACTGGATAGGACGCGGAAGTTGGAGATGCGCTTCGCGCACCCACTGCAGCTGAAACCGTCATTTCCGCGAGCGCCCCTACTTCCAAAATGAGGGCCACTTCACCACTGCCCAGGATGGAGGAGCCAGAGATCCCTCGCAAGGTCTGGAACAACTTGCCTAAAGGCTTAA
>NKIK01000083.1 GCA_002256115.1 Burkholderiales bacterium PBB3
CGAGAAATTCACGCTTGCGAGTGCGCTTGGTGACAAGCTCAAATCCAGTGGTGGCAAGGCTCATTTGTTTCATGGCCCAAGTGTCTCAAATCTGGCCATCACAGGGCTGACTTTTGCAGACCTTCCCAAGCTTGTTATTTTCACTGGGCGAAAGAAGCCACAAATTTCCAATTTCTGCGGTTTTTTCAGATGTCAGTGTTTTGGATGATTGTGGTTCAATGTGTTCAATAGTCATCTGGGTAGAATCAATAGATATTGCCGGCGCTTCATTTTCATAAAGTCGGCGTAATGTGTATTGTATAACCCGTTTATCTTTTGGATATGCATCTGAGTATTTCAATCTGGAAAATCCTGATTCAAAATCTGTTTGTTTTGGTAGCCTTGCTTTTAGTTTTGTTGTCAAATTATTAATTGAAGCACTTCTGCCAGCTGTGGTTGCAGCATGCATTAACTCCCTTGCATGCAAGGCATACATGTGAGAAATTCCACCTGATGATCTTTGGGAGGTCAGGGCTGTAAATGAATAATGGAAAAGTTCAATCGCTGTCAAGGCCCGTTCTGCTTCTTTTTTTGTGATATTTTTTAACTTATATGATTGCATTACAGCCAAAATCATTGGTATTGGCTGCCTAACGCGAAAAGCGAGTAATGCTTCGAGTGCTCTCTTAATTTTAATTTCTTCTGACTTCCATGATTTTGCAGAGGGATTGAATATCTGCATGTATGTTTCAGAAGCATCTTTTAACTCATTTAAAAATGATTTTGCAGCTATTTTGTCAGGAATGGTAGTTTTGGCTCTTTTATAAATCTCTTTTTCCGTCGTGAATTCTCTGGTCGAAAGCCATTAATGGTAGACAAAATTATCAATTTTTATATCGGGAATGTCTATTTTATCAATGTTATCTCGAATTGATTTCCACTCTATTGCAATTGGGTCATTTTTGGGATTCGACTGTCGCAATAATTTTGCAAGATGATTTTTTAATAAGTCGGCTGATGTAAGATCTTTGCCTCGTGTGTTAAGTGTTTCGAAAATAACAGAAGCATCATCTTCATTATCTACCTCAACGTAAATTATTTTTAAAGCAAGTAGTTTGTCACGTAATAGTTCAAGGTGTTTTTTCTTTTTTTGAGACGTAGCAAGTGAGTCGATTGATGTATTTAAAAATGCGCGAAGTTGATCATATGCATCTTTTAAAAGGAACTCTTCATCGCCCGGTGGTAATATCTTTCTTGGCTTTTCAAAACTTTGAATATTTTGCTGAAAAAAAGGATAGCTTGAGCTTGTTTGAACAACGAATTCATTGTCATTGTCAAGATTTGATCGTTCTATCAGGCTTTGGAGTCCTTTTGCTTGTTTTCCGGAGTTAATCTCAATGAATTTATCTCTTAGTGCGGCAAGCAATATGGTAATGGTTGTTAATCGCTGTTGTCCATCTACTATATATCGATATTGACCTTTGATGAATACTACCATTGATCCTATGAAAAATTCACCTGTCTTATGATTTTCAATATCATTCCAAAATTCATGGATATTATCTTTGTCCCAAGAATATGGTCGCTGAAATCGAGGTATTTTGTAGTAGTTGGTTTCTAAGACTTTTCTGACTTCTTGATCAACACATGCTATTTTCATATTTTCTCCCGTGATAAAAATTATTTGTCCCAGCTGTCCTTCAACACCGTCACTCGGTTAAGCACCGGCTTGGCTCCCGCCAAATGACCCAAGCGGTCCGCCACAAAGTACCCAAAGCGCTCAAATTGGAACCTCTGGCCCTGCTGCGCTTGGGCGAATGGCGGATCCACATAGGCCGTGACGACCTTCAAGCTATCCGGGTTAAGCAATTGCCAAAAATCTTTGCCGCCCGCATCAGGATGCGCTTCGGCAAACTGCCGGACGCGTATGCGTAAATCTGAGGCCTGTCAACTGGGCTTGAGTGCCCAAGGTATGTGAGGTGCAGTCAATTGTTTGGGTCGATTGCGCAGCGCCGTTTGGCGATGTCGTGCGCGCAGAATATTAATTTATTAATAACTTTTTATGCAATTAAAAAATGAAAGTTGCTACCAAAGAATCTATATTTGTCTGGTGGGATTCTTTGGGAATGGTCAGGCGTCGCGCTGGCCTGACCCTATCAGGTGCTGGGCCGTAATCTGGCCCAGCACCGGCTGTGGCATCACTTGCCCCAGCTGTCCTTCAACCCCGTCACCCGGTTAAACACCGGCTTCGCTCCCGCCACATGATCCAGGCGATCCGCCACAAAGTACCCAAACCGCTCAAACTGAAACTTCTGGTCCGGCTGCGCAGCGGCCAGTGATGGCTCCACATAAGCCGTGACGACCTTCAAGCTGTCTGGGTTAAGCGACTGCAAGAAGTCTTTGCCGCCCGCATCAGGGTGCGCTTCGGCAAACAGGCGGTCGTACAGGCGGACTTCGGCTTGCACGCCATCGGCCACGCTCACCCAGGTGATGGCGGCTTTGGCTTTGACGCTGTCGGCGCCGGCGGTGCCGCTCTTGGTGCCGGGGATGACTTTGGCGTGCACCTCGGTCACGTTGCCTGCCGCGTCGCGTGCGCAGCCGGTGCATTCGATCACGTAGCCGCCTTTCAGGCGCACCACGTTGCCGGGGAACAGTCGCTTGTAGCCCTTGGGCGGCACTTCTTCAAAGTCTTCGCGCTCAATCCACACTTCTTTGCCGATCAGGAACGTGCGGTCGGCAGGCGGCGTTTGGCCCTCGGCCACTGCGCTGTGGGGCAGGGCGGGTTGGGTGCAGGCCTCGGTGTAGCCATCGCTGCCAAAGGCCTCGGCCCAGTTGGTGAGCACCAGCTTGACCGGGTCGAGCACGGCCATGCCGCGGTGGGCTTTGTTTTCCAGGTCTTCGCGCAGGCAGCCTTCGAGCGTGCTGTAGTCGATCCAGCTGTCGCTCTTGGTCACGCCAATGCGGTCGGCAAACAGGCGCAGGCTCTCTGGCGTGTAGCCCCGGCGGCGCAGGCCCACGATGGTCGGCATGCGCGGGTCGTCCCAGCCGCTGACTTTGCCTTCATTGACCAGTTGCGCCAGTTTGCGTTTGCTGGTGATCACATAGGTCAGGTTCAGGCGGGCAAATTCGTATTGTTTGGGGCTGGGCGCGGCCAGCAATTTGCACTCG
>NKIK01000037.1 GCA_002256115.1 Burkholderiales bacterium PBB3
GAGTCATGTAAGGGCAGTTGCGGAGCAGTTGCCACTGACTGATCGCTGGAAGGCGTTCCTGGACTACGTGGTGGCGAAAATTACCCGCCCTTTGCTTCCGTGGAGTCGCCCCATCCAGCTCATGAGGGCAGGGAAACTGCCGGATTTAGGATTATTGATGTGCTGCGTTTTGCACCACTGGAGTCAGCCGGAACACTACCCAAGCGCCTTGCGATGCTCTTTGACCAAGCACATCTCTTCGTCTTGCCGCCAAGACGAGAGGCGCGCGCTTTCCCTCGTGTCGTTAAACATCGCGCCGCCAAGTACCCACGAAAAAAATGCCAGTCAGTGGCTTAACTGACTGGCATTACGCTGATGCGGCCTTTTCAACGCCTGAAGCTCAGCGCTCACCCAGTAGCTCCAGCACCAGTGCAATGCGCGCTTTGACCACCGATAGGCCTAAGTACTCGGCGTCCACCACGGGTAAGCCGCGGGCGCCCACCAGTTGGCCCGAAGCACACCGGGTAGTGACGACCACCCGGACGCCCTGCGCGCGCGCGGAGGCTAAGGCGGCAGCCATATCGTGGTTGATGGTGCCATTCCCCGTGCCCGCCACGACGATGCCGCCCACTCGGGCATCAGGTTCAGCGGGCGTTGCGCATAGCGCTCGAACCACAGCACCGCCCACGCCCACGCCCACCGCATTCAACACGATTTCCACCCGGGGCCAAGCGCCTGTCGGGAGCTGCAAACCGGGCATTGCACCGCCGCCGTCCTGGGGCAGCGGGCGCGCCCAACGCACTTGCCCCTCTTCCACCCATCCCGTTGGCCCGGCCTCTCCAGAGCTAAAAGCATCCAAGCGGTAAGGGTGCACTTTTTGCATGTCCCGCGCGGTATGCACTGCTGCGGCACAGACCACCAAAACACCCTCCGCACCGGGCGAATTTGCCACCACGGCCGCATCGCACAAGTTCTGCGGACCATCCGGGAAGTCTGCGGTCGACGGCCGCATCGCGCAGGTCAACACCACGGGTTTGCTGGCTAAAAGATCGCTGGGTAGCGCCTGCGACAAAAAGAAGGCGGTCTCTTCCAGTGTGTCAGTCCCATGGGTAATCACCAAAGCCCCCACGTCATCGCGCTGCAAGTGGTGCAGCGCGCGGGTGTGCAGCGCCTGCCATTGCGGCCAATCCATGTCTTTGCTGTCCACCTGCGCCACTTGCTCACTCTCCGGGGTGATGCCCTGCAACGCCGCGGCCAGCGCCGGCAAACCTTCCAGCAATTGCGCCACACCCACCTGTGCCGCCTGGTAACCGACGTTGTCCGATCGATCGGCCGACCGGCCGGCGATCGTGCCGCCTGTGCCCAAAAAAACCACTTTTTTCGCCATGACTTTCAATCCCGCTTGCAAAAATAAATAAACTGGTTAAAAATACAGCTACTGGATGCCGAACCAGTGTGTACATACAAACAGTCGGACTCGGCCCACCTGTAAGGAGTCAGCATGCTAGAAAGCCCCAAACTCACTGCCCGCCAGCAACAGATCTTGAACCTGATTCAAGCCGCCATTGCCAGCACCGGTGCGCCCCCGACCCGTGCCGAAATCGCCACGGAGCTGGGCTTCAAATCTGCCAACGCTGCCGAAGAACACCTGCAGGCCCTGGCCCGCAAAGGCGTTATCGAATTGGTCAGCGGCACGTCGCGCGGCATCCGCCTGCGGGGTGACACCTTGCGCTCCATCAATGAGTCGCGCTCCAAGCAATTTTCCATGCCTTTGCCAGGTATGGCCCAGTTGGGTCTGCCTTTAATTGGTCGTGTGGCCGCTGGCTCGCCGATTCTGGCCCAAGAACACGTTGACCAAACCTACTACGTGGAAAACAGCCTGTTCCAGCACCAGCCCGACTACCTGCTGAAAGTTCGCGGCATGTCCATGCGTGACGCTGGCATCATGGACGGTGACTTGTTGGCCGTGCAAGCCACTAAAGACGCAAAAAACGGGCAAATCGTGGTGGCGCGTCTCGGGGATGAAGTCACCGTCAAGCGCTTTCGCCGCAATAAACATCTGATCGAACTCCACGCCGAGAACCCCGACTACCAAACCATCGTAGTCGAGCCCGGCGAGCCTTTTGAAATTGAAGGCCTGGCCGTGGGTTTGATTCGCAACACCATGCTGATGTAATTGTTTTGACCTTCCAAGGATCACCATGAACTTCGCTTTTATCCTTCGCAGCAAGGCTGTGTCCTCATTGCAATCCTGGGCTTACCGGTTGCTGTCCGGAAACGTGGCCCCCCAAGTCCCGACGTCATCCGGCGTCCTCAGCCGGTCGGTCGGTCCATTGGCCCTGCGGCCTGCCGCACCCGTCATTCAACCTGGCTTACAAGTCAGAAGGCCTTTGCGTGTGGTGCGCGTTGTTGAAAGCGGCCAGCCCCGTGCCCATGTGGGTCGCATGATGATCTCTGGCCGCATGGCCGATGTTTGTGCAGAGCTGGATCGTCTGGCGGCACGCGAAGCTGCTGAGAGCTGCGGCCCACGCGGCGTGGCTGCTCTCTCCTGCTGAAAGCGCGTTAACGCACCAGCATGGCCGTTGTGACAAGGCACAATGTCATGCATGAACATTGTGATCCTTGATGACTACCAAGATGCGGTTCGCAAACTGGAATGTGCATCCAAACTCGACAGCTTCCAGGCCAAGGTCTACACCAACACCGTCAAAGGCCTCGGGCAGCTATCCGTCAGACTCAAGGATGCGGATGTCGTCGTTCTGAACCGCGAACGCACGCCCATATCGCGTCAGCTCATCGAAAAACTCCCCAAACTCAAACTGATATCGCAGATCGGACGCGTGGGTGAACATGTGGATATCCAGGCCTGCACCGAGCGTGGCGTAGCTGTTTCTGAAGGCGTGGGCTCTGCCATCGCTCCCGCCGAGCTGACCTGGGCCTTGACTATGGCTGCCATGCGGCGTTTACCCCAATACATTGGCAACCTGAAGCACGGCGCGTGGCAGCAAAGTGGGCTCAAGTCAGGTGCCATGCCCAGTAACTTTGGCTTGGGTGTGACCCTGAACGGCAAAACACTGGGGATTTGGGGCTATGGCCGCATTGGCAAACTAGTGGCAGGCTACGGCAAGGCTTTTGGCATGCGTGTTGTGATTTGGGGGAGCGAAACGTCCCGCCAAAACGCCCTGATGGACGGACTAGAAGTTGCAGCCAGCCGGGAGGAGTTTTTTGAGCAATGCGATGTTTTGTGCCTGCATTTGCGGCTCACAGAATCAACCCAGGGCATCGTCACTGCAGCAGACTTGGGCCGCATGAAAACTACGGCCTTGTTGGTGAACACATCGCGGGCAGAACTGATAGAGCCGGATGCCCTGTTATCTGCACTGAATCGGGGGCGACCAGGCATCGCAGCCGTAGATGTGTTTGAGGCTGAACCGATTCTGCAGGGGCATGCACTTTTACGTTTAGAGAACTGCATCTGCACGCCCCACATCGGCTATGTCGAACTCCATAGTTATGAGATGTATTTCGGCGCAGCCTTTGACAACGTAGTCAATTTCATTCGCGGCACCCCAACGAATATCGTCAACCCTGGGGCTCTGCAAGTGCGCCGCTAAATTTCCATCTACTTTGGTTCTCTCAGGGGCAACGATTCCGAGAGACCAGAGGCATCAAAATCGATGAGGTTGTTGTCTTCCTCCGAAGTGCGCAGCTCAACCAAGGCAGCCTCGGAAGGCGCAACCACCAAATGTGCATCTACCGGATCGGGAAGTTCCGAAGCGCGCTGTTCTTCAGCATCGGCGGGGCCAGCCCCAGAACCCGGGGCCGCCCTCATCGCACTAAAGGGCATGAGGCCGGAATCCGTGCTCGACTTCATCCCTATTCGCCCAGCGATAGCATGAAGCATCAGCAAGTCTCTGAAGGCGTCTAAATCGAAATAGTGCTCTGGCGCATCCTCCGGACTACGGACCATGCACTGCTCCAAAAACTCCAATGCGGACTCTGAGCCCCAAACCTGTGAGATCTCCGCGCAGATTTGTGGGTAAGCATCAAGGCTATTTCCTGGCTGTCCAAAAACAGCGTATTGCGGCGCCCAACCTGTGAAAATTGCGTTGAACTCGTTTCGGTAGTGATCGAACGCAGGTTTTCGGCTCAGGGTATGTAACACCTTCAAAAGGTCTATGTACACCAGCGGGTTGGATGCATCACTCTCCCGAATACTGGTTTCCAGCAAAGTAATAGCCTCTTCATGCTGCCCTAAGGTCATAAAGAAATCCGCTTGCTGGCGTACGTCCAACATCTCTTGCGTATTGATTGCATGCAAGGTCGCATTCAAGCTGTGAGAAAAATCACGCTGATGGATAGGTGCCGGTGCCGTCTGGCTCGCTGCAACCGCGGTAGGCCGAGCATTACGATTCGTTGTTGACGGGGTTTGAACGTTTGACAACATTGGATTGCTGAGGTCCAAGTCAATATCAAGCGATGTTTCTAGCGACTGTGGGACGACGGGAGTAGCGGTTGTTGTCGAGCTTTGGGGAGCGTTCACGCTACTTATTTGCGCAGTGGCAGTGGGGCTGGGAGCATTGCCCGTTAGGTTGGTAGCCGAATCATGAATATGAAAATCGTCCTCATCATCTTCATTCGCTCCACTGCCACGCCACCAGGGTGTATTTTTCCCGTTAGCGGCACGCAATTTAGCGATAAGTGCAATGACCGCAAGAACAGATGCAATTAGAAGGCCAGCCAACACAAAAGTCAGTGGATTGGCAAATCGCTCAGACTCGGCCTGGGCCAGTCGTTGCGACAACTCCTGCAAATCTGTTTGATTTTTATAAGAGATATCTTTAAGGCTTTTTAAGTCCGCAGAGATCGCTTTTTGTTGGACTTCATCTCGTAACACATCACTTGAAGATGTATTCAATGAACGCCAAATAGCCTTCGCGGCATCCCTCTTCTGACTATCATCCGAGGGCAGGGTTAACAATTCACCGCTGAGCCGAAGAGCTGGATCCTTGACATCCAACAAGTCAAGAATAGAGACTTTCAGACGTGGCCGCTGACTTGGAACCGGTTGAACAGCAAAGGGGATTTGCAAGCCACTTGGAGATTCTCCCTTTTGTACTTCCTTAACTATCTTTGTCGGCTTGCTGAGAACCTCCCCAACTTTTTCGGTTCGATTGCCTGCAATGAGCTTGGGCTGCACGTTTTGAATAGGTGCCGACAAAGCGGGTTTAAGCGCGACGTCGTTTGATGCAGCGGGTGCCAAATCACTCACCAGATCTGACAGAAGAACATACTTACGTGATGTCTTAAGACCGCAACCGGATCGCAAATAAACGGTTACCACAGGCTCATCGATGGGAGCCGCCGCGATTACGCGAACCCCGGTGAGTGCTCCGCCTTCTGCACGCAGTGGCGTCGCAGATACCCTACTTCCATCTTGCCGAACATCGCCGTAATAAACATCGGCATCAAAACACCAGTCGGCAAAGGCTTCGTCTGCCTCGTACTGCAACACGATAGTCAAGCTGAGCGGTTGACCCAGCAACACGGCACCCCGGGCTTTTCCTAGGGTCAATGCATTGCTTGAACTGGCCGCCCAAAGCAGCACCCCCCCTAAGATCAATTGCTCGATTGTGTTGTTCGATTTCATGTTTTTAGATTTTCTCACAGCTCCCGGCGCAGCCTTTCAAAAGACGCTTAACACCCAACCCGGCAACGTTATCAGGACAAGACCAAGGACTAGTTGAAGGAGGCGGTCATAGCTTGCTCGCAGCCCTTCGCAAAAACCAGTGTCGTACTCAGTGGAAGTCTAGCTCAATGGTGTACGCCTCAGAGGAATGGAGCCCCAATATGGCCACTTGGCTGCATAAAGGTCAACATTTATAAATAGAGATGAGGCAATACTGACCTGAATGAAAGGCCCTGCAAGCACAAGCCGTGCCAAGCCACTGCGCCGACAAGCACTCCGCTAGACGCAAACGTGACAAAGATTGACGCCCGAAGCATTGGAACTTGTCACAATGCACTGATAGTCAAAACTCCACGTGGAATCAAGCCTTGGAAGGTTATGGACGAACCCATTCTCACCGTTGAAGAACGCAATGCCATCAACGCAGGCCGTTGGTTCTCATCGCTATCGCCGTCCCTCAAACACGACATCCTGCGCTGCGCCTACGTGAAGCGGCACAAGGATGGTGACCTGATTGCTGCCCGGGGCGAACCGCCCGAAGACTGGATCGCCTGTGCCAAGGGTGCGGTGCGAGTCAGCTCCACCTCCATATCAGGCAAACAGATCACACTCACCTATGTCGAACCTGGCATCTGGTTTGGTGATGTGTCTATTTTTGATGGCGACCGCCGCACCCACGACGCCTACGCCCATGGCGACAGCACGATCCTGTGTGTGGCCAAAGCCGATTTCAAGAAAATCCTGGCCACCCATGTCGAGTTGTATGAAGCCCTGCTACGCCTGCACGCCCGCCGCATCCGGCAGCTATACGGTTTGGTGGAAGACCTGAACACCCTGCCCCTGCGGGCCCGCTTGGCCAAACAGCTTTTGCACTTGGTGCGCAGCTACGGCGTGCCGTCCCTGAGCGATGCCAGCGAAGTACGCATTGGTCTGCACCTGGCACAAGAGGAACTAGCCCAACTATTAGGCGCGTCACGCCAGCGTGTGAACCAGGAGCTCAAGTCCATGGAACGCGACAACGCCATCCGCATAGAGCCGGGCGGTCTGGTCATCCGTGACCGCCATTCTCTGATGCAGATCATTGATTCCGACCAATGACCGACACCACCCCATCACCAGCACCTTGGCACCCATGAGCGAATTCGAACACTTTATTGGCACCCGCGAAGTCTCCGACAAGCACGCCTTCGACATCTCGGCCCTGACACGCTGGCTGGAAGGCAACCTGCCCGGCTTTGTGGGGCCACTCACCGCAGAGATGTTCAAGGGCGGGCAGTCCAACCCGACCTACAAGCTGATTACGCCCACGCGTCAGTATGTGATGCGCGCCAAACCTGGCCCGGTGGCCAAACTGCTGCCATCTGCCCACGCGGTGGAGCGCGAATTTGCTGTCATGCGCGGTTTGCACGATACGCCCGTGCCGGTGCCCACCATGTACTGCCTGTGTGAAGACGAGTCCATCATCGGACGCGCTTTCTATGTCATGGAGTGCATGCAGGGCCGTGTGTTGTGGGATCAGTCATTGCCGGGCATGACCCCGCCGCAGAGGGCTGCAATTTATGACGAAATGAACCGCGTCATCTCTGAGTTGCACAAAGTCAAGTTCGCCGACCAAGGACTCAAAGACTACGGTAAGCCGGGTAATTACTTTGAACGTCAAATCGGCCGCTGGAGCAAGCAGTATGTCGCCTCTATCACCCAACCCATTCCGGAGATGGACCAGTTGATGGAGTGGTTGCCCAAGAACATACCGGCCATGGCGCGCAATGAATCCATGGTCTCCGTGGTGCACGGTGACTTCCGTCTGGACAACCTAATGTTTGACGCCGAAGCACCCAAAGTGATTGCGGTGCTCGACTGGGAGCTTTCTACATTGGGTCATCCGCTGGCCGATTTCAGCTACCACTGCATGGCCTGGCACATTCCGCCCGGCTCATTCCGCGGTATTGCGGGCTTGGACTTTGAAGCCCTGGGTATTCCGTCTGAGGCCGAATACATCCGCAAGTACTGTGAGCGTACCGGCTTGGCCACACCCGAGCAACTGGCTCAGGACTGGAACTTTTACATGGCCTACAACCTGTTTCGCATCGCCGCGATTTTGCAAGGTATTGCTAAACGCGTGGAGGCAGGCACCGCCTCCAGCGCACAAGCCGTCAGCTCAGCGGCGGGCGCCAAGCCGCTGGCCAAGATGGCCTGGAATTTCGCTAACCGCGACTAAGCCGCCCCAACCCATTTCCCCACCTTTTAGGATTCACCGTGGACTTCGACTACTCCCCCAAAACCAAAGCGCTCCAAGCCAAGTTGCAGAACTTCATGGACACGCACATCTACCCGTCTGAAGCGGCCTACCACGCGGAAATTGTGGCCAATACTGCGGCTGGCAAACGCTGGACCCCGCTGCAGACCATTGAGAACCTGAAGCCCAAGGCCCAGGCTGAAGGTCTGTGGAATTTGTTCTTGCCGGTGGACAGCGCCGAAGCGTCGGGCTACCACGGTGCCGGGCTGACCAACCAGGAATACGCGCCGCTGGCAGAAATCATGGGCCGCGTGATGTGGTCCAGCGAGGTGTTCAACTGCTCGGCTCCCGACACCGGCAATATGGAGACCATCGCCCGCTACGGCTCGGCCGACAACAAGGCGCGCTGGCTCAAGCCACTGCTCGAAGGCAAGATCCGCTCGGCCTTTGCGATGACCGAACCCGATGTAGCCTCCAGCGACGCCACAAACATCGCCACCCGCATCGAACGCCAGGGCAACGAGTATGTGATCAACGGCCGCAAGTGGTGGATCTCCGGTGCAGGCGACCCACGTTGCTCGGTCTACATCACCATGGGCAAGACCGACCCCGATGCCCCCCGTCATTCGCAGCAAAGCATGGTGCTGGTGCCTGCCGATACCAAGGGAGTTACCGTGATCCGCCCCCTCACCGTATTCGGCTACGACGATGCGCCGCACGGCCATATGGAAATGCTGTTCGAAAACGTGCGCGTTCCGGTCGACAACATCCTGCTGGGCGAAGGCCGCGGCTTCGAGATCGCACAAGGACGCCTCGGCCCTGGCCGTATCCACCACTGCATGCGCCTGATCGGACTGGCCGAGCGCGCACTGGAGTTGATGTGCAAGCGCGCCTCCAGCCGTGTGGCATTTGGCAAACCCGTTGCCGCACAGACTGTCACGCAAGAACGCATCGCCGAAGCGCGTTGCAAGATCGACATGGCACGCCTGCTCACGCTCAAGGCCGCCTGGATGATGGACATGGGTGGCAACAAGTTCGCCAAGAACGAAATCGCCATGATCAAGGTCGTGGCCCCCAGCATGGCCTGCCAGGTCATCGACTGGGCCATGCAGGTACATGGCGGTGGCGGTATGTCCGACGACTTCCCGCTAGCCTACAGCTACACCAGCGCCCGCACGCTGCGCTTTGCCGACGGCCCGGACGAAGTGCACCGCAACGCGATTGCCAAGCTGGAGTTGGGCAAATACGCGCTTGACGCCAAGCCTGTGGAAATGCCGATCACCCGCGGCTGTTAATTCTCGGGCAAAAAAAGAGGCGCTACAGGTTTTGTAGCGCCTCCCGCACATTCCACCTGGGCTAGGACGGTGTTGACCACAGTTCGTTGAGGTCAGCAAACTTCCATTTCGCGGGGTCTTCGCGACTCACGATCTTCTCGCTGGTGCTTGGTTGCGACAAGTCGATGATCGCCGGCATGATCCGCATATTCGATTTGGTAGAGAAGAAAACTTTGACGACCGGCATGGTCAAAGACTTCCCCGTTTGATCGATCACCACCCCCAGACGGCCCGAAGTGAGGCGCACCAGGGAGCCAATCGGATAGATGCCCAAGCTCTTCACAAAGGCCTGAAAAATCTTGCCATAGAAATGGCCATTGGGCCATTCGGCCATCTTGCGCAATGACTCTGCCGGATCCCAACCCACCTTGTAGGGGCGGTTGGACGTAATCGCGTCATACACGTCGCACACCGCACCCATCTTGGAAAACACACTGATTTCAGAATCCTTTAAACCTTTGGGGTATCCGGAGCCATCTGTTTTTTCGTGGTGATGCAAACAGACGTTCAGTACTACGTCACCCACATTCTGGCCGGTTAGTAGCAGCCGGTGCCCCTCCACAGGATGGGTCTTGATAATGGAGAATTCGGCATCGGTTAGCTTACCCGGCTTGTTCAGCACGTCCATCGGCATCAGAGCCTTGCCCAGGTCGTGCATCAGGCCCGCCAGGCCCGCGGCACGGGTCTGCTCGGCATCTTGGCCCAACTGTTTGGACAGAGCCACCATCATGGCGCACACCGCCACGGAATGCATATAGGTGTAGTCATCCACAGTTTTCAAGCGCGCCAGGCTGATCAGCGCACCGGGGTTACGAGACACCGAGTCGGTGATCTCCTCGACCATTTTCTGGGCCCCACCTACATCCACAGCCTTGCCCTTACGGGCCTCCTGGAACATGGAGATTACGGCCTGCTTGGACTGGTAGCAGATCTTGGCGGCCCGCTCCAGCTCTGCGGCAGTCGACACGGGTGCGGATACTCTTAGGACCTTGGCAGCTTGTTGCATCTCCTCTTCGACTTGCGCGTCGGATTCAGCCTCCGTTACCGCAACTTCACCATTAGGGATATCCAAGCCTTTGGAGTTGTCAATCCAAACCTCTTTGATGCTACTAGCCAGGATGGTCTTAACATGAATGGCACTTACTTTGGCTCCCAATCGTGGCCATGCTTCTTGATTTTCCTTCGAGCATGGGCACGCGAGACCTTTAACCATGGGTAGGGTTTGGGCCGTCGCTTTCGCATTCGCGGCTCCATACGTCCTGATCGATTGCCCACCCTGCACTGTGCGATCAATATGAACAGCCGCCCGTCATCCTTTGTGGCCGACAGACCGCGCGAGACCCACTCCGTCCAAAGTTGTACCGTGTGCTTGAAGCTCAGCTCACGCGGGTCTATGCCTGCATTGCAGGCGGCCTGCGCCATGAGCAGGCGAATCACGTTGTAGGCCAATAGATGGACCCACAGTTGTTTCTCGTTCATCTGCGGCGTCTGGCAGCTCAGAACATCCATGCCCGTGGTGGTCTTGAGGTTGCTCAGGTCCAGCTCCACGTTCCAGCGACGTGCATATAGTGCACAGAGATCGTCCTTGTTGACCTGGCGATGGGCCAGCAGCGTGGTGACCAATACCCGGTGAGCGACTTTGACTTCACGCACCGTGAGTTCATCGGGGAAGCCCGCGTACTGCTCGGGCGTCATCCACTGTGGTCGCGGCGGTTTGGGCCAGCGCACGATGTGATCACGTGGTCCCAGCGACTGACCACGTTGACAAGTCAGTGGTGCGCGCGCCGTTTTGCTCGAACAACACATCCGCGCCTGCGCCCATCAGGGAGGCAATCAGCCAATAGTTGCAGTACAGGGCATCGGCAAGTATTACATCGCCTGGAGAGAAGCCTGCGAGCAGGCTGCGCACCAGTCCTAGTTCACCGCTGCCCTTTCCGCTGTGTGGCCCTAGCGCCATATCCAGCGCCGCGCCGCTGGCCAGGCAAATCACCATGACCAATCGCGCCAAGGGAAACCCGACTCCAGGCGCCTGGGTGCTGGGCTGGGGATAACGCTCCTGGTTTTCTGGGGTATCGGGCATCGAGATGCAGGTGCCGTCCACCAACTTCACCGCGCGCCCGCGCCATAGCCATGGCACCAGTGCTTTCTGGCTGAGCAGGTGGCCTGTTTCACGTGTCAGCGTACTGACCATCTCCAGCGGCAGGCGCTGGCGCGCTCGGCAATACCCACCGGTACGAACGCTGCATGGCCTCAAGCCATCGGCTGCGCGCTGCGCGGCCCAGCCGTTGACCGCCTTCTGGCACGAGCCATCGGACTCCAAAGCCTGGCGCATGAACATCGACAGCGCAACTGTCGGCGGATACAGCCGCTCGCGGTGCTGGGGCAGCAGCGCCTCGGTCGTCTGGAGTAATTCCGGACTCGTGAGCACGTTGAAGAATTCCACCGCCTGGGTTGCTTTGGCTTGGCGTCCTATACGGGTTTGACGTTGATGCAAAACGTTTCGGGCGTTACGATCCATAGTGGCTCCCCTTCGGAAAGATGGTTTGGGTGCGTAGTAACAACCATCCTATCAATCCACGGGGCAGCCACCTCCTTTTGCGTTCAAATTCAAAGGCTTACGCACGTGACTTCAGCGTCATGTGGCTAAAGTAAGTGCCATTCGTCTTAACATCTTTGGGATCAGTAAGAACAAAACCCGTCCTCCAAAACGGATGTTCCATCCAGGAGCCACAAAACTCCTTCAGGTGCATCCCGAGGGTGAGTTGCTCAACCTTGATCTTTTTCAACATGTCCTAGGCCGTTGGAAGTTGGGGGTAGCTGATCAATGCAGATGACGGGGCTTTCGGCCACCGCCATGACCGCCATGCCCACCGCCAGTCCCACTGGGTGGTTTCCCCAAAGCCAAGGAGCTGACCAAGGTGTCAAAACGCTGGGCAAAGAGCTTGTCAACCTCTGACACAACGCCGCCCAACTCCGCACCATCAAAATGCCGCTCCATTAAGCCGATCAAGTCCTGCACTAACAAGTCGCGTTGCACCTGCATGATGGCTGCAGGATTAGGGCCAACAAAAAGCACCACAAAGTCATCGCGTGATTCGGCTCCAGACTGCTCATCATCTTCATCAAATTCGGTATCGTAGAAAGTGACTTCAATCGCCGACCCGGATGCTGCAAGCTCGTTGATATTCATACAGGCCTCATCAATGGTCTGCTTGAAGTCCATGTCGCCAGGAACCGTCCAGCACACCTGCAAGAGATGCTCCTTATCGTTGAACTGTATGCCTGGCTCTTCCTCATAGCTGCTGGTAGCACCGGCAGATAGCGAACGTGCACCAGCGTATTTCCAGAGAGGCCGCAAGGCCTCCTGCAACTGTTCAAATTGAACATCCGTTCGCAACGGCACTTGGCCATGAACATGAATTTCAAAGGGTGTTGTATATCGTGGCATAGATTCAATCTTTGAAAGCACCGGCCAAAAAAGGGATTCGATGTCAGTCCAGGAGAACGACGTTGCGTTGAATATGTCCTATCAGTTCACTGCCCGAAAAAGGAAAATCTGCAACCCATTGTAAGCATGGAACTTGCCGCCCACCAGCATAAAAAGCCGCGCGGAAAGAGCGGTTTAGGCAATCGAATTGCTCTGAGGGCTGACGTGGTCTGTTAACATCTCGCCCTCAAGCGCGGGTGGCGGAATAGGTAGACGCCCAAGACTTAAAATCTTGTATCCGTAAGGGTGTACGGGTTCGATTCCCGTCCCGCGCACCAAAACAAAAAAAGGCCTTCACAAAACTGTGAAGGCCTTTTTCCTGTCCAGAGTGCCTGGAGGCGCGACCCGGAGTCGAACCGGGCTAACCGGATTTGCAATCCGGGGCATAACCGCTTTGCTATCGCGCCAATATGAGCCGTGACGATGAAACGCTACAGTAATCATCCTCAACGAAAAAGGGAAGCAGCTTGCTTCCCTTTTCTGAATTTGGAGCGGGAAAAGAGGTTCGAACTCTCGACCTATACCTTGGCAAGGTATCGCTCTACCAACTGAGCTATTCCCGCGTTTCAAGCCTCAAATTATAGCGTTTTTTTAAAGGTTTTGCGAAGTGAGCCTAAATTTTTTAGACCCACTTGGTTCAATGCTTTACTGATTCTTGCAGTGGCGGTTGCGCGATGGCACCGGCCACCGGCGCATTCGTCAAGTCTTCGTCAGGCAGAGGAATGGGAAGCGATTCCAGCGCTAACTCCAGCACCTTATCGATCCAACGCACGGGCACAATCTCCAGGCCGTTTTTCACGTTCTCAGGGATGTCCTGCAAGTCTTTCGCATTGGCTTCTGGAATCAGCACAGTCTTGATGCCACCACGCAAAGCCGCCAGCAGCTTTTCTTTCAAGCCGCCGATTTCAGTTATCTCGCCGCGCAAAGTGATTTCACCCGTCATAGCCACATCACCACGCACAGGAATGCCGGTCAACGCAGACACAAATGCGGTTGCCATCGCTGCACCAGCACTAGGGCCGTCCTTGGGCGTCGCACCGTCGGGCACGTGGATGTGAATGTCCTTCTTCTCAAACACTTCATCTTTGATACCCAGACGACGTGAGCGACTGCGAACCACGGTACGAGCCGCTTCCACAGACTCCTTCATCACGTCGCCCAACGAACCGGTACGAGTAATGATGCCCTTGCCTGTTGTCAATGCGGCCTCAATGGTCAGCAAATCGCCGCCCACTTCGGTCCAAGCCAAGCCGACGACTTGGCCCACCTGGTTTTGCTGCTCAGCACGGCCATAGGTGTACTTGCGCACGCCCAGGAAATCATTGAGATTGTCAGCATCCACAACCACTTGGGCCTGCATCTTCTTCAGCAGCAGGCCCTTGACCACCTTGCGGCAGATCTTGGACAGCTCGCGCTCTAAAGAGCGTACGCCAGCTTCACGAGTGTAATAACGGACGATGTCGCGCACTGCCGTTTCCGTGATCGACAACTCAGTCTCTTTCACACCATTGTTTTTCATTTGCTTTGGCAGCAGATAGGTGATCGCGATATTGGACTTTTCGTCTTCGGTGTAACCCGACAAACGAATCACTTCCATACGGTCCAACAGGGCCGGCGGAATATTCATGGAGTTGCTAGTCGCCACGAACATCACATCGCTGAGGTCGTAATCCACCTCAACGTAATGGTCACCGAACTTGTGGTTCTGCTCGGGGTCCAGCACCTCCAATAGGGCGCTACTAGGGTCACCGCGGAAGTCTGTTCCCAGCTTATCGATTTCGTCCAGCAGGAACAAAGGATTGCGCGTGCCCACTTTGGACAGGCTCTGCAACACTTTACCCGGCATCGCACCGATGTAAGTGCGGCGGTGCCCACGGATTTCTGCTTCGTCCCGCATGCCGCCCAAGGCCATGCGAACGTACTTGCGCCCCGTCGCTTTCGCTATGGATTGACCAAGGGATGTTTTACCCACGCCAGGTGGTCCCACCAGGCAAAGAATAGGTGCCTTGACTTTGTCTACGCGTTGTTGAACCGCAAGATATTCCAGGATGCGGTCCTTGACTTTATCGAGACCGTAATGGTCTTCATTCAACACGTTTTCCGCGTTGGTGAGGTTATGTTTGATCTTGGTTTTAGTGGCCCAAGGTAACCCGGTCAGTACGTCGATGTAATTGCGAACTACCGTCGCCTCAGCAGACATGGGGGACATCAGCTTCAGCTTCTTCAATTCGGCTTCGGCCTTCTTCAAAGCCTCTTTGGGCATCTTGGCAGACTTGATCTTCTTCTCGATCTCTTCGATGTCTGCGCCCTCTTCGCCTTCGCCTAATTCCTTCTGAATGGCCTTGACCTGCTCATTCAAGTAGAAGTCGCGCTGGTTTTTTTCCATCTGCCGCTTCACACGACCACGGATCTTCTTATCCACATTCAGAATATCGACTTCCCGTTCAATCTGCTCGAACAGGTTTTCCAGGCGATCTTTGACGCTCGGCAGACTCAAAACGGCCTGCTTGCTATCCAACTTCAACGGCAAGTGCGCGGCAATGGTGTCAGCTAGGCGGCCCGCATCGTCGATGCTGGAAATCGACGTCAATATCTCAGGTGGAATCTTTTTGTTGAGTTTGACGTATTGGTCAAACTGCTGCATCACTGCGCGACGCAATGCCTCCACTTCGCTGGCCTTGCCCTTGCCCTTCTCGACTGGGTCTTCCACGATCTCAATAGGCGTCACATTGGCAGTGAAGTGCGACTCACCCTCGTCAATCTTGTTAACGTTGGCTCGCTGATGGCCCTCTACCAGCACCTTGACCGTGCCATCGGGCAACTTCAACATTTGCAGAATGGTGGAGACGCAACCGACATCAAACATATCTGACACCACGGGGTCGTCTTTGGCGGCAGTCTTTTGCGCTACCAGCATGATGCGGCGCTCTGCCTCCATGGCGGCTTCAAGCGCTTTGATACTTTTGGGTCGGCCCACAAAGAGCGGAATAACCATGTGGGGGAACACCACCACGTCACGCAAAGGCAACAGGGGCAGTTCAATCGGGGTAGCAGGCAGGGGGGTGTGGCCAGACATATGAAACCTTTGTATAACCTGATGAATATGGTTCGATGGGCCGGGAATTCAAGCGCACTGCCATTATCTTGGTAGTGAACACCTCACAATTTCAGTAAACAGGTCCAAAGACCTTGTAAATCCTGCGCTCAATGCGGCGTTCTCAGGCCTTTTTGGCTGCTTCGCGGTAGACCAGCAACGGAGCCTTGTTCTCATCGATGGTGGACTCGTCAACAACCACCCGCTCCACATTGGAAGCATTGGGCAGTTCGTACATGGTGTCGATCAGGGACTGCTCCAAAATCGACCGCAGACCACGCGCGCCGGTCTTGCGCGCCAAAGCCTTTTTGGCGATGGCTTTCAAGGCAGATGGGCGAATCTCCAGCTCAGCACCTTCCATGGCGATCAGTTTGGTGTACTGCTTCACCAAGGCATTTTTGGGCTCTGTCAAGATTTGCACCAAGGCGTCTTCAGTCAGTTCCGCCAAGGCGGCCACTACTGGCATACGGCCTACCAGCTCGGGGATCAAGCCGAACTTGATCAAATCCTCGGGCTCTACTTCGCGAAATACATCGGTCAGACTGCGCTGCTGCTTGCTCTTCACCGAAGCACCAAAGCCGATGCCCGATGATTGCGTGCGGTTTTCTACAACTTTTTCAAGCCCTGCAAAAGCACCGCCGCAAATGAACAGGATGTTAGTCGTGTCGATCTGCACAAAATCTTGGTTGGGGTGCTTGCGCCCCCCCTGAGGTGGCACGCTGGCCATGGTGCCTTCAATCAGCTTCAACAAGGCTTGCTGCACACCTTCACCAGACACATCGCGGGTGATCGACGGGTTGTCCGATTTGCGCGAAATCTTGTCGATTTCATCGATATAGACAATGCCGCGTTGGGCACGCTCGACTTCATAGTTGCAGCTTTGCAACAACTTGAGGACGATGTTCTCCACGTCTTCGCCCACATAACCGGCTTCCGTCAAGGTCGTGGCATCGGCCATTACGAAGGGAACGTCCAGCATGCGCGCCAGGGTTTGAGCTAACAAAGTCTTACCTGAGCCTGTGGGACCAATCAGCAAAATATTACTCTTGGCCAGCTCAACGTCGTCTTTCTTGGCCTTTTCTTTGTGGCGCAGGCGCTTGTAATGGTTGTAAACAGCCACAGCCAGCGTGCGCTTGGCGGGCTCCTGACCAATCACATAATTGTCCAGGTTCAGCTTGATCTCTGAAGGTGTCGGCAGATCATTGCGGGCATCTTTACCGTCGGTAATCTGTGGCAGTTCATCGCGAACGATGTCGTTGCACAGCTCGATACATTCGTCACAAATGAAGACAGAGGGTCCTGCAATCAGTTTCTTGACCTCGTGCTGACTTTTGCCACAAAAAGAGCAGTAGAGGGTTTTTTCGCTGGACGAGCCTTTTTTTTCGGCCATGGGACGCTTGCCTTTTCGGTTGATTGCCCAATGATACTCAAATAAAAACGGCACCTGCTTACACGCAGGCGCCGCCTGTGATCCTCAGAACTTGGCCCCTTGGGCCAAGCCCCAATTAGGGACGCTTGGCAATGACCTGATCGATCAGGCCGTATTCCTTGGTCTCTTCAGCGGTCATGTAGTAATCGCGCTCGGTGTCTTTGGCAATCCGCTCCAGCGGCTGGCCGGTGCGTTCCGCCAAAATCTTGTTCAACTGCTCACGGGTCTTCAAAATCTCGCGGGCTGCGATTTCAATTTCTGTGGCCTGCCCTTGGCTACCGCCCGAGGGTTGGTGAATCATGATCTTGGAGTTGGGCAAGCAGAAACGTTTGCCCTTTTCACCCGCCGCCAACAAAAAGGCACCCATGCTGGCCGCCATGCCGATGCACAAGGTAGACACGGCTGGCTTGATGAAGTTCATCGTATCAAAAATAGACATACCAGCACTCACCGAACCGCCAGGCGAGTTGATGTAGAAGGAAATATCCTTGTCCGGATTTTCACTTTCCAGGAACAGCATCTGCGCAACCACCAGGTTGGCAGTTTGGTCATTCACAGGACCGACCAGAAAAATCACACGTTCTTTCAGCAAACGTGAGTAGATGTCATAGGAGCGTTCGCCCCGACCCGATTGCTCGATGACCATGGGAACCATACCTAAGCCTTGTGGTTCCATCGTATTGCCCATCGCTCCATAATTCACGTTCATAGCGTCTCCAGATAAGGGTACCCACTGTACCGAAAATTAGCCACCAGACACGCAAATGGGGCTAAAGCACGGGACTACAAGCCCCGCACAAGCCCCATGTGCGAACCAACCACACCCGCAAAAAGCGGACAGGTTTTTTAGTTTTGACCCATCAACTCGTCAAAGGACAGCGTCTTGTCTGTAACTTTGGCTTTGGACAGAACGAATTCAGTCACGTTGTTTTCAATCACGATGCCTTCGACTTCGGCCATGCGGCGGTTGTCGCCGTAGTACCAACGCACCACGTCGGCAGGCTTCTCGTAGCTGGCAGCCAGCTCATCCACGTGGGCCTTGATTTGGTCAGGCTTGGCTTGCAGGTTATTGGCACGCACTAGCTCAGACACCACCAGGCCCAAACGCACCCGGCGCTCGGCTTGTGGGCGGAAGATATCGTCAGGAATCGGCGCCTTGTCAGCGTCCTTCATGCCACGTTGCTTCAAATCAGCACGGGCCGCCTCAATCATGCGCTCGGTTTCGGATTGCACGCTGGACTTTGGCAACTCCAGTTCAGCCACACTCACCAAAGCGTCCATCACGGCTTGCTTATTGCGGTTCAACAAACGGTATTTAACTTCGCGCTCCAGATTCTTGCGGATGTCAGCGCGCAGACCTTCAACGGTCGCGTCAGCAATGCCCAGGCCCTTGGCCAGTGCACCGTCGACATCTGGCAAGTTGGCTACTTCGGCCTTCTTCAGGGTTACCATGAAGTCGGCAGTCTTGCCGGCAACATCTTGACCGTGGTAATCCGCAGGGAAAGCCAACTGGAAAGTCTTGCTTTCGCCGGTCTTCATGCCACGCACGGCTTCTTCAAATTCTTTCAGCATCTGGCCGTCGCCCACAATGAACTGGAAGTCGTCGGCTTTGCCGCCAGCGAAAGCTTCGCCGTCGATCTTGCCTTCGAAGTTCACAGTCACACGGTCGGTATCTTGCACACCCGCATCTTGTGCGCGCTGGGCGAATGTGCGGCGCTGCTTGCGCAGAATTTCAACGGTCTTGTCGATAGCAGCTTCGGTGACTTCGGTAGTGATCTTTTCCACTTCGGCAGTGGACAAATCGCCGATCGTGACTTCTGGGAACACTTCAAACACAGCGTCGAAAGCCATTTGGCCGTCGGCGGAAGCAGCTTCGCTCTCGGTGATACGGGGTTGACCCGCCACACGCAGCTTGGCTTCGTTGGCGGCCGTGGCAAACGCCTCACCGACCTTGTCATTCATCACTTCGTAGTGAACGGAGTAACCGTAACGCTGGGCCACCACGTTCATGGGTACCTTGCCTGGACGGAAACCGTCCATCTTCACGGTACGGGCCAACTTGCGCAGGCGCGTGTTGACTTCATTCTGGATCGTGCCAACGGGCAAGGTCAGAGTAATCTTACGCTCCAGCTTTTCCAGAGTTTCAACAGTAACGGCCATGGTTCATCTCCTAAATGGTCTGGAACAGCTGCATGTCTAAGCACATTGCAACTGCCCCACAAGGCTTTTTCAAATTGAGTGGTGCGCGGGGGGGGACTCGAACCCCCACACCATTGCTGGCGTCAGGACCTAAACCTGGTGCGTCTACCAATTTCGCCACCCGCGCAAAAAAACAGAAATGGAAGGTCAAAGCCACTTTGGTGTTTAACCAGAGCACCTTGACCACCCATTTGAAATCGGTCAGCCCGCTATTTTAACCTGAGCGCGGACCCGGTTTGCCGTCGTGGCAACCGGAACACTCAAATTTGAGCCAATCTGGCGGACTTTAGGCCATGCCCGGAGTATCACGCTTGATGCGGAACCAAGCGGCGTACATCGCTGGCAAAGCCAGTAAAGTCAGCACGGTGGCCACAATCAAACCACCCATGATGGCCACGGCCATAGGACCCCAGAACACCGAACGTGACAAAGGAATCATGGCCAGCACGGCAGCCGCTGCCGTCAGCACAATGGGACGCAAACGCCGCACGGCAGACTCCACAATCGCATCCCAAGCCGGAATGCCATTGGCACGGTCCTGCTCAATCTGGTCGATCAAGATCACCGAGTTGCGCTGGATCATGCCCATCAGGGCAATCACGCCCAGCAAAGCAACGAAGCCAAACGGGCGGCCCAGGACCAAGAGAGCACCGGCCACGCCGGCAATCCCCAAAGGCCCGGTGATGAAAACCAGCAGCGCACGGCTAAAGCTATGCAATTGCAACATCAACAGCGTGAAGGTCAGGAACAGCATGACCGGCACACCTGCCACGATGGACGCAGAGCCCTTGGAGCTCTCCTCCACCGCACCAGCCACGCCAATGCGATAACCCTGCAAGCCCGCAGCATCCCATTTGACTTCCAGCGCCTTCAGTTGGGGCAGCAATTGATTGGTCACCGTCGCGCCTTGCAGGCCTTCGATGATGTCGCTTTGCACCGTGATGGCGTAGTCGCGGTTTTCACGCCACATCACGCCGGGCTCCCAGGTGAACACGGGCTTGGCGATCTGCGTCAGCGGAATCGATTTGCCACTGGCCGTCGGCAAATAGGCATTGCCGATATCGGTGATCGCATTGCGCTCGTCGATAGGCTGGCGCAGCACGATATCGATCAGCTTGTCGCCTTCGCGGTACTGGCCCACGGTGGAACCGGTCAGCATGACGCGCGATGCCTGCGCAATCGACTGACTGGTCACACCCAATGCGCGCGCCTTGGCTTGGTCCACTTCCAAACGCAAGACTTTGACGGATTCATTCCAGTTGTCGTTCACGCCACGGGTGTTGGCGTTTTCACGCATCACGTGCTTGACCTCATCCGCCCGCTCACGCAACACGATCGGGTCCGGCCCCACCACACGGAACTGCACGGGATAGGGCACAGGTGGTCCATTGGGCAGCAGCTTGACGCGGCCGCGAATCTCAGGGAAATCAGTCGCCAGCAGCGCGGGCAGCTTGATGCGCAAAGACTCGCGCACCTTCAAGTCCTTGGGCACGATGATGAACTGCGACACATTGGATTGGGGAAACACTTGGTCCAACGGCAAATAGAAGCGCGGCACGCCGGAGCCAATCCAGGTGCTGACGGTGTCCACACCCTCTTCTTGCAACAAACGTGCCTCAAGGCGCTGCGTGACCGCCTGGTTAGCCGCAAACGATGTGCCTTCGGGGAACCATATGTCCACCAATACCTCGGGGCGGCTGGAATCGGGGAAGAACTGTTGTTGCACCTGGCCCATGCCCACTATGCCCAGCGCAAAGGTCAGCACCGTAGCGCCAATCGTCAACCAACGGTGTTTCACGCACCAGTTCACGGTCTTGCGGAAGGCGTTATAGAACGGCGTGTCAAAGTGCTCCTGGTGATCGGCATCGCCAGCAGCGGGCTTGTGCTCTTTGAGCAGCAGCGTACCCAGGTAGGGCACAAAGTACACCGACACAAACCAGCTCAAAATCAGCGCCAACACGGTCACGCCAAAGATGGCAAAGGTGTACTCGCCGGTGGTCGATTTGGCCATGCCGATGGGCAAGAAACCCACGGCTGTGATCAAGGTACCGGTCAGCATCGGCATGGCAGTCACTTCATAGGCGAAGGTGGCGGCACGCACTTTGTCGTAGCCCTCTTCCATCTTGCGCACCATCATTTCCACCGCAATGATCGCGTCATCCACCAGCAAGCCCAGCGCAATGATGAGCGAGCCCAATGAAATCTTGTGCAGGCCAATGCCCCAGTAATACATCCCTAAAAAGGTCACGGCCAACACCAACGGAATGGTGATGCCCACGACCAAACCAGGGCGCATATCCAGATACCAACGCTTCCACAGCGGGTTATTGCCCGGGCGCTTGTGCAAGCCCAGCGCGATAAAGCTCACGGCCAACACAATCACCACGGCTTCGATCAGCACGCTGACGAATTCGTTGACCGACTTGGCAACCGCTTTGGGCTGGTCTTGCAACTGCACCAGTTTGATACCGGCGGGCAAAGATTTTTCAATGCCATCGAACGCAACGTGCAGCGACTTGCCCAACGCAATGATGTCGCCACCCTTGGTCATGGACACGCCCAAGGCAATCACTTCCCGGCCCTGGTGGCGCACCTTCACAGCCGGTGGGTCTACATAACCCTTGCCAATAGTGGCAATGTCTTTCAGACGCAACTGGTTGCCGGAGGTACCGCGAATGGGCATCTCGGCCAACTCTTCAACGGTGTTGAATTGCCCGCCAACGCGCACTTGCAGAACATCCAGCGGGGACTGCACCGTACCGGCAGGCTCCACCGCATTTTGTTGACCCAATTGGGCCAGCACCTGGTTCAAATCCAGCCCCAGTTGGGCCAGGCGTTTTTGTGAAATTTCGATGTACAGCTTTTCGTCTTGCTGGCCGAACAATTCCACCTTGGCCACATCGGGCACGCGCAGCAGGCGCTGGCGCACATCGTCGGCAAAGGTCTTCAGTTCCGCGTAGTTGAAGCCATCGGCTTCCAGCGCATAAATCACGCCATACACATCGCCAAACTCGTCGTTAAAAAACGGGCCCAACACGCCACCTGGCAAGGTGCCGCGGATGTCGCCAATCTTCTTGCGCACGCTGTACCAAACATTGGGCACATCCGAAGGCTTGCTGGAGTCCTTGATCTGGAAAATGATTTGCGACTCGCCGGGCTTGGAATAGCTGCGGATCTTGTCGGCATAGGGCACCTCTTGCAGGGTGCGTTCGATCTTGTCAGTGACCTGCTCGGCCACCTGCTGCGCAGTCGCGCCCGGCCAGTAGGTACGCACGACCATGGCGCGGAAGGTGAACGGCGGATCTTCATCCTGGCCGAGCTGGAAATAGGCTACCGCCCCCAGCACCATCAGCACAATCATCAAATAGCGGGTGAGCGCCACGTGCTCCAACGCCCACTTAGACAGGTTGAAGCCTTTCTTGGGTTCTTGCAAGTTCATAGCCGCCTCACTTGCCCGCAGGGGCGGATGCAGCCGTGGCTGCTGCAGCAGCGCTTGCTACAGAATTAATAGCTGGCCCCGCAGGTTTGACCTGGGTCACAGCCGATTTATCCTTATAAATGGTGACTTTTTGGCCTGGGGAGAGCACATGCACACCCGCCACCACCACCTGCATGCCAGGCTGCAAGCCCGATGCCACCACCACCTCGTTGCCATCGGCCGTGGCAATCACCACGGGCTGCAGTTTCACGCTCATGGTGGCAGTGTCCAGCACCCACACGGAAGAGTTCTGTCCGTCCTGGCGGAAAGCGCTGGTCGGCAGCTTCACGACCTGGACGCCGCTGCGGTCAAACGCTTGCGGAATGACCGACACCGTGGTGCCCAATGCGGGCGTGTCTTTGGGGTCCAGCCCCACCTTCACCGTGAAGGTGCGCGTCACCGGATCGGCACTGGCCGCCACTTCGCGGACGACGCCTTTGTAAAGCGTGTTGGACGACCACATGCGCACGTCGGTAGTCGAGCCCACCTTCATCAGCGCCACTTTGTCTTCCGGCACCGCAAAAATCACATCGCGCGGGCCGTCTTGGGCAATGCGCACCACAGGCGTACCGGCGGTGACCACCTGGCCTGGCTCGGCATCAATGGAGGTAATCACGCCCGACACATCGGCCACCAGCGTGGTGTAGGCCGACTGGTTGCCCTGGCCTGCCAACTGCGCTTGGGCTTGGTCCAACTGGGCTTGGGCGGCTTTCAGGGCCGCGTCACGGCGCTCCAGCTCTGCACCGCTGATGAAGTTTTGGTCTTTCAAGGATTTGTAGCGTTTGAAATCGGCCAGCGCCAGATCGCGGTTGGTCAGCGCGGCGGTGGTTTGGGCTGAGGCGGCTTGGGCGGCCAGCTTGTAATCTTGCGGGTCCAGTTGGGCCAGCACATCGCCCGCTTTGACGCGTTTGCCCAGCTCGGCCTGGCGGCGCACAATCTTGCCCGCTACCCGAAAGCCCAAACGCGATTCGACGCGGGGCCGCACTTCACCGGCAAATTCCGCACCCGATTTGATACTGTCCAAGCCCACGGTAGTGACCTTGACGGCGCGGATGGGCTCTTCAGGCGGGGCCGGTTTGGAGCATGCGGCTAGGAGCAATGCTGTGGCCAGAATGGCCGCCGTGGGGGTGAACTTGTGGGTCATGGGAGAACTCATAGCGACAGGGGTTGATGGGCATCAAACATTCCAGCTAATGACTGGCTGGTTAGTAATTTAGGGTAACTACTGAGTTTTGTCAAGCGAAAGCAAGTTGCAAAGCGCTTTAGCGCACGGACAAAGCGCGCAAACCGGTGTTGTGCAGCAGGCAAAATCAGCGCATGCAATCCCCCTCCCCTGTGGCTGCGGCCAGCCCGGCGCCCATCGCCCACTACGAGAATTTTCCGGTCGCGTCCTTCTTGTGCCCAGCCCACTTGCGCGCGCCGATTGCAGCCATCTACCACTTTGCCCGTACGGCAGACGACATTGCGGATGAAGGTGACGCCTCGGCAGACCAGCGCTTGGTGGATTTGGCGGCTTACCGGACGGACCTGCACGCCGCCGCCGAGGGCAGCCCTACCAGTACTCGCTGGCCCCAAGTCTTTGCGCCGCTAGCCGCCACCATCCGCCAACACCAATTGCCTGTGCAGTTGCTGGACGACCTGATAGACGCCTTTGTGCAAGACACCCGCAAGACAGCGGAGGGCTCGGGCTACGCCAACGACGCCGAGCTGCTGGACTACTGTCGCCGCTCCGCCAACCCGGTGGGCCGCCTGCTTTTACACCTGTATGGCGTGAACGACGCGCAGGCCCTGCAGCGCAGCGATGCCATTTGCTCGGCCTTGCAACTGATCAACTTTTGGCAAGACCTGAGTGTGGATTTGCCGCGCGGACGTTACTACCTGCCCGCAGACGCACTGGCGCAGTGGGGACTGAGTCAGGCCGACCTGCAAACCGCAGTGCGAACCGGCCAGCAACCGCAAAACGCTACACAATTGATAGCTGCTCTCGCACATTCTGCGCGGGCCCTGATGCTATTTGGCTCTAAATTAGTGCACCAAGTGCCGGGCCGGGCAGGCTGGGAGCTGCGCCTGGTGGTACAGGGCGGCCTGCGCATTCTGGACCGCATGGCGGCGCTGAACTACGCCACGCTGACGCAGCGCCCCACGCTGCGCAAGTGGGACTACGTGGTGATGGTTTGGCGAGCGCTATGGATGTAGTGCTTGCTTCTGTGCGCCATTGCACAGTGCTATTGGGGTAAATGGGCCAGACTTCTTTGAAGCGAGGCCATAGCCGCTACAGTTTGAAACGACTGATTTGCGCGGCTTCGTGAAGCTGGCTTTCACGACACTAGACTCAGTACCAACAGACACACCGATAGCCTGATATTTCAACCCAACACAAGCCCATTTCCATGACTGATCGTCCCATGCCCCACTTTCTGAACCGCACCTCGACAACCTGTAGTTTGGTGGCGCTTGCATGTTTGACTTTCGCATCTGGCGTGGCGGCACAAGGGGCTCCCGATCCAACTCCCGCAACCCAAAAGGTGGACGTAGAAGCATCCGTTGAGGCCGCGCGCGAGGCTACGCGCTCCGCAGCCGTTTGGCTGGCCAGTGGAGTGGATAGCTGGTTTGGAAACAAGCCCTTCAGCGAAGGTGGTCAGGTCAACGATGGCGAGTTGAATGTCAAGTTTTACAGCCGACAGGACCAAAAGACGGACTATTCAGTGACCTTTAATGCGCGCTTCAAGCTGCCGAATCTAGAAGAAAAGACTTACCTGTTCACTGGTCGAGACAACAACGCTGGCGTAGTCTCTGATAGGCCCGCAGTTTTCTCCAATAAGCAACGCTTGTTACAACCCAATTCAACATTAGACACTTCATTCTTTGCAGGTCTAGGACGCAGCTTTAGTGATTCTTTCGATGCCCGAATTGGCTTTCAAGGCGGGTTAAAACTCTATGCACAGGGGCGCTATCGCAAGGAATGGAAGCTTGCAGCTGACGAGTCCGCTGAATTTAGTCAAACCATTTACGTGACACAGGCAGATGGCGTTGGGTCATCGTCAGTTGTGTCCTACCAGCGCCAGTTTTCCCCCACATTAGTGGGCCGCTGGTTGAACGTTGTGGACGTGACACAAAACGATACCAATGCCGAATGGAACAGCAGTTTGGGAATTTTCAAATCATTTGGTTCACAACGGCTACTGTCACTGGAACTGCTGGCGAGTGCCAAGCAAAATACAGGACTGCCCCTCACTGACTATGGAGTGCAGGCGCGCTGGGAACAGCCAGTCCTTCACAACCGCTTGATTGGTGAAATTGTGCTCGGCCACTTTTGGCCGCAAACACTCGACCCCAACGACCGCACCACGGCTTGGGCAGTGGGCACCGGGGTGAAAATGAAGTTCTAGGGCGTATGCCCGTGCCCGTGCCAGCGCACCTGGCACTTGAGCGACAGCCACTGCGCCAGCCCTTGGTTCGCTGAACTATAGTTTCAGCCATACCCAAGGAAGTCCCCATGAACGACAGAGCGCAATTCACCCGGATGGACCAGAGCACCCAGGAGGACTGGGTGCTGATCGTGCCAGAGGCCATGAAGATGGCGCGGGGATTGCCGGACCGTGTTCTTGCGCACCTGCAGCTGCTGGATGGCGACTACGGCGGCTTCCCGGTGGACCGGCTCACGCACAGCCTGCAAACCGCAACCCTGGCGATGAAAGCCGGGCGCGATGAGGAATACATCGTCTGCGCCCTGTTGCACGACATTGGCGACACCCTGGGCAGCTTCAACCACCCGGACATTGCGGCGGCCATCCTCAAGCCCTTTGTCAGCGATGCCAACCACTGGATGATCCAAAACCACGGCATCTTTCAGGGCTACAACTTCTTTCACCACATTGGCATGAACCGGGACATGCGCGATATGTTTGCTGCCAGCCCGCACTACGAGCGCACAGCGGAGTTCATCGCGCTCTATGACAACCCGGCGTTCGACCCCAAAACCGAGACATTTCCGTTGAGCACGTTTGAGCCGCTGGTGCGGCGCCTGATGGCTGCGCCCAAGAACAGTGTGTACAAGGCGGCGATGGAGCCGCAGGGGGCGGTGGGTTGAAGTTAGGTTGGAAGCGCATACGCTTGCCCTCTCGTTAACATCCTCATTGGCAAGCGAAAGAAGAGTTTCTATTCGTGTAGTTGAGACGCCTTCCGCTTTGGTTTGTAGGACGCCCACCCGCAATGGCGGACCAATGGTAGCGCGAACGCATCAAAGGGCGGGCGTCGTATAAACCTAAGCGGAAACAGTCATTCACGTTAGTGTTCCAGCAGGATAGCTTCGTCTCATACTCCACCGCCAGATTCTTTGCACGATCAGCCTTTTGGTACCCGTCACGGTTGCTATAGGCCATACCTAAGGTTAGCCCTCATGAAGCATTTGATTTTCATACTGTTTCTAGTTCCATCGCTTGCCTGGGCATCTAAAGTGCTACCTGAAGCAATTGCAGGTCGTTGGCTTCCGGAGGCTGACAGCCGTTGGTTCAGCAAGTTGTATGACGCATCGGAAGTGCCTGCAAAGATCGACGCCGAAGTCATTCGCCAAGCAGCCATCGAAGGCACGAGAGAGTGGCTTAAGCAGTGGCCCACACCCACTTGTACGAATTTTTCAGTGGGCGAGCCACGAGTGACGCCTCAACGTGATTCGATAGTGTGGGTATGGTGCACTGTGCGCAAGCATGAAGGCCGCGACTCGCAGGGGTTCTCGCATATTGAAGACGAAACCACCTCGTATTTTGTGGTGATGCGGCGCGAGGGGACAACCTGGAAGTTTAAGCGCGGCTATGAGTCACGCGCCAAGTTGATGACGTCCAGATGATAGTGCGGCGATGTGGGCTAGAACGCCCTTTAATACGGATGCCCACGGGCGTCAGCTCCCCTTGGTCGCACCATCACGTGGTCGCTGGTAACTTACACGTTGAAGTTGTATTTGTATGTCCGCTTTGAAGCGGTAGAGAAGTCAACTTTAGGCCTCTATGAGCCAGTCGTGAGCGTAGCGCAGCACTGAGTCCGTTACCCGTCACTTTCCAGACCGAATTCAGTGACATTCCCGGAATATGCAATAGCCGGAGCTCAGATCGTTACACCTGATCGCATTTCGTCCAGCCTCTCTGCGCAGCTAAGGTGAAGCCCGAGCCAAACCGGGTTCAAGACGATGTAACAATCGTGGTCATGAATCCTGCCGACTACGTACAAGAAAAAGCCGCAGCCTCGGGCAGCAGCTTTTATTACGCCTTCCTGTTTTTGCCCCAGCCCCGGCGCGCGGCCATTACCGCTTTTTATGCCTTTTGCCGGGAAGTGGATGACGTGGTGGACGATATGGTGGATGCGGGCGTGGCGGCTACCAAGCTGGCCTGGTGGCGCAGTGAGGTGGCCAAGTCCTTTGCTGGGCAGCCCAGCCACCCGGTGATGCTGGCGCTGATGCCATTGAGCGCCGAGTTTGGTATCGAGCAACGCCACCTTCAGGCCATCATTGACGGCTGCCAAATGGACCTGGAGCAAACCCGTTACCTGGACTATCCCGGCCTGCAGCGCTACTGCCACCTGGTGGCGGGCGAGGTGGGCGAGGTGGCCGCGCGCATCTTCGGCCAGACCCAGCCGCAAACCACCGCCTACGCCCACAAGCTGGGCCAGGCGCTGCAGCTCACCAACATCATCCGCGATGTGGGCGAAGACGCACTGCGCGGGCGCATTTACCTGCCGGTGAACGAGCTGCAGCAGTTTGATGTGAAGGCGCACGAGATTTTGAACCGCGTCTACTCCGACCGTTTTGTGGCGCTGATGCAGTTTCAGGCCCAGCGCGCGCACGGCCTGTACGACGAGGCCCTGTCTCTGCTGCCTGCCGAAGACCGCCGCGCCCAGAAGCCCGGCCTGATGATGGCCAGTATTTACCGCGCGCTCTTACGCGAAATTGAAGCGGACCATTTTCAGGTGCTGAGCCAGCGCGTGCGCCTCACGCCGTTTCGCAAGATGTGGCTGGCTTGGAAGGTACAAGCCCTGGGCAGGCTGTGAAAGTCGCCATCGTAGGCGCTGGCTGGGCCGGGCTGGCGGCCGCCGTGACTGCCGTCAAAGCGGGGCATGATGCTATTGTTTTCGAAGCTGCTCACGCAATTGGGGGGCGGGCTAGAGCCCTCAATGGCATTTTGCCAGATGGTAGCCCGGTGGTACTGGACAACGGCCAGCATATTCTGATTGGTGCCTACACCGACACCCTGCAACTCATGCGCGAAGTCGGCCTCAAGCCTGAGGCATTGATGCTGCGCCAGGCGCTGTCTATGCCTTTTGTCGACGGTTCGGGTTTGCAAACACCCGATTGGGCGGCCCACTGGCCCGCACCGCTGGATGCGCTGGCAGCGATCTGCACCGCGCGGGGCTGGACGCTGCGGGATCGCTGGTCTTTGCTATCCGCCGCTACAGGATGGCAACTGCGGCGTTTTCGCTGCGCGCCCCAGGTATCGGTACAAGACTTGTGTGCGGCGGTGAGCCCACGCGTTCAGCAAGAGCTGATCGAACCGCTGTGCGTATCTGCACTCAACACTCCGGCCGCGCAAGCCAGCGGACAGGTGTTTTTGCGGGTACTAAAGGACGCCTTGTTCGGCATTCGCGGCGGCTCTAACTTACTGCTGCCGACCACTGACCTCAGCACCTTATTCCCGCATGCAGCAGTACAGGCCTTAGTCAACTCCGGCCGTGGCGCCCTGCGTACCGCCTGCCGGGTAGAGGCCCTCCGCTGGCAAGCCCCGCATTGGTTGGTCAACCACGAAGCATTTGATGCCGTCATATGGGCTACTTCAGCATCCAATTCGGCTGCAGCGCTCATGGATAGTGCGGGAGCAGCTCCTGATTCCATAGCAAATACACTTCGGGCCTGGTCTGCAACCACCGCCGCCTTGCGCTTTGAGGCCATCGCCACGGTGTATGCCTTTGGCCCTGAAGCGCGCCTGCCCCGTCCTATGCTGGCACTGCGCTGCACGCCAGAGATGCCAGCGCAGTTTGTGTTTGACCGAGGGCAGCTTGGTGGGCCCAGCGGGCTGCTGGCCTTTGTGGTCAGCGCCAGCCAGGGCAGCCGGGATGACATACAAACCCAGGTGCTGGCGCAGGCGGCACACCAGTTGCAAAGCCTGAATCTCGGGCCTTTGCAGCTAGTACAAACGGTGGTGGAAAAGCGCGCCACCTTTGCCTGCACGCCGGGGCTGCAGCGCCCGCCGCAGCGTATTGCCCCTGGGCTATTGGCTGCGGGCGACTACGTGCAAGGCCCCTACCCCGCTACGCTAGAGGGCGCGGTGCGCAGTGGCATAGCCGCAGCCGGCTCGTTACCATGATCGGCATTCACCGGAGATTTTTGTCATGCATATCGCTTTGAAGTGGCTCGCCGGGCTGGTAACCACAAGCCTGCTGGCCGCCGGTGGCGCAGCCGCTTGGTATATCCACACCAAACAACCCGTGCGCAGCGGTGTGGTGGATATCGAAAACCTGTCGGAGCCGGTGTTTGTCTCGTTTGACGAACGCGGCGTACCCCATATCCGTGCCAAAAATGAAGACGACATGTACCGCGCCCTGGGCTATGTGCACGCCCAAGACCGCTTGTTTCAAATGGAAATGGTGCGCCGCCTGGCCAACGGTGAGCTGGCCGAGATACTCGGCCCCAAACTGGTAGACACCGACCGCCTGTTTCGCACGCTGGGGCTGCGCCACCATGCCAAGGCCGCCGCAGCCAAGATGGACATGACAACCCCACCGAGCCTGGCGCTGTTGGCGTATCTGGATGGCGTGAACCAGTTTCAGGCCAGCCACCCGGCCCCACTGGAGTTTGATGTGCTGGGCATACCCAAGCGCGACTTCACGCCGCAAGACACGCTGGCCGTGTCCGGCTATTTGGCCTATAGCTTTGCCGCCGCGTTCAAAACCGAGCCGGTCATGACTTTCATCCGCGACAAGCTAGGCCCCGACTACCTGCGCGCTTTTGATCTGGACTGGCACCCGCAAGGGGTGATCAGCACTACGGCCCTGAACTCTGTGGACCATTCCACGCTGGCCCGCTTGGCCCAGGCCAGCGATGCTGCTCTGGATGTAGCTGGCATAGCGCGGTTTGAAGGTAGCAATGCCTGGGCCATCAGTGGCCGCCGCACCACCAGCGGTAAGCCCCTGCTGGCGGGCGATCCGCACATCGCTTTTTCTGCGCCTTCGGTGTGGTACGAGGCGCATTTGTCGGCACCCGGCTTTGAGCTGTATGGCCACCACCAAGCGCTCAATCCGCTGGCCCTGCTGGGCCACAACCAGAGCTTTGGCTGGACGCTCACCATGTTCCAAAACGACGACATCGACTTGATTGCCGAGAAGGTCAACCCCGAGAACCCCAACCAAGTCTGGTACCAAGGCAACTGGGTCAACTTGGAAACCCGCAGCGAGACCATTGCCGTCAAAGGTGCCGAGCCGATCACGCTGGCCCTACGCCGCTCGCCGCACGGACCCATCGTCACCGATGCATTTGCCACGCCTTTGGCCCAGACACCCGTGGCCATGTGGTGGGCTTTTCTGGAGACAGAAAACCCGGTGCTAGACGCCTTTTATGCCCTCAACCGGGCTGACACCCGGGCCAAGGCGCGCAGCGCGGCAGAAAATATCCACGCGCCGGGCCTGAACGTGGTCTGGGCCAACACCCAGGGTGACATTGCCTGGTGGGCCTCTGCCAAACTGCCGATCCGCCCGGCAGGCGTCAACCCCAGCTTCATTCTGGATGGCAGCAAACCCGAGTCCGACAAGCTGGGGTTTTACAACTTCGCCTTCAACCCCCAGGAAGAGAACCCGGCGCGCGGCTACATCATGTCGGCCAACCACCAGCCCAAACCGAGCAGTGGCGTGCCCGTGCCCGGCTACTACAACCTGGCCGACCGGGCTGAGCGGCTAGACCAACAACTGCGCAACCCCGACCGCCGCTGGGATGTGGCGGGTGCCCAGGCCCTGCAATTGGATGTGGGCAATGGCTATGGGCCGCGCATTTTGGTGGACCTGATGCCAGTGCTAAAAGCCGTCACCACCGACCCTTATGAGAAAGCCTTTTTAGAACCTCTAGAGCAATGGGATGGCAACTACACCACCAGTGGCATCGCGCCGCTGCTCTTCAGTCAATTGTTGTATGAAATGGCCAAGGGCGCGATGGCCGACGAGCTGGGCGAAGAACAGTTCAACCACCTGCTACGCACCCGCGCCTTGGACAGCGCGCTGCCCCTGCTGGCCGCAGATGCCAAGTCGCCCTGGTGGGATGACGTCAACACCAAAGAGGTAGAAAGCCGATTTGAAACCATGCGCAAAGCCTGGGTGAGCACGCTGCGCCATTTAGAGTCGCTGTATGGCAAAGACCTCACCCAGTGGAACTGGGGCCGCGCCCATACCCTGACGCAGGTGCATCCGCTGGGGATGCAAAAACCGCTGGACCGTATCTTCAATGTCGGCCCCTTTGCCGTGCCTGGCGCGCGCGAAACGCCCAACAACCTGTCGGCCTTTATCGGCCCGGCACCCTGGGCGGTGAATGCCGGCCCGTCTACCCGCCGGGTTATTGATTTTGCCAACCCCGGCCTAGCCCAGGGCATTAACCCACTAGGCCAAAGCGGCGTGTGGCCGGATGACCACTACCGCGACCAAACCGACCGCTATGTAGCGGGCTACTACGTGCCACAGCATCTGGACGCCGAAGATGTCAAAGCCAATACGCAAAGCCGGCTGAAACTGCGCCCGGCCCACTGAACGGAGCTGGTGCCACGCGGGCGGCGTTAAGCCTGGATCACAAAGGCGTTGAAATCTTCAATGGGCATGGGGTCGGCGAACAAGAAGCCCTGGTAGATAAAGCAACCGATATCGGCCAGAAAATCCCGCTGCGCCTGGGTCTCAACCCCCTCGGCCACCACCGACAAGCCCAGGCTTTTACCCAGGCCCACAATCGTGCGGGCAATGGCCGCATCGTTGGGGTCGTTCAGCACATCGCGCACAAAGGAATGGTCGATTTTGAGCAAATCCAGCGGGAGTTGCTTCAAGTAGCTCAAAGACGAATAGCCCGTGCCAAAGTCGTCCAGCGAGAAGCCCACGCCCAGTTGCCGCAGTTCGCCCATCTTGACGATGATGTCTTCTACGTGGTGCACCAGCACGGTCTCGGTCAGCTCCAGGCGCAGGCGCTGCGCCGATGCCCCGGAGCGCTGCAGGGCTTTGGCCACCTGGGCCACAAAATCCGGCTCGCGCAGCTCACGCGCGCTCACATTCACCGCCAGCGTCAAATGCGCCATGCGCGGGTCTTGGGCCCACAGCGCTAACTGGTTACAGGCCGTGTTCAACACCCACTTGCCCAGCGGCAAAATCAAGCCAGTCGTTTCTGCCAGTGGAATGAAATCGGCAGGCATGACCAAGCCGCGCTCTGGCTGCTGCCAGCGCACCAGGGCTTCGGCCCCGATGATGCGGCCCTGTACATCCACCATGGGCTGAAAGTGCAGCTCCAGCTCTTCCCCGCCCTGCAGCCCATCGCGCAGGTCAGATTCCATGGCCACGCGGCTGTCCACTTCAGACTGCATCGCCACATCAAAAAAACGTAGCGTATTGCGGCCCGCCGCTTTGGCCTGGTACATGGCCAAATCCGCTTGCTTGAGCAGATCGTCCACGCTCTGCACCGATTCCCCCATCAGCGTGATGCCGATACTGGGCGAGCTGCGGTGCTCACGCCCGGCCAGCCGGTAAGGCGCATTCAGCGTAGAGAGAATCTTCTTGCCGATGGCTTCGGCTTGCGAAGCCGCATCCAGCGCGTCTTCGCTCAAATCATCCAGCACCACCACAAACTCATCCCCGCCCAAGCGGGCCACGGTGTCGGTCTCGCGCACGCAGGTGCCCAGCCGCCCCGCCACTTGCTGCAGCAGCACATCGCCCACGTCATGGCCCAGCGTGTCATTCAGGGTTTTGAAGTTGTCCAGATCAATGAACAGCAGCGCGCCGCGCAGGCGGTGGCGGCTATTGAGCTGCAGTGTCTTTTTTAGTTGCTCTTGCAGCAGCCTGCGATTGGGCAAACCGGTCAACGCGTCATAAAAAGCCAGGCGGTGGATTTGCTCGGCGGCCAGCTTTTGAGCCGTCACATCCCGCCCCACACCCCGGTAACCGCGAAACACCCCGGTGGCACTGAACATCGGCGCGCCGCTGACTGAAGACCAATGCATACGGCCCGCCGCGTCGGGCCAGCGAATCTCCAAATCCCGAAACTCCTGGTGCGACTCCAGCACCTGGCGGTGCCGCGCCCAATCCTGCTGCGTCAAATTCAGGCTGGGCAGTTCCCAATGCGTTTTGCCAATGCAGTCCAGCGTGCTAAGGCCCGTGCTGGCAGTGACGGCACCACTCAGCATCACAAAGCGATGCTGCACGTCCTGCTCCCAATACCAGTCAGACGATAACTGGGTCAGGATGCGGAAGCGGTCCTCGCTGTCGCGCAGCGTGGTTTCAGTCTGCTTGCGGGCGCTGATGTCCTGAAAACTGATCAGCACGGCTGGCGCACCGCCATACACAATCGGCATGCCCTGGGTCTCTACATCGATGGCCCTATCGTCTACCCGCAAATACTTGGCTTGGCGCACGGGTGCGTGCTGCCCCTTGTCCACAATGGCCTGAATGCGTGCGCCCTCCGATTGCAAAAACTGGGGGTGAATCCGCGACTGAAAGCGCGTGCCCTGCAGCTCTGTGGCCGTGGCTGCGCCCCACATCCGCATGGCGGCTGGGTTCACGTAAACGATACGCCCGTTGTGGTGCACACACAGCCCCAACGGTGCCCATTGCACCAGCTCCTGGTACTGGTTTTGGCTGTCGCGCAAGTGCTGCTCTGCCAGCTTGCGCTGGGTAATGTCGCGCCCCACACCGCAGTAGCCCTTGAATGCGCCTTGCGCGTCCATGGTGGGAACGCCACTGACCGATATCCAGACCCAGCCGCCATCTTTGGCGGGGCGTTGCATTTCAAATTCGTGGAAGGCATGGCGCGCATCCAACAAGGCACGCAAACTCATCCATTGGTCTTGTGTCACACCCGCATGGGGCAGCTCCCAACTGGCGTGGCCGATGAAGTCCGTGGCTTTGAGCCGAAAACTCGATGGAATGGTGTCGCTGACGTGCACAAACCGGTACTGCGCGTCCTGCTCCCAGTACCAGTCTGATGTCAACTCGATCAATGCCCGAAACCGGACTTCGCTGGCGGGCAAGGGAAGATCCTGCGGCGGCTGGGCTGGTGGCACAAGGTTGGGGCTGTTCATAAGATCGCCATTATGCGGTGCCAAAAAACCCTATTCGCACTGCAGCGCAAGGTCAGGGGCGCTGCGGGACAATGCGGCATGCCTTTTTCCAAAGAACCCACCTACACCCACGGCAGCGCCCCCCGCACCGCCGTCTTGTTTTGCAACCTGGGCACCCCGGACGCCCCCACGCCCAAAGCCGTACGCCGCTACCTGGCGGAGTTTTTAAGCGACCACCGGGTGGTGGAGATTCCGCGACTTCTGTGGATGATCATCTTGCACGGGATTATTTTGCGGTTCCGGCCCGCCAAGTCTGCGGCCAAGTACGCCAGTATCTGGACGCCAGAGGGCTCACCCCTGAAGTTGTGGACGGAGCGCCAATCCAAATTGCTGCAGGGCTGGCTGGGCCAACGCAACCACCAGGTGAAAGTGCGCTGGGCCATGCGCTATGGCAGCACCTCTATCGCCTCGCAGCTAGATGCGCTCAAGGCCGAGGGCGTGACCCGTATCCTGATCGTTCCGGCCTACCCGCAGTATTCAGGCACCACCACCGCCAGTGTGTTTGATGCCGTCTATGCCTGGGCCAAAAATTGCCGCGCATTGCCTGAGTTTCGCTTCGTCAACCACTACCACGACAACCCAGCCTACATCTTTGCGTTGGCGGCCAGCGTGCGCCGCCATTGGATGAAAGAGGGCCGCCCAGACCAGTTGGTGATGAGCTTTCATGGCGTACCCGAGCGCACCTTGCACCTGGGCGACCCCTACCACTGCGAATGCTTTAAAACCGCGCGCCTGTTGGCCCAAGAGCTGGGCCTGGGCAAGGACCAGTACAAAGTCACTTTCCAATCTCGGCTGGGCCGCGCCAAGTGGCTAGAGCCCTATACCGAGCCGACCCTGATCGCGATGGGCCAGGCAGGCGTGGGGCGGGTGGATGTCATCTGCCCCGGCTTCACCAGCGACTGCCTGGAAACCCTGGAAGAAATCAACATGGAGGCCCGCGAGGCGTTTCTGCACGCCGGGGGCAAGGTCTTTCATTACATACCCTGCCTGAACGATGACCCCGAGTGGATCACCGCGCTCTTGAATGTGAGCCTGCAGCACATGGCCGGTTGGCACACCCAAGACCTTCCTGCGCCCGAAGAACTTTTGGCCCAACGCCATGCCGCGCTGGCGCTGGGTGCCAAGCAATAAGGCTTGCGGGCAAATATCGCACAGTCTGCTGCGTGCATACTGATGTGATATTCAATGAATTTGGCAGTAGCTCGGAAGGGCTCGCGCAAACCTCAAGCCGCAGTTAAGGCGATGGTTGACACCGCCGTTAGCGCGGGTACAGCGGCGCGGCATCTTGTACCGCTACGCGCCCTTCTGCCCGGCCATTGTTCAGCCAATGGATCAGCGCCCCGGCGCAGGAGTTGCCCACCGCAGCAGCCACATCGGCATGGGTGCGCAGGTAGTAGCGGGCATCAAAGTAACGCGAAGCTCGGCGGCACTCTGACACCCCAAACGCCAAGTAGTGCTGCTGGTACAAACGCCGGTTTTCACCAAAGGCAGCCACCAGGTCGGGGTTGGCAGACTGGTACAGCCCTAAGGAAAACGCGGGGCTGGCATCGCGCGCCTCGGTAATGCCCCAATCCCGGTAATGCAAAGCCGCCCCCACGCCGTCATGGCCCAGGGCAGCAGCCACATCGGCGTTGTTTTGCAAATACCACTGCGCGTCAAACAACACCGAGGACTCGCGCAGCTCGGCGCTTCCGCTTTGCAACCAGTGGGCGCGGGCAGCCGTCGCGTCGCCCCCAGAGGCTTTCGCCACATCGGGGTTGCGCAGCATGTAGTAGTTGGCGTCAAAGAAAGGTGCGGCGGCCAAGGTATTGGCATCGGCAACCGGCACCACGCGCATCAACCGCGGCCCCAGCACGGGCGAGCCCGCCTGAATACTCAGCGCAACCGCCACTTTTTGCGGCGTTAGGGTGCCGTTGCCGAGTTGCCCTTCATCATTGCCACCCCAAGACCAGACCGAGCCATCCCGCCCCAGGGCCAGGCCGTGTTTGCTGCCCACGGCCATAGCCGCGTAGCCACTGCCCACTTGCGCTGGCTGCGGTCTGCAGGCCACGATATCGAATGCAAACACTTCGCCAAAATTGCAGGTGGTATTGCCAACGCCGCCGTCGGCCAACTGGCCCACGTCGTTCAAACCCCAGGTCCACAAACTACCGTCCGTCTTCAGGCCCGCGCTGAAGTGCGAGCCCTGCGCGGCCACGGCGTAGCCCTCCCCCACTTGCAGGGGTACCAGGCTCATGAAAGCCACCACATCACGGAAATCCCCGCTGCCAAAAATCCACAAGGAACCATCAGCCTTCAACGCCAAGTTGTAGTGCACACCCGTAGACACCGTGCGGTAGCCTTCGGCCAACAAGGCCGGGGCTGGATCGGGCGGGTTCGGGTCGTTCAGGCCGTTGGCATTCACATGCCCATTGCCGCGCTGCCCCAATATGAAATGCCCGGCCGTGCCGCCCACAAAACGCGAACTGCAACCCCACGTCCACAAGCTGCCCTGCGGCGTAACGCCAGCGCCGTGGCACACCCCACTAGACGCTGCTGCGTAAAAACGCCCCGCAGCTACGGGGGAAGGCTGGTTGGTCTTGCTGGTATCACCCGGCTGCCCCAGCTGCCCCACATCGTTTTGTCCCCAGGCCCATTGGCTGCCATCGCGCCTGGTGGCAAATGTGGTCTTGCCGTTGGTAGAAACAGATTGGTACCCACCACCAATGCGCACCGGGCTCGTGCGATTTTGGTTCGTACCATCGCCCAGTTGCCCCAACTGGTTGTCGCCCCAAGCCCACAAGCTACCGTCAGCGCGCAGCGCAAAGCTGCTGTCACCACCTGCCGCGATGGCAATCACGCCATTGCCAATCAGCACGGGCGCGCTGCGCACAAGCCCGGTGCCATCACCCACCTGCCCCAGACCATTGCGGCCCCAGGCCCACACGCTGCCATCGGTTTTGAGCAGCACGCTGTGGGCACTGCCCGCAGCTACCGCCGGGGTAGATGCCTGCGCCGCAGGGGCCAAGGCCAGGCTGAGTACGGCCGCTGCCAGGCAGCACGCCACAGTGCGTAGGTTTTTGAAAATAGTCATGTTACGCCTGGTGGGTCGATTGAGGACTCCATTGTGATCCACGAAGTTTGCAGGGCTAAGGATCGCCAATTCGCTACAGATTTAGTAGCTGCTCCCGCACTATCCACGGGCTGAACGGCTGATTTGGCTTAAATTCGACTCAAGCCGTCAACATCGCCGATGGCGTACAAAAAGACTTCAACTGGATATACCAAGGGCGCACGCTACGCCTTCTTACCAGCCGCCTTTGCCCCGGTGGCCTTGGGCTTAGTGGGCTTGTCGTCCTGCGTTACAAATCCAATAGGCCGCCTCGGAGGGTCGGGTGGCGTGGTCAGCTCACGCACCGCGTCCAGCAGTTGGCGCAGTTGCAGCCGGGTATTGCGGCTAAAGCTATCGTGCGACAGCTCCAGACTCTCCGTCTTTATCTCTAGCTCGGCCAGTCGCTTGGCCACATCCGCATTGGTGGACAACGCTTCACGCAAATGCACAAACGCGCGAACGACATAAATCCCCATCTCCACCGCTTGGCTTGACGCCAGAACATTGGCCGCCTGAATGGCCCCATGTTCCGTAAACGCATAGGGCAGCGATTTAGAGAATTTGAGCTTTTGGAGGTGGTCGCAATTTGCGACCACCTCGGCTTTCTCCGTCGCGTTGAGCTGAAACAAGAAATCTGCGGGGAAGCGTTCCCGGTTGCGTTTGACTTGCTCATTGAGTCGCTTGGTTTCCACGCCGTACAGCGCAGCCAAGTCCACATCCACCATCACCCTCAAGCCGCGAATCACCTGGAAGGGGGCAGCATCGCTGCAGAAAGGCCGCAGTGGCCTTCATGCTTTAGAGCGCAGCGCCGATCATTGCTGCCTCTGCAGGCGAAGCAATGCGTATGCCTTCATAAGTACCTCTTAGGCTGTGCAAGTGCTTGTCACCTGAAACAATTAAATGTGCACCGGCTGCAGACTGCACAGCAGTCCAGCTTTGGCCGGCTGGGTCTCGCTTATTAGCGCGCCATCTCGATCAGCTCAATATCCTTCCTGAGCAAATCATTGATCAGCGCCGAGAAGTCCACCCCCTTGGCGCTGGCCAGCGCGGCCAGCGTACATGGACAGGCCCGGTGTGCTGGTAGGTGTGCGACACCGCCAGCAGCTTGCCATCGCCGGAATTACCCAAGGTAAACCAACGCTCCTCAGTTTGGCTATGCGCGGCGTCGAACGCGGTCAACGCAAGGGCATCGAGCAGCACCGTGGCCGCCTGCACGAACGTAACCCCATGCTTGGCGGCATTGGACTGCGCCTTGACGGGGTCCCATGTGGTGTCGAGTTGAACAGAGCCACTCATGTACGTATTCCTTTGGCTACCCTCATCGCGCCAATGCCCTCAAATTTTTCTTGGTCAGAAAGGCACCGCGCTCACCGCACCCGATATGCGTGCAGTGCAAACCCGCCAGCTTGCTTAGCTCGGTCTGTGACAAATCCTTCTGCGTGTGCAGCTCACGTAGGCGCTTCGCGAAACCTTCTAGCATCTCTGCCATATTCAAAACTTCAACCGCCAAAGCGGCATTGTTTGGAGTGATCTTGCCGGATTTAGCTCCTGAAATCCATAACTTGATATTCGAAGCCGCCGTGTTCATGCTTGAGATGATAAAGCAGGGTCTTGCAGCAGGCACCAGGCTGCAAAAAAGTGTCATGCGACATGGCCAGCGCTTCGGTCTTTTCCTCCAAACTGGTCAACCGATCAGCGAGGTCCTTATGTAGCACAGCCGACTCACGCAGGCGCACAAAGGCGCGCACCACGTAGACCGACACCTCCACCGCGTGTGGGCTGTTGAGCACCATAGCTGCCATGATGGCTCCGTGCTCGGTGAAAACATAGGGCAGGTATTTGCGGTGCTGGCCGCGCAGCGCGGCAATGCTCAGTGCAATGCTGTGTACTGCTGTGTACTGCTGTGTACTGCTGGCTCGGTAGTAACTACAGCCGTGCTCATTGCCGTGGTCAAGCGTAGTTTGCAGGCTAAACGCTACAACTTTAGTAGCTGCTCCCGCACTATCCACGGCCTGAACAGCCGATTTGGCACTCCACCACCCCATCCGACGCCCCACGCGTGTTGGTGCGCGACTCCAAAGACAACGCCGTCATCACCGTGCGTGCAGGCGACTCCCTGCAAAGCCTGGCCGAACTGGCCTACGGCAACCGCGACCTCTGGTACGTCATCGCCGAAGCCAACGGCCGGGCCAACAACTCCGACATCCAAGCCGGTGACGTACTCATCCTGCCCACCAGAAAACTCGACGACACCCCCAGCTTCTGGCTGTGTGACCCCTTATGAGATGGCGGCATCACCGGGCCCAATGGTGAAATAGGCTACTGGGCCCCGGGCTACAGTGAGATCGCCAAGAATGAAGCCCTGTGGAACACCCTGCCGCGCAATAGTGGCGGAGGCGGAGGCTTCTTTGGGGGACTGGGCAAGATCCTCCTGGTGGTGGCCGCAGTCGCCGTCACCTACGCCACCGGCGGTGCCCTAGCCTCGGCCTTTGGCAGCACCATCCTGGGCGGCGCGGCCACTGGAGCCGCCGGAACGGTCTTGCCGACTGACAAAGTGGTCAGCACCACCGCTGCAAACAGTGGTAATACACTGTTTCGGTCGAATACTTGAAAACGCCGAATTGGGTGAATGTTGGTAGACAAACGGAAATTCAGCTGATGACTCAACAAGCAAGCTACGACTTACCCGATTGGCACAGTACCCAAAACGGCAGCGCAAATGAAAAACGAACGTTATGGCACCGGTTGGATGTTTGATCTCGTGCGAGGCAGGCGTTTGCGGCACTTTTGTCGACTGGCGAAACGCCCAACACTGACCAAACACTTTACTGTGGTAACCGATGCCAACACTTATAACTCTGGACATGCATCACATTGACTTGGTATGAACTTCGATCTACCCATCCAAAAATATCTGTCCTCCGACTACATGACCAGCGCTGCACCGATATCAGCGGCCATAGTGACAACGGGGCTGTCTGATCCGCTGACGATTGCTGTCAAAGGTTGGCGCTGGAGTATGGCTAACGGGCAGGCATTGTTATCTCAGTTGTCCAATTCACAAGTCCGCCGATCTGACAAAAATGAGCCGGAAGATAGTTTGCAGACCACTGCATTGTTTGATAAAGGCATGACAGAGGGCAGCTTGATTTCAAGGGTTGTCAGCGATGGCGGTGGTGCTGCAGGAGAAGCAACGCATCAACGCATGCGCGGCGTGTTGACCGAACTTGGCGTCAACGACATAACTGGGAATGGTCACCGAGATCACTTCAACATTGACTTGCAAGCACCACGGCTTGTTCGTGTGAAAAGTCCGTCAGCCAACTTGCCTGCGGCTAATTTGGCAACTGATTCCAGAGCTGGAAATGTATCTTCAGCGAGTGTCGAAAACCCGATACGGTACGCAGGAGTGTTTGGGGCGTGTAACCTTTTAGATGTCTCGCGGCCAGATCCCGAGTCTGACTGGCACAAAGTCTATCCAGCTCATGCGCTTGTTCGATTTCTCAAAATTCAAGGCGATGCGATTTTCGACGCAAAGGTGCGTATGGTTAAACCACCGATGCGAGGGAGTATTCGAGACTACAGTCAGAGTCCATACAAATACAAGGATGGAACCGTTGATAACCGTAGTTTTGAATATGCACCGGACAAATTCAAGTTTCCACAGAACGTCACGGGGCAGTACCTTGGCAAAGATCAAGCTACCTTTGAAGTTGAATACAAAGGAAAACTCTACAAAGTCGTGTACGACCTTCATGTGGTGAGCCTATCTGAAAAAGCCTATCTAGACGGCTCTGACAAAAAGTGCCGTTACGTTGACCCCGTTAACTCCTGGCGCATCAGCGGCTCCGATCTGGAGAAATCCCCAACCGAAAAAGATGGATTGAAGGCATGGCGTGTCGCGAGTGACATTTTCAGTATCTTGGCTGTGGCCTCTGATGTCACCTTGGCATTTGATGACTTGCAGGCTCAACCGCAACCTCTGGTGGTGAAGACGGCAACTGCGCCATCATTGGCAAAGTCCTGATGGTGGTGGCCGCTGTGCCGCTGACCTAGACTTGAGTTTTTCGGAGTGGTCGCAATTTGCGACCAGCTCGGCCCTCTCATCGGAGTTGAGCCAAAACAAAAAAAATCTGCGGCGGAGCGTTCTCCTCCGTGCCGCCGCGTTCTGGTTACAGCAAAGACCCTGCACCACACAAGGTTGCGTGGTCAAACACAGTTTGCAAACGAAACGCTACAACTTTAGTAGCTGCTCCCGCACTATCCACGGCCTGAAAGGCATATTTGGCACTCAACTGCAGTAACTACTCAGCTCCCAACGATCCAAGTCGAAGATAAACGCGTGAATTCGTCCCCGCTATGAAATAGTGAGCGACAATCGCCCACAATGCAAAGCCTGCCCGACCTCAGCCAACTCAGCCACGCGCAAAAGGACG
>NKIK01000084.1 GCA_002256115.1 Burkholderiales bacterium PBB3
GGAAGCTCGCCCCCAGCATATCGACGTCATAGAAGAGCGCCTCGCGAATATCGGCTTGGTCGAAATTGGCGTAGCGCATTTCAGCGCCAGTAAAGTCGGTCGCTTTGGTCTTGTCCGCACTGATCCTCAGTGGGCTTAGTTTGGCGTTGCGGAAGTCTGCTTTTTTCAAGCGCGCGCCCGCAAAGTTTGCCCCGCGTAAGTCAGCACCGGCAAAACAAGCCCCGCGTAAGTCGGCTTCAGAGAAATTAGCCCCCTGCAACTGGGTCGACAAAAACCGCACGCCAACCCCGTTACATTTCACGGCGGAAATAGCGGTTAAGCGCATGCCTTTGAACATGGAGGCCATCGGACGTAGGTCTTCGCCATCGAACTTCGCGTGCTTACCCGCGCTACCGTTGCTTTCCCACCAAGCTTGGTGGTCATGGGCCATGTTTTCTAGCTGGATGGCGCGGATTTTTGCGCTATCACTCGGGTCGCCCAAAGCGCCCTTCGACATTTTGGGGTCAATCTTGGAATAACCCAGAGCGACACCAGTTAGGATAGCATCTTCAAAATGCGCGCCTTCCAGTCTAGCGCCGGTTAAGTCTGCGTCTTGGAGATCGGCGCCAGCCAGATTGCAGTCTTTTAAAATGGCACCTGAAAGCTTGGCACCCTTCATAGAGCAGTCTTGGAAGTCGGCACCCTTGGCTTGCACGCCATTGAATTGCGAGCCATCAAGCGTTGCGCCGACGAATAAGGTGCCCTCTGCATCGCCTGGGCGCATCCGGTGTTTCACCACCATCATGCCGTTCTTCCTGTCTGCCACAGCAACTTCGCCTTCGCGGAAGTCGGATTGGGTCAAGTCAGCATGAGAAAGGTCTGCCCCGCGCAAATTAGCCCCGCGCATATCGGCTTTGGCCATGCGAGCTCCGCGCAAGTCAGCTTTGCGAAAATCACAGGCAAAAAGCACAGCGCGCTCAAAGATCGTCTTGATCAATTTCGCGTTCTCAAAGGCGCATCCGGTCAGTTCAGCATCGGCTAAATTGCGCCCGGACAAGTCAATCCCTGAAAAGTCGACAAATTTCAAAGACGCCCGCTTGCCACCGGCGATCCCGCTTGCATAACGTTCATGGAGCTTCAAGACCGCTTCAAGTGTCTCCGAGTCCAGTTTTACGTAAGTTGCGATACTGTTCAAGTGTCACCTTAACTTCTTGATACGGGTGGAATAGCGAATGCTCTCTAATACCTCACGAGTGTTGTGGCTTAGTTAAAAAAATCGACATTAGCCGATCATTTACTTTGGACATTTGGCTCATAATGCAAATAAAACAAATAAATACACACTTCTGATTGTGTAGCGCGTAAGACCAATGCTCTGGTGCCCTCTGTGCTTGCTTGGCTTTGGAGCTCCATAGACCTTCTGCGCTCAAGCAGTTTCGGTTTCGCTGAAAATAGGCTATGGAGCGGGCCCATCCCCCCGTTTTGCTTCCGTGAAAGTTTACTCGTGATTGAGCCCAAACATGCGCTTGTCCTGTTCTCAGGCGGTCAGGATTCTACGGCCTGTTTGGCGTGGGCGCTGTCGCGTTACGAGCGCGTGGAGACAATTGGCTTTGATTACGGCCAGCGGCATCGGGTGGAATTGGACCAACGCTTGGTGATTTTGGATGCGATCCGCGCATCGATGCCCGACTGGGGAAGCAAGCTGGGCGATGATCACCTTCTGGATCTCGGGCTTTTGGGTCAGATTTCGGACACAGCGCTGACCCGTGATACCGCCATCGCCATGGCAGATTCAGGACTGCCGACGACCTTTGTTCCGGGGCGCAATCTGGTCTTTCTGACCTTTGCCGGTGCGTTGGCTTATCGCCGGGGGCTGGGTGTTCTGGTTGGCGGCATGTGCGAGACGGACTTTTCTGGCTATCCTGATTGTCGTCGCGCGACTTTGGATGCGATGGAGCAAGCCCTATCCTTAGGCATGGACGTATCGTTCAAGCTAGCAACACCCCTCATGTATCTGACCAAAGCACAGACTTGGGACCTTGCTTTCGCTTTGGGTGGTCAAGCTTTGATCGATCTGACCATTGAACATTCCCATACCTGTTACGCCGGCGACCGTACGATGCGGCACGACTGGGGTTACGGCTGTGGCACCTGTCCTGCCTGCGAGCTGCGGGCTGCTGGATGGCAACAATGGCAGGCCCAACATCAGGGCCCGCCTGTGCAAGCCGTCCGTGTGGCCCAATGACCTATATGGTGAAAGAACGCTTTTACACCTTGCAAGGCGAGGGGGCTCAAGCTGGCCGTCCAGCCGTATTTTTGCGCTTTGCCGGCTGCAACTTGTGGAGCGGACGAGAGCAGGACCGCAGTGAGGCCGTCTGCCAGTTTTGCGACACAGACTTTGTCGGTACCAATGGTGAAGGTGGTGGCAAGTTTGAGACCGCGGAAGCCTTGGCTGAGGCCGTAGCCTCGCTCTGGCCTGATCTTCAACAAGGCTGGCCCTATGTCGTCTGTACAGGCGGCGAGCCCCTCTTGCAGCTTGACGCCCCTTTAATCGCTGCCCTCCATCGAGCAGGCTTTGAGATTGCGGTGGAGACCAATGGCACAATCGCGGCCCCCGACGGGATCGACTGGATTTGCGTCAGCCCCAAAGCTAATGCTGCCTTGGCGCAAGTCAGCGGTCACGAATTAAAGCTCGTCTATCCTCAAGTTTTGGCCATGCCGGATCAGTTTGAAGCATTGACGTTTGACCACTATTTTCTTCAACCCATGGACGGGCCGCACACGGATAAAAACACCCAAGCTGCGGTCGCCTATTGTCTTGCCCATCCACAATGGCGATTGAGCCTGCAAACACATAAAATGCTTGGAATCCCGTGACCCGCTGCCTCTTGACCAAAAGCGTAACTTTTGACGCCGCCCATCATCTCCAACAAGGCGATGAAAGCCACCC
>NKIK01000038.1 GCA_002256115.1 Burkholderiales bacterium PBB3
ACGCCTCAAACAAGGCCGAGCTGAACGGGAAAGCCGGAAAATCGCAGTCAGCGACCTCATATTGCATCGAAGAGGAGAAATTCAGGCTTTGCAACGGCCACGAATATTCTGCCGCGCAGACTCCTAGCCCAGCATCTTCTTGGGGTCTACCCACAGGTCATAGTCTTCCGCGCTGACATAGCCTAAGGCTAGCGCTGCTGCGCGCAGCGTCGTGCCTTGGGCGTGCGCCTGCTTGGCAATACTGGCGCTGCGGTCGTAGCCAATGTGGGGTGCCAATGCCGTCACCAGCATCAGGGAATCCTGCAGATTACTTTCTATGCGCGGGGTATTGGCTTGCAGGCCGGCAATGCAGTGGCGATCAAAGCTTTGCATGGCATCTGCCAGTAGCCGGATGCTGTCCAGCACATTCAAGGCAATCAGCGGTTTGTAGGTGTTGAGTTCAAACTGGCCTTGGCTGGCCGCTATGCCAATCGCCACATCATGGCCCATGACTTGTGCACACACCATGGTGAGTGCCTCCACCTGCGTCGGGTTCACCTTGCCCGGCATGATGGAACTGCCGGGCTCATTCGCAGGCAATTGCAATTCGCCCAGCCCGGCGCGGGGGCCGCTACCCATCAGGCGCACATCGTTGGCGATCTTGGTCAGCGCAATGGCCAGCATTTTCAAACTGCCGTGCAGCAAGACCAGTGCTTCATGGCCCGCCATCGCCGCAAAGAGATTGGACGCGGGGGAGAACTGCGCGCCCAACTGTTTGGAGAGCAGACGCGACACCCGCGCCCCAAATTCGGGGTGGGTATTGAGCCCCGTGCCCACGGCGGTGCCGCCCAGTGCCAGCGCAGATACAGCCTTTAGCGCGTGCCGTACGCTGCCTTCACACAAAGCCAACTGCGCCGCGTAGCCACCAAACTCTTGCCCCAAACGAATCGGGGTCGCATCTTGAAGGTGGGTGCGCCCCACTTTGATGATTGCGTGAAAGCTGTCTGCCTTTTCCAGCAGGGATTGCTGAAGCTGGCCGAGCGCGGGCAACAACTGGTGGCTTACCCCCAAAGTGGCAGCTATGTGCATCGCGGATGGGAACACGTCATTGGATGACTGGCCCAGGTTGACATCGTCATTGGGGTGCACGGGCCGCTGTCCCGGCGTCTGCAGGCACAGGCTGGCCACCACCTCGTTCACATTCATATTGCTTTGGGTGCCCGATCCGGTTTGCCACACCGACAGCGGAAACTCAGCATCCCAGTGGCCCGATGCCACCTGGCGCGCCGCGCTGGCAATATGACCCGCCGTGTCGGCGTCCAGCAGCTGCAAATCAGCATTCACCTGGGCAGCGGCCCACTTGATCCACGCCAGGGCATGAATAACCTCCAGCGGCATGCGCTGGGAGCCGATGGCAAAGAAGTGCAGGCTGCGCGCCGTCTGCGCACCCCACAACACACCCTCGGGTACGTCAATCGTGCCAAAACTGTCGGTCAGGGTGCGCGTGGTCTTCATGGCGGCAGAGCAAAGCACTAAGTCTAAGACTTGCTGGCAATCCCACCGTGTGTTGGCGTACTGACGCCAGCACAGCCCACGCCTACAGTGCGCACATGGCACTTGCGTTCGCAAGAGATCCGCTTGCGGCCTGCCATTCAGCGGGCGCTCTGCCCAGTCTTTCCTTGGCCCAGCGCCACCACTGAGATCGCTATGCACACTATTTCCCCAGACACCTCCGCCTTGCACTTGCGTGTGGGTTTTGAGATGGAATATCTCCTTCCCCAACCCACGCCGATGATCTTGGCCCTGAACATTCACTATTCACGCGCCTCGGACCTGCAGCGGCCCGACTACCTGATCACCAGCCCTGCCGTGCCGGTGACCGCCTACCGCGATGCGTTTGGCAACTGGTGCAGCCGCTTGGTGGCACCGGCGGGCAGCTTTGTATTGCGCGCCGATGCGGTGCTGCGCGACCATGGCTTGCCAGATGCCTACGAACCCTGGGCCCAGCAGATACCTGTGGAGCACTTGCCCGAGGCTACATTGGTCTACTTGCTAGGCAGCCGCTACTGCGAAACAGACCAACTCAGTGCCGTAGCCTGGCAGTTGTTTGGCAACTCCCCCACGGGCTGGGACCGAGTGCAGGCCATTTGTGATTTTGTGCACCAGCACATCGAGTTTGGCTATCACCACGCGCGGCGCACCCGCACCGCCTGGGAGGCCTATGCCGAAGGCCAGGGTGTGTGCCGCGACTACGCCCACCTGGCTATTGCCTTTTGCCGCTGCATGAATATTCCGGCGCGTTATTGCACCGGCTACCTGGGTGATATCCGCATTCCTGCGGTGCCCGGCCCCATGGACTTTGCCGGTTGGTTTGAGGCCTATTTGGGTGACCGCTGGTACACCTTTGATGCACGCAACAACACGCCGCGCATTGGGCGTGTGCTGATGGCACGTGGGCGCGATGCTTGCGATGTGGCACTGACCAACACCTTTGGTCCCAATACCCTGCAGCGCTTTAATGTGTGGGCGGACGAAATACAGCTCTAACTACAGCGCCACAAAGCAGAAAAGCCCTGTTTCCAGGGCTTTTCTTTTTTTGGGGGGGGTGCGCGGCTTAGTTCGCTGTGCCGGTAGTCCAGCTGATGATGAAGTCGTCGTTCATCGCATTGCCGCTCAGATCACTGACACCACCCAAGCTGCCTTTGAGGGTCACGGTGTAACGCGTGTTGGGCTTGAGCAATGTGTTTGGCGTGAAAACCAAATTCAGCCCGCCGTAAGAGACGAAGCCTTGCACCGGTGTTGTGCCATCGGAGACCACAAAATTGGCGGTCGTAGCGGTCAAGGGGTCAATGCTCTCACTCAGCGTCAGGCCGGGTCTTGCGCTCAGTGGCACATTGGTTGCACCGGTGGCTTGGGTGGAGGCGATCACATACGGCGCAGCGGTGTCAGTCACGGCACTGGTTTTGAAGCTGTAGACATAGTTCCCCGCCAAGGCGTTGCCCACGCGATCCGTCACATCCCCACGGCCGCCTTCAATCGTCACGGTATAGGTGGTGTTGGGTGTCAGATTGCTCTGCGGCAGGAAGACCACCGTTTCACCCACGGGGTACAGGCTGCCCGGGATGGATGTGGTGCCGTTCCTGACCTGAAAGTTGTTGTTCGTGATGGTCAGCGGGTCGATTGGCTCGCTGAAAAGTACGCCAATTTTGGTGTTGATAGGCACCCCAGCACCACCGTTGTCAGCCAGCGTGGTCAGCACCGTAGGCGCGGTCAGATCAGCCGCTGGGCCGGTCGTCCAGTTGGCGACAAAATCCGCAGCCAGGCGGTTGCCTGACAAGTCGGCCACGCCGCTCGCACCGCCCTTGACGGTGGCGGTATAGCGCGTGCCTGGCAGCAGGTTGATCAGGGGCACAAACACGGCCTGGGTACCGGTGTAGTTCACCGTGCCAGCGACCCGCGTGGTGCCGGTGGTCAGTACAAAGTTGTTGTTGGTCACCGTCAGCGGGTCCATGGCCTCACTGAAGCTCATGCCAACCCGGGTGTTGATCGCTACGTTCGTGCTGCCGTTGACGTAGTTAGTCCCCAGCACGATGGGTGCTACGGCGTCCGCTGCGGCACCAGTGGTCCAGCGGATCACATAGTCTTGGGCCAAGGGGTTGCCCGCCAAATCGGTGACGCCGCCGTTTCCGCCTTTTAGCGTCATCGTGTAGGTAGAGCTCGGCGCCAGCTGGCTGGTCGGAATGAAGACTACATTCACACCGGTGTACTGGATGGTGCCGGCAATTGGCGTGCTGCCCAAGCTCAATTGGAAGTTAGCCGCCGTAAAGGTGAGCGGGTCCATGCCTTCACTGAAGGTGGCTCCGATTTTGGTGTTCACAGCAACATTGCCGCCGCCGTTGACCTGGTTGGTGCCGATGACAGTCGGGGCGATTGCGTCTGACGTGGCCCCTGTCGACCAGCCAATCACAAAGTCATTGACCAGAGCGTTGCCAGCCAAATCAGTGACGCCTCCAGCTCCACCTTTGACGGTGACGGTGTAGGCGGTGTTGGGTTTGAGCGCGACGGTAGGCTGAAACACGGCGCTGACATCGATGTAGGAGAGTGCGCCTGCCAACTTGGTACCTGTAGCCGTTTCGGTCACCACAAACGTGTTGGCATTGATCGACAGCGGGTTTATGGGTTCACTGAAAGTGGCCCCCACTTTGGTGTTGAACGCGACATTCGTTTGCCCGTTGGTGTTGATGGTGCCGGTCACCGTGGGTGGCACGGTCTCAAAGGGCGCAGCGGTGTTGAAGGTCCACACATAGTCAGCGGCCAAAGCCATGCCGATGGTGTCTTTTGCGGCCTGGGTAATGCGCGCAGTGCAGGTCGAAGACGCGGGCAGCACCTCGGTGGCAGCCAGTGTCAAGGTGGCCATGCTGGCCACCGTGGTGTAGCTAACGGCCCCGGTGATAGCAACATTGCCTGGGCAAGTCAGCTTAAAAGTTGCAGCGCTCAGGCTGCTGGCATCCATGAATTTAGAGAACCCGGCGGTCAGAACTTTGGTGGACGTCGACACATTGGTCGCACCCATGGCTGGCACGGTGGACAGCACGGTGGGCGCTACTTCGGCTGGTTTGTTGTCGCTGCCGCTGCCTCCGCCTCCGCAGCCATACAGAGCCAAGCTAATCGAAGTCAGCAGGGTGGGCAACCGGTAGTTGCGAGAGAAAGAGTAGTGGGCCATAGCGTGTTCCTTACACAGGGGCTGGACCATGGCGAAGAGCGTCACGAACTTCCAGCTGGTCCCAGTTTCAACTTTGGCCGCCTGGCCGTATGTGCGACGGCTAACAGTATTCGTGGCCCTGTCTCTTTCGTGCTACGTTGATTCGCGCCCCTATGAAAAATAAGCCAAACAGGCCATTCAAGCCGTGGATAGTGCGGGAGCAGCTATAAAAGGTATAGCAAGCTAAATTTTGGGGGAGTGGGGTGCCAGGCAAAACCTGGCCCAGGGCAAGCCCATGGCACCGGCTGCTAGGGCCGGGCTGGGGTGCCTGGTGGGGTGGGCGCGTGCAGAACGCAAACGCCCGCTGGCAGTTACTTGATTTGTGACTTGAAGTGGTTGAACGAGCTAACCAAAGCATCACGCACTTTTTCCATTTCGGTGACCATGGAATCCCAACCGTCTTCTGCGGTGGTCTTCATGGATTCCAATTTCTGGCCAGCCAGTGCGGACTGTTCACGCAGCTTGACGATTTCTTCTTTGTATTTGTCACGTGCATCGTCGCGGGCATCTTTGGCCTTGGTTTCCAGTTCGTCCATGGTTTCACGCATGGTTTCGTTCATTTCAGCAATTTGCAGATTCATCTTGGCGATGTAGACGTCTTTTTTGGACATGGTAGTTTTCCTTTAAGAGGGGTTGCTTGGGGTCATGTCGCAGTACACATGGATGCGCACTGCTAACGGTTCCCAGCTTAGGACGCCCAGGCCCCAGGGTCTGTGCGCTGCACAACAGAAGATATTTTTAGGCGTTGGGCAGTGTTTGGCGGCGTTTGGTGCCGTGTGTGTTGGCATACAGACGCACGGTGCGCGTCGTCCTATGGTCGGGGTTCACTTTTACCAACCAAGGACTTTCATGAAATCATTTCCCTACAACATCCTCGCTATCGCATTGCTCAGCAGCGTCGCACTGGGCGCTTCGGCCCAGGCCATGACCAAGCCTGAATACAAAGCGCAAGAGGAAAAAATCGAGAGCAACGCCAAGATGTCCAAAGACGCTTGCGGCAAGCTGGCAGGTCAGCTCAAAAATGTGTGCCTCGTAGAAGCCAAAGGCACCAGCCAAGTGGCCAAGGCAGACCTGGAAGCGAGCTACAAGCCCAGCGTATCGACTCGCTACAAAGCCCATGTTGCCAAAGCCGATGCCGCCTACGACCTGGCCCGCGAGCATTGCAACGAAAAGACCGCCAATGAAAAAGATGTGTGTGTGAAGGAAGCCAAGGCCGTGCAGACCGCTTCGCTGGCAGACGCCAAGGTGCAACAAAAAACGACGGAAGCCAACATCAAGGCCACTGAGAAAAAGATCGATGCCAACGTGACCGCCATGGAAGACAAAAACACCGCCAACTACAAAGTGGCCTATGAGAAGTGCGACAGCTTTGCCGGTGCCCCTAAAACCACTTGCCAAGAACAAGCCAAAAAAACCTACGGAAAGTAAGCCATGACTAATCTACAAACCAACTCCACTGTGCAACCTATGGCTCAGGCGCTAGTCGCCAAGGCGCATGCCGTGGCAGACCAGGCGGATACGCTGGCACATCGCGGCCTGGACGCCGTCGTGCAGCGCTCGCAAGCACTGGTGCAATCGGGGCAAAACGCCCAGGACGCCACAGTGGCCTATATCCACCGCGAACCCGTGAAGTCCGTTCTGATCGCAGCGGCCGCCGGTGCTGGTTTGATGGCGGTATTGACCTTGCTAGCCCGCCGCAACTAAAGCCAAACCCGGCTGAGCACCCCGGTACCGCCCAGCGCTACACGCCTGGGCGGTCATCGCGCAGCCTGCAGTGGGATGCCCCTCCTGGTGGCAGTCCCTTGCTTCCAGGGCGTGAAAGATGCCTGCACCCTACGGGACAATGGCCCTCCCACTTTCACATCCATCCCCATGAATGAATTGAACACAGTCAAGCTGTCCATGCTCGACCTCGTCTCCGTGCGCGAGGGCAGCTCGGTGGCCGATGCCTTGGGCGTCGCCCTGCGCACCGCCCAACACGCTGACCAGCTGGGCTTCGAGCGCTACTGGGTGGCCGAACACCACAATATGCCGGGCATCGCCAGCTCAGCCACCGCCGTAGTGGTCGGGCACTTGGCGGCGGGTACCCAGCGTATCCGCGTCGGCTCGGGCGGCATCATGCTGCCCAACCATGCGCCCTTGGTGGTAGCTGAGGCCTTTGGCACGCTGGCCGAGCTCTTCCCCGGTCGTATTGACTTGGGCCTGGGCCGCGCCCCCGGCACCGATGCCATGACCATGCGCGCCCTGCGCCGCGACCGGCAAGAAACCGAGGCCGACTTCCCGCGCGATGTGGCCGAGCTGCAGCGCCTGCTAGGCCCCGCCCAGCCCGGCCAGGCCCTGGTCGCCAACCCCGGCGCGGGCACCAACGTACCCATCTGGCTCTTAGGTTCGAGCTTGTTCTCGGCCCAGTTGGCGGCAGAGCGCGGCTTGCCCTTCGCCTTTGCCTCGCACTTCGCACCCCGCATGCTGCTGGATGCCCTGGCCATTTACCGCAGCCGCTTTCGCCCCTCCGCGATCTTGCGCCAGCCCTACGTGGCGATTGGCGTGCCCGCCATAGCGGCCCCCACGGACGAAGAGGCCGACTTTTTGGCCAGCAGCACCTACCAGCGGGTGCTGGGCATCTTGCGCGGCGAGCGCCGCTGCATGCCAGCCCCTGTAGCCGGGTTCCTGTCGCAACTGGCCCCCCAAGAGCGCGCTGCCATTGGCGACTTTTTAGCCGCCGCCGTCATTGGCGGGCCGGATACCGTGCATCGGGGACTGCAGGCCTTGCAGCAAGCCACCCAGGCCGATGAATTCATCCTGGTCTGCGATGTGTTTGACCCCGCGCTGCGCCTACGATCTCTGGACCTGCTGCTTGAGGCCAAAAACAGGGTTTGAAGCCGTGGATAGTGCGGGAGCAGCTATCAATAGGATAGCGATCTGCTTCTAATTCAGCGCCAATCAGTGCTTAGGCTATCCTCTGCGCTGCCTCACCCACCCTAGTTAGACATGCTCACCGGCGATCTCAAAAGCAAAATCGACCAGATCTGGAACGCCTTCTGGTCCGGCGGCATCGCCAACCCCATTGAGGTGATCGAGCAAATCACCTACCTGCTCTTCCTGCGCCGCCTGGACGACCTGCACACCCTGGAAGAAAACAAGGCCACCCGGCTGAAGAAGCCCATGGAGCGCCGCATCTTCCCCGAAGGCCTGGACGCGCGGGGCCGCGCGTACGACAGCCTGCGCTGGAGCCGCTTCAAGAACGAATCGCCCTCCGAGATGTCCGTCATCCTGGGCGAGCACGTCTTCCCCTTCTTGCGCACCCTGGGCTCGGACGATTCCACCTACGCCCACCACATGAAGGACGCCCGCTTCACAATCCCCACGCCCGCACTCTTAGCCAAGGTGGTGGACCTGCTGGACGCCGTGCCCATGGAAGACCGTGACACCAAGGGCGACCTGTACGAATACATGCTGGGCAAGATCGCCAGCGCAGGGCAAAACGGCCAGTTCCGCACGCCACGCCACATCATCCAGCTGATGGTGGAAATGACCGCCCCCACGCCCACCGACACCATTTGCGATCCAGCGTCGGGGACATGTGGCTTCTTAGTGGCAGCGGGCGAATACCTGCGCGAACAACACGCCAGCCTGTTCCACGACGCCAAGCTCAACAAGCACTTCAACCACGCCATGTTCCATGGCTACGACTTTGACAACACCATGCTGCGCATCGGCAGCATGAACATGATGCTGCACGGCGTGGACAACCCGGCCATCACCTACCGCGACTCGCTGGGCCAGGAACATGGGCTGGAGGAAGGCCGCTACAGCCTGGTGCTGGCGAATCCGCCATTCGCTGGCAGCCTGGACTATGAGAACGTGGCCAAGGACTTGCTGCAAACCGTCAAGACCAAAAAGACCGAGCTGCTGTTTCTGGCCCTGTTCCTGCGCCTGCTCAAGCCCGGTGGCCGCGCGGCGGTCATCGTGCCCGACGGCGTGCTCTTCGGCAGCAGCAAGGCCCACAAAGAGCTGCGCCGCATGCTGGTGGAAGACCAAAAGCTCGACGGCATCGTCAGCCTGCCCGGCGGCGTTTTCAAGCCCTACGCGGGCGTCAGCACTGCCATCCTTTTCTTCACCAAGACCAACAGCGGCGGCACGGATAACGTTTGGTTCTACGACATGCAGGCCGACGGCTACAGCCTGGACGACAAGCGCCAGCCCCTGCTTTCTGAGCATCTTTTAGGTCTCCAGCCCGCGCGGAATGTGCGGGGCCAGCTATCAAAAGAAGAGCATCTTAAAAACAATCTGCCCGATGTGCTGGCCCGCTGGAACTCCTTAAAAGCCGTTCGCCCTGAGCATGTCGAAGCCCAGTCCACAGAACTCACTCGCCCCCGCACCGCCCAAAGCTTCTGCGTCCCCAAAGCCGACATCGCTGCCAACGGCTATGACCTGAGCATCAACCGATACAAGGAAGTGGTGCATGCGCAAGTCCAACACCGTGCGCCGTTGGAGATCTTGGCCGAGCTGGCCAAGCTTGAGGATGAAATTGCGGCGGGGATGAAGGCGTTGGAGGGGATGTTGAAGTGAGCTGGCCTGTAGTTCCACTCGCAAAGGCGCTTGATTCAGCTCACGTCTTCGTCGATGGCGATTGGGTCGAGTCAAAAGATCAAGACCCGGAAGGTGATGTTCGTCTCATTCAGTTGGCTGACATTGGCGACGGCTACTACGTTGACAAGTCAAACAGGTTTTTGACTTCGGACGCTGCCCGTAGACTCAAATGCACTTTTCTTGAGGCAGGGGATTTGCTCATTGCCCGGATGCCTGACCCTTTGGGACGCGCATGCATTTTCCCTGGCGACTCGAAACGAACAGTCACTGTCGTTGACGTCTGCATCATCAGGCCGGATTCAAATACGGTTTACACGCCTTGGCTGATGCACTGCATCAACTCTCCTCAAAGCAGAAATCAGATTGATGAGTACACAACCGGCACCACACGCCAGCGGATTTCTAGAGGCAACTTAACGAAGATAAAAGTCGCTCTGCCCCCGTTAGAAGAGCAACGCTGCATCGCCGCCATCCTGGACCAGGCCGAAACCCTCCGAACCCAACGCCGCCAAGTCCTGGCCCACCTCGACACCCTCACCCAGTCCCTCTTTCTCTATATGTTCGGTGACCCGGCTAGCAACCCGAATGGATTGCCGCGCAAGAAGTTGGGCGAGTTGATTGCTGAGGGGCCACAAAATGGCCTCTACAAATCTTCGACCGAATACGGTTCTGGCACTCCGATTTTGCGAATTGATGCGTTCTATGACGGAGTGGTAACCAAACTGAATTCGCTGAAGCGGGTGAGGTTGTCTCCAGAAGAAATCAAACTTTTCGGCTTGGCTGCTGAAGACATCGTGATTAACCGCGTCAACAGCATTGAATACTTGGGCAAGAGCGCACTGATTCCACCTTTGTCGGAGCCGACGGTGTTTGAGTCAAACATGATGCGCTTCACTGTTCGGCGCGACCAGGTTGAACCAGGCTACGTAGTCCACTTCTTGCAGACGCCGTTTATCAAAGGCCAAATACTTTCTGGCTCAAAGAACGCTGTCAATCAGTCGAGCATCAATCAGCAAGACGTGAAGGGCTTCGAAATCAACGTCCCCCCACTCCCCCTCCAACAAACCTTCGCCACCCGCATCCAAGCCATCGAAGCCCTCAAAGCCACCCACCGCACCGCCCTGGCCGAACTGGACGCCCTGTTCGCCTCGTTACAGCAGCGGGCGTTTGCGGGAGAGTTGTAGTTCTGCTACTGAAAGAGTAGCTGCTTGCGCTTTATCCATGAGGGCTATAGGCTAATTTAAGCATTGCGCTAAAATTCAAGTCTGCATTCAGACAGAGCCAGCCGCGGGATACGGCTAAGGAGATTCCCGTGGCCGCCACCCCTACCAACCCTATTCACAGTCTTTTGACCCGACTTGGCTCGGCGGGTGTGCCCACGGGGTTTGCACGCATGGCATTGCCTGCCTGGTGGGAAGACGAGATCGCACAGAGCAAGTCCGGCCTTCAGCAAGCGCAAATGTATTTCGCCCGGGCTTTCCATATCGATTTGGTGAGCCTCGCCCAGTCAAGCGGCCCGGTGCGGTTTCAAGAAACCCAACGCAAATTCAAGCTGAGCCGCAATGTGGTGGAGAGCGATGTGTCTGTCAGCGCGCATTTCGCGACGGCCATAGCCAATTTGGCTCTGGTGGGGGTGGGTACTAAACAGTCCATCGTGCCCAAAGACCCTGTGGAGTTGCGCGCTGCCATTTTGCAAAAGCACAGCTGTGTGAGCTTGTCGGCATTGTTGGCATGGTGTGCCGAGGCCAACATTCCAGTTCTGCATATTCATAAGTTGCCCGGCAAGAAGATGACCGGCTTGGTGGTTCGCGAAGACGGGCGGTTCGCCATAGTCTTGAGCAAGAAGGGAACCCCTGCGCACCTGTTGTTTCACCTTGCGCATGAACTGGGGCACATTGCCAATGGGCATTTGCAGGAAAACGGGTTTGTCGCAGACGAGAAAATCGGTGGCGCTGATGCAGGTGATGCGGATGAAAAAGAGGCCGACGCTTACGCCATTCGTCTTTTGAATGGAAAGGAAGTGAGCTACGGGCCTGGAGCTAGTTCTGTCATTCGTAGTGGGGTTGCCCTGTACAAGGCAGCTTTGGCCAGGGCCACCCAAGAGCGTATTGATGTGGGCCACATCATTCTGAATTACGGCAACTCGCAAAAGAACCATCCACTAGCTAACATGGCACTCAAGTCGATTCCCGGTGAGTCCGATGGCATCAAGGTGGTCAACAGCGCGTTCGTCCAAGCGCTGGATGCGAGCAAGCTGTCGGATGACCAGGTTGAACTACTGAAAACGGCTACTGGCTATAACGCATAACTGCGTTTCCCAATGTCGCAGGCTTCTATGCGCAAAGTTGTCTTGGCAGAAAACGACATCATTCACAAGCTGGCTTATTGTGGCCTGCTGCAAGAGCTTTTGCAGTGGCTCGGTGTCCCTCCGGCTGAAGTTTGGGTATTGCCTTCCATGCGCTTTATGTTGCGCAAGAAGCTGAAGGCAGATGCTGCCGCACTAGCTGATCTGGAGCAATTTCTCTTGCAAGTGTCTGACCTGCCCGCAGCAGACATCAACATGCTGGCACTCTTTCCCGTGGAAATGGACGTGGGCGAGCGGCAGATGCTTGTCGTTTTGGTGAATACCCCAGAGGTGGAGCACATGGTGACGGGTGACAAGCGTGCGCTGCGCTTGATCGGCAGTATGTGTGCCAAAGACCCAGCTCTCGATCAGCGCTTAACCCAAGCGCGGGTGGATTGCCTAGAGTCCATCATGTTGGAATTGATCGACACATTCGGATTTGATGAGATCAACGCGAAAGCGCTGAGTGGACTCAAATCGGATGTGGTTTTGCAAAGTAGTTTTGGCTTGAAGAAGTTAGAAGTCAACTCCAAGCCTTGTCCAATGAGGTATGAGCCTGAACGCAGGCCTGTATTTCCAAGCAGGAATGAGCCTGAAGCCGCTTGTTTGAGGTGAACTGGCAGGTGGGTTGATCATCCAGAAATGGTGATCAACATGGATGAGTCCCAGCTTCGCACGATCGAACAAATCGAGCAATTTCTTGTCGCCAGTGCCAAAGTCGCGTTTACAGCCCATGGCGACGACTTGGAGCGTTACGCACACATCAGCCGGGTGCTCAAACGCTTTGACTACCCCCGGCGCAACAAACATGACCGTGGCGTGCTGCTGCGCTACCTGCAACACACCAGCGGCTACAGCCGCGCCCAGGTCACCAGATTGGTCAACCAGTGGCATGGCAACCGTCTGGCCAGCACCCCGCTGATCAAGCGCTACAGGGCCCCTGCCGCGCCCTTCGCACGCAAGTACACCGCCCTGGATATTGAACTTCTGGTGGAGATGGACAAGGCCCATGAAGATGTCTGCGGCCCAGCCATCACGCACCTCCTGAAACGGGCATTCCTTGACTACGGTGATGCGCGCTACGAGCGCCTGGCCCAGCTGTCTTCATCGCACCTGTACAACCTGCGCAAAAGCGCGGGCTATCAACGCCTGCGAGTCAGTTTCACAAAGACCCACCCGGTGTGCAATTCCATCGGAGTGCGCAAGGCACCACGTCCCGATGGACGCGCTGGCTTTGTGCGCATTGACAGTGTCCATCAGGGCGACGAAGACGGGATGAAAGGGGTCTATCACATCACCTGCGTGGACAGCACTTCACAGTGGCAAGTCGAGGCTTGTGTGCAGGGCATCAGCGAGGTATTCCTTCTGCCGGTTCTGGAGATGGTGATCGCCCAGTTTCCCTTTGTGATCGAGGGATTCCATTCCGACAACGGCTCGGAATACATCAATCACAAGGTCGCCAAGATGCTGGAGAAGTTGCGCATCGAGCAAACCAAATCACGCTCGCGTCAAAGCAACGACAACGCCCTGGCGGAAAGCAAAAATGCCAGTGTGGTCAGAAAGCATATGGGCTACGCGCACATCCCCAAGAAGCATGCCCAGCCCATCAACACCTTCTACCAGGATTGCTTCAATCCCTGGCTCAATTTACACCGCCCCTGCATGTTCGCAACCGCAGTAGTCAATGCCAAAGGTAAGGCTGTCAAAGTCTACAAACACGAGGACGTGAAGACTCCGCTGGAGGCCTTGGTGTTGCTCGAAAAATTGGGTCTGGTGAAGTTAAAAACCGAAACGATGCTGATGGATTTATTGGCGCAGGCCAAACAGAAAACGGACCTTGCTGCAGCGCAGGAAATGCAGCAAGCCAAGCATGAATTGTTTGCCAGCTTCGCAAAACAAAAACGACGGGCTTGATGTGACTCGGTACGTGAAAAAACGCGATCCTGGAGGGGGGCCTGCGGCGGCCTGGCAGGGGCCTGATTTAGAAAAATCCCCGCAAGCCAGAACTTCCAAAACAGTCTTGTTGAAGGATCAGGGAAGTAAGCCTTTAGACTTCTCCTTTTAACCCGGTCAGCCCACTCGCAGAAGTTACCTGAACTCCGGCTCCTTCAGGCTCATACCTGAATTGGAAAATACTCTCCAAAGAAACGCTTAAGGCCTATTTGGATGATGTCCGCCGGGAAGCTCCTTTCTTGCCTGGTGCGTAAGACTTTTTGCCACAAAAACTGTAATCGTTTCGTGGCAATTGAGTTAGAGGTCGTCCGAAAAACGATTCATATTTCAGAAAAATAGAATTTATTTTTGTTAAAAATATGTACTTGTATTTTTAACAAAATATACCCACAATCAGGCCATGAGCCCGCAGCCAGCCTCAAAACCTGCCAGAAAGCCTGCAAACGTATCCGCGCCTGCGGTCACGCTGTCGCGGCAGTTGGCGCAGCGCGTTACGCGATGCGTTCGCAAAGAGCCTGAGCGGGTGTTCAGTCCGGCAGACTTTTTGGACCTGGGCACACCCCACGCGGTGGGCATGGCGTTGTCGCGCATGGTGCGCGCAGGCGCATTGCGCCGCGTGGCGCGCGGCTTGTATGACGTGCCGCGCAGCCACCCTCTGCTGGGCGAGCTGAGCCCGTCTACTGATGCGCTGGTGCAAGCCGTGGCGCGGCGCGATGGCGTAGTGGTGCAGCCGCTGGATGTGGAGGCCACCAACCTATTGGGTCTGAGCGAGCAGGTGGTAGCCAAGCCGGTGTACGAGACCAATGGCCCCAGCCGCAAACTGCGGGTGGGGGGGCAAGAGATTGAGTTCAAGCATCGATCACCCCGGCGCGTCACCGCCGCTGCCGAATCCAGCAATCTTGTGTTCGCCGCACTGCGCGGCCTGGGCAAAGCCCACGTAACCTTGGAGCGGGTGGCGCACTTGCAGCATATGCTGCCCGCAAAGCAGCGCGCGCAGTTACTCAAGGACTTGCCGTTGGCCCCGGTGTGGATGCATCCGTATCTGCGCCACATTGCGGAGAAGAACTGATGGCCACGACTACGCCCAGTTTTGCCTTGCAGAGCGCGCAGGAGCGCCGGGTGATCCTCACCGAAGCTGCAGCGCGTTTGCGCTTGGCACCGCTGATTGTTGAGAAAGACTTTTGGGTGGGCTGGCTGCTGGGCCGCTTGTTTGCCATGCCTGCGCTGACGGGGCAGATTCAATTCAAAGGCGGCACGTCACTGTCAATGGTGTTTGGCGCGGTGCAGCGCTTTTCGGAAGACATTGACCTGGCCATCTTGCCCGCTGCGCTGGGCTTTGAGGAGGGCTACTTCAACGATGCGCCATCTGCCAGCCAGCGCCGCAAACGCATGGACGCGCTGGCACAAGCAAGTGAGGCCTATGTACAGCGCTTGCAGCCAGTGCTGGAGACAGAAATTGTTTCCGTATTGGGCGCTAGCCCAGGTGGAGCAAATTGGCTTAGCTATGAGATAGATAGCAATGCTGGCACGCCCAACCTGTGGTTTACATACCCCAGCGTCACCCCACAAACCAGTGCCTACATTGCCAAGCGGGTAAAGCTGGAGTTTGGTTCGCTCACCAATCAGCAGCCCAGTGTGCAGGCCGTAGCGCGCACTATGCTTTCCGGCGTATTGCCTGCTGCTGCCTTTACGGACCTTGTTGCGCCGGTCGTGGCATTGGACGTGGCCCGCACCTTTTGGGAGAAGGCGACCATCTTGCATGCTGAATACCACCGGCCAGAACATTTGCCTGTGCGCGACCGGTTTGCACGGCATTACTCCGACTTTTGTGCGCTGTGGCAGCAAGACCAAGCCCGCACAGCAGGACTGGCCCGGCTCGATTTGTTGGCCGACGTAGCGCTGCACAAGAGCCGCTACTTCGCTTCCGCGTGGGCCAGTTACGACAGTGCGGTACCCGGCAAACTCAAACTGGTGCCGCCTGAGTACCGTTGGGCTGCGATCAGCGAAGACTATGCAACGATGCGCCCCATGTTCATGACCGAGCCACCACCGTTTGCAGAGCTGATGCGGCGGTTGGCAGAGGCAGAAGCTGCTTTGAACGCGCAATAAGACGCAGAGCAGGCAAAGGCAACAAACACTAGGGAGTTTGATGGCGTCCAATTTTTCATTCCTGCAAGCCGAGTGGCCTGCCTTGTTTGCTGAGGCCACCAAGGCCGAGCAGGCCGCACTGACCGACCCACGCACCGCATGCTTTTATGCCCGCCGCACGCTGGAGCTGGCGGTGGTGTGGCTGTTCCAGGCCGAGGGCGGGCGGGGTGGCAAGCTGCAGTTTCCCTACAAACCTGACCTGTCGGCTTACCTGTTTGAGCCCAGTTTCAAGGTGCTGGTAGGCCCCGCGCTGCACGCCAAGATGGACGTGATTCGCAAGCAGGGCAACAACGCCGTGCACAGCGCGCGGCCCATTTCTGCCGCTGATGCGACGGCGGTGTTGCGCGAGCTGTTTCAGGTGGCGTTTTGGCTGGCGCGCAACTACGGGCGTAACGTGGCCGTGCGGCCTGACCCGGCGTTGCAGTTCCGTGCGGACTTGTTGCTACGGCCCACGGATGCCGCAGCGGAGCGAGGCGCTACCCAAGCCAGCGCACAAGCCACGCAGGCCGCGTTGCAAAGGCTGGCTACTTTGGCCGACGAGCTGGCCGCGCGCGATGCTGCCCTGGCCACCGCCCGACAAAAAACCGCTGCGCTGGATGCTGAACTCGCCCAGTTGCGCGCAGAGGTGGCTGCGGCCAAAGCGGTCAACACGGTAACGCCGGACACCCACGACTACGACGAAGCGCAAACGCGCGACCTCTACATCGACCTGCTGCTCAAAGAGGCAGGATGGAAGCTGGATCAAAAACGTGACCGTGAATACGAAGTGCAGGGCATGCCCAACGGCGAGGGCAAAGGCTTCGTGGACTACGTGCTGTGGGGTGACGATGGCAAGCCGCTGGCCGTGGTGGAAGCCAAGCGCACCCGTCGCGACGCGCGCGTGGGCCAGCAGCAGGCCAAGCTGTATGCCGACTGTCTGCAAACCCAGTTCGGCCAGCGCCCTCTGATCTACACCACCAACGGCTATGAGCATTGGTTTTGGGATGACACCACCTACCCGCCGCGCCCGGTGCAAGGCTTCCACAAGAAGGATGAGCTGCAATTGATAGTGCAGCGCCGCACCTCGGCCAAGCCGCTAGCTGCGGTCACCATCAATCCGGACATCGTGGAGCGGCATTACCAGCTGCGCGCCATTCGCCGCATTGGCGAAACCTTTGAGAAAGACCGCCAGCGCAAAGCTCTGGTGGTGATGGCCACCGGCGCGGGCAAGACGCGTACGGTGATTGCGCTGGTGGACTTGTTGCAGCGTGCCAACTGGGCCAAGCGCGTGCTGTTTTTGGCCGACCGTGTGGCGCTGGTCAATCAGGCTGCCAACGCGTTCAAGGCGCACTTGCCGGATGCTGCGGCGGTGAACCTGGTGACCGAAAAATCCACCGAGGGCAGGGTGTATGTCAGCACCTACCCCACGATGATGGGCTTGATCAACGAGACTGACGAAGGCTTGCGCCGCTTTGGTGTAGGGCACTTTGATTTGATCATCGTGGACGAAGCACACCGCTCCATTTACCAAAAGTACAAAGCCATCTTTGCCTACTTTGATGCGCTGCTGGTGGGCCTGACCGCTACGCCCAAAGACGAAATCGACCGCAATACCTACAGCCTGTTTGAGCTGGAAAACGGCGTGCCTACCGATGCCTATGGACTGGAAGACGCAATTGCCGAGGGTTACCTGGTACCGCCACGTGCGGTGTCGGTGCCACTGAAGTTTCAGCGCGAGGGCATCAAGTACGCCGAGCTGAGCGAAGACGAACGTGCCCAGTGGGACGAACTGGACTGGTCAGATGGAGATGGTGAAGGCCACGCCCCTGACGAAGTGGGTGCCGAGGCGGTGAACAAATGGCTGTTCAACAAAGACACGGCGGACAAGGTGCTGGAGCTACTGATGACCAAAGGCCACAAGGTGGCTGGCGGGGATCGGCTGGGCAAGACCATTGTGTTTGCCAAAAACAATGCGCATGCCAACTTCATTGCCGAGCGTTTCAATGCCAACTACCCGCACTACGCGGGACAGTTTGCCCGCGTCATCACCTACCAGACTGAGTATGCGCAAAGCTTGATTGACGACTTCAGCGTCAAGGAGAAGGCACCGCACATCGCCATCTCGGTGGACATGCTGGACACCGGCATTGACGTGCCCGAGGTGGTGAACCTGGTGTTCTTCAAGATCGTGCGCTCCAAGGCCAAGTTTTGGCAGATGGTGGGGCGCGGTACGCGTCTGTGCAAAGACTTGTTCGGCCCAGAGCAGGACAAGCAAGAGTTTGTGATTTTTGACTTCTGCCAGAACCTGGAATTTTTTAGCCAGAACCTAGAAGGCAGCAAAGGCAATGTGGCTGAACCGCTGAGTCAACGTACTTTCAAGGCGCGGCTGGAACTGCTGTCGGTGCTGGACGAGCAGCTGGCGCAAGAGCAGGGCCTAGGCGGCACGGGTATTGCCGAAGCGCGCGCGGGCTTTGGCTTGACCACCGCCACCATGCGTGCCGACACCGCCAGTCACTTGCATGCTGTGGTGGCGGGTATGCGGCTGGACAACTTTGTGGTGCGCCCACAGCGTCGTTGGGTAGAACCCTGGAGCGCCGCCCAAGCTTGGCACAAGGTGACGAGCGACCAACTGGTGGAGCTGGCCACGCATGTGTCGGGCCTACCCAGCAGCGTGCGCGATGACGATGAAGAAGCCAAGCGCTTTGACTTGCTGATGCTGCGTACCCAACTGGGTAGCGCGCGCGGCGATATGGGCTATGCCCGGCTGCGCAAACAGGTGCAGGAACTTGCTGATGGGCTGGGCGAGCTGGGTAGCATTCCCGATGTAAAAAAGAACATGGTGCTGATTGAGGCGATAGCGGGCGAAGAGTGGTGGCAGGACGTGACCCTGCCCATGCTGGAACAGGCGCGCAGGCATTTGCGCGGGCTGATCAAGCTGCTGGAGAAGATGCGGCGCAAAGTGGTCTACACCGACTTTGAAGACGAGGTAGGCGAGACTAGACACATAGCCTTGCCGCTGGGTGGCAGTGCGGGGGACTTTGAACGCTTCCGGCTCAAGGTGCGGGCCTTCTTGCGCACGCATGAGAGCCACATCACCCTGCATAAGCTGCGTCGTAACCAGCCGCTCACCGCGACCGACTTGGCTGAGCTGGAGCGTTTGTTGATTGAAAGCGGCACTGGTACAGCCGAGGACGTAGCCCGTGCTGGGCAGGAGGCGCACGGGTTGGGTCTGTTTGTTCGTTCGCTGGTAGGGCTTGACCGCGAGGCGGCCACGCAGGCGCTGAACGGCTTTGTGGCGGACAAGATGCTGACGGCGAATCAGTTGGAGTTTGTGAACCTAATCGTCACCCACTTGACGGAACGTGGTGTGATGGAGCCGGGGCTGCTGTACGAGCCACCCTTCACCAGCTACGCGCCGCAGGGGCCGGACGTGCTGTTCACTTCCGCCCAGGTGGATGAATTGTTTGGCGTGCTGGACCACATTAAAGCCACGGCATTGGCAGTAGCTGCTTGAAGACAAAAACGGGGTTTGAGGCCGTGGATAGTGCGGGAGAAGCTATAAATACCATAGCGCACCGATGACTGTGGCACCATGCTGCCACCGTAGTTTTAAGAAAGACCACCATGACCCCGTTCCCATCCGCGCGCTTGACCGTATTGACCACCACCTTGGCCCTGGCCTGGGGTGCAGCCCAGGCCCAATCCCCCGAATTGCGCAGTAGCTTGGCCGATCAGCGCGAAGTGGCGGTCACCATTTACAACGACAACCTGGCTTTGGTCAAAGATATGCGCCGCTTGCAGCTTCCTGCGGGCGCAGTCGGCCTGGCTTTTAGGGATGTGAGCGCCAAAATGCGGCCCGAAACCGCCTTGCTGCGCTCGGTATCGGCCCCCGCTGGTTTGAGCGTGTGGGAGCAAAACTTTGACTTTGACTTGCTCACCCCGCAAAAGCTGTTGGAAAAATATGTAGGCCAGCCCGTGCAGGTGGTGCGCACCAACCCCAGCAATGGGCAAGACACGGCCGAGTCAGCCACCGTGTTGGCCGCCAACGGCGGAGTGGTACTGAAAATCGGCCAGCGCATTGAGACCGGCATGCCGGGGCGCATTGTGTTTGGCGATGTGCCTGCTAACCTGCGCGACCGGCCCACCCTGGTTATGTCGCTGGACAACGCCACCACTGCTGCGCAAGACCTGGAGCTGAGCTACCTGACCGCCGGCCTGGGCTGGAAAGCCGACTATGTGGTGGAGCTGTCAGCCAAGGAAGACAAGCTTGACATCTCGGGCTGGGTCACCCTGACCAACACCAGTGGCGCGAGCTACCGCAATGCCAAACTCCAACTGGTGGCGGGCGACGTGAACCAAGTGCAGCCCGAGCTCCAGGCCCGCGGCCGCCCTGTGATGATGGCGGCAGCCCCGGCTATGAAAACGGCGGTTGCCGAAGAAAGCTTGTTCGAATACCACCTCTACACCCTGGCTCGGCCCACCACCGTACTGGAAAACCAAACCAAGCAGGTGGCCTTGTTGTCGGGCAACGGTGTTACGGCTCGCAGGGAGCTGCTGCTGCGGGGTAGCGACTATTACTACCAAAGCAGCTACGGCGAATTGGGGCAAAAAATCAAGGTGAGTGCGTTTTTGGAGTTTGACAACACCGAAGCCGCCCGCCTCGGCATGCCCCTGCCCAAGGGCGTGGTGCGGGTTTACAAGAAAGACAGCGCGGGCAACGCCCAGTTCATCGGCGAAGACCGCATTGACCACACCCCTAAAAATGAGACCGTACGGCTGAAACTGGGCAACGCCTTTGATGTGACGGCCGACAAGAAGCAAACGGACTTCAAAAAGCTCAGCGGAACCAGCAAATACAACACGGTGGTGGAGAGCGCCTACGAAATTGTGCTCAAAAACGCCAAGAAAGAGGCCGTGACCGTCACCGTGCAAGAGCCCGTGCCGGGCGACTGGCAAATCGTCAGCGCCAGCCACCCGTCTACTAAAGGGGCGAGCAACACGGCGGTCTGGAAGCTGGCGGTACCGGCACAAGGCAGCACCACCTTGACCTACCGCACGCTGGTTCGCTATTGACACAAAACCTGTAAAAAAGCCCATTTGCCCCAAAACGGGGCATTTTTGGCCCAAGTTTTTGCAGATTTTTTGAAAATAGGCCTAAATTCCCCCCTAAATCTGCCGTTAAGAAACGTACGTCAGCAGAAAAAAGTAACCGGAGGGGCCCAAAGCCCAAACAAAATGCAATTGCCATCCGTAGACCGAACCCCAAATTTGCGGCCCGCCGCAGATTTGGCTTCGCCTGCGGTCGGCAAAGTCATACCGGTGGCCCCCGTCAATCCACCGGTCGTCTCGGTCACCCCGGCAGAGCCTTCCCCCAGTGTGATCGACATGGTGAACCCGGCACTGAAGACCAATGAGGGCGAACGGGTGTACACCAGTGTCTCAGACCCCGTGCGCCCCGGATCGGAGGCGTCCGCCACGCCCAAAGACTGGACGATTCATCGCCCCGTCCAGGTGAAGGCGGAAGACCCACCGCCCAAGCCGCTGTCCAGGGCGTCACTTGCTCTACCATCTCGGGCATGCACACCTCCGCCCTCGTCCTTTTTTCTGGTGGCCAAGACTCCACCACCTGCTTGGCCTATGCTTTAGACCGCTATGAGCGGGTAGAAACCATCGCCTTCGACTACCGGCAACGCCACAGCGTAGAGCTGGAAGCCCGACTGGTGGTTTTGCAAAACATCCGTGATCAGTTCCCGCAATGGGCCGCCAAGCTGGGTGAAGACCATTTGCTGGACTTGGCCGTATTGGGCGCGGTGAGCGAGACCGCACTGACGCGTGAAACTGCCTTTGCCATGGAGAGCGGGGGCTTGCCCAACACCTTTGTGCCGGGGCGCAACCTGCTTTTTCTGACACTGGCTGCTGCGGTGGCCTACCGGCGCGACCTGCAAGTGATCGTGACCGGGGTGTGCGAAACCGACTTTTCTGGCTACCCCGACTGCCGTGACGACACCATGAAGGCCATGCAGTTGGCCTTGTCGCTAGGCATGGACAAACGTTACCTGATTGAGACGCCACTGATGTGGATCGACAAGGCCGCTACCTGGCACCTGGCTGCCCAGGTGGGCGGTGCGGCTTTGGTGGATTTGATCGTGGAGCACACCCACACTTGCTACCTGGGCGACCGCCAACACCGCCACGCCTGGGGCTATGGCTGTGGCGCGTGTCCGGCCTGCGATTTGCGGGCCAAGGGCTATGCGGGCTACATCGCGTCAGGCGCGCATCAGTCCGTTTAACCCGGCATCCCAGGCATAGCCGGGGAACAGCGTATCCACCTGCGCCGCAGTCAGTCCCTGGGTAGACCGCAGTACCTGGGCCAGAACTCCACGGAAATCGTGGTGCACCGGCAAGTCTCGGCCTTCGTGCAGGCTGTCGGCGGCCAAGCCGTTCCAGGTGCCATGCCAGCGGCCACCCTGCACCCGGTTGCCCAGCAGCCACAGCGCGTTGCCGTGCCCGTGGTCGGTGCCACGGGTGCCGTTCTCGGCGCTGGTGCGGCCAAACTCGCTCATCATGACGATCATGTCATTTGGGCCAGAGAAATCTTTGCGCAACTGCACCAGCGCCTGGGCCAAATTACCCAAATTGTTGGCCAGCGCACCGGTCTGGTTGCCCTGGTTGGCATGCGTATCCCAGCCCCCGGCCGATAAGAAGCCAATCCGCAGCTTCGGGTCTTTGCGCATCAGCGTACCCAAATGCTGTGCATCCAGAAGCAGGCCTTTGGCAGAGCCCGCGCCATTGCTGGCGGCCAGCATCTGGGCGCTTTCCATGGCCATGTCTGCCATGCCCTCGTTCAGTGTTTTGGCGGTTTGCATGCGGCTTTGCGCCCCGGATTGAAAGCTGCGCGACAGCGCATCCTGGCCGCTATACAGGCTCATGACGGCTTTGCGCGTGCGCGCATCTGCCAGGGAGCCTTCCTTGGTGGCGGCATCCCCTCTGGGTACGCGTTGCACCGGCGCGGGACCGCTCAAAATGGTCGGGTTGGCCTCGCCCACCCCTACAGCGCTGGGCACAGCACCGTGGGCTTGCAGCCCAGCCAGTCCATTGAGCCAGCCGTTTGCAGCACTACTTTTGCCGGGAATGCCGATTTCCCAGTGGTGCTGGGCGTCAAAGTGGGAGCGTGTGGGGTCGGGCGAGCCCGCTGCGGGGATCACGCCCAACACGCCTTGCTGCCAAAACGGCATCAACGGCTCCAGCGCCGGGTGCAAACCAAAGGTACCGTCCAAAGCCAGGGTGGTTTGGTTGGTGCCATCGGGCGGCGCAATGGCAATGTTGGGGCGAATGCGGTAGTAGTTGGCGTCGCCATGAGGCACGAACGCCGAGAGCCCGTCGTAGGCACCGCGCAAGAAGACGACGACCAGACGGCCCGCCGGTTCGCCCGCTGGGCTAGCGGCCGCCCACAGCGCCGGGCTGGCCCATACGGCAGCAGCGCCGGTAAGTGCCTGGAGCAGGCCACGGCGGTGCAGGTGGGTGTGGTGTGCGGACATAGCTTGTTCCTCTTTCATTTCGACATGAACTCGGGGCTGGCCAGCATCAGGCCGGTGCGCAGCAAGGGGTTTTCGTTGGCCACGGCATCGCGCGTAGCGGCACCCAAATAGGGGGCCAAATAGTCCTGCTCAGGAAGATTGCGTGCCAAAGCCAACGCAAAGTCGGCACGCCGCGTTAGCGCTTCTGGCACGAGCCAAGTTGCCGCGTCAAAGGCATAGCCATCAGGTGTCTGCCAACCGAAGAGCGGCTGGCCTGCGCCCGCCAGAAAACCCGTAGTCAACACCAAAGCGCGGCGACCCATATCGGCGGTCTTGGTGGCTGCGCGCGCGGCGTGCGTAGCGGCCAGAGCAGACGCGGCGTAGTCCATGGGGGTTTTGAAAAGGCGGTTTTTAGAGTCCCAAAATTCAGGTGACTGCAGCAGGGTGCGCATGACCGCACGCATATCGCCTTGGGTGGCGGTGAAGCTATTCACGAGCTGCTCTACCAAACTGGCGGGTGGTTCATCGGCCACAAAGAACCGCGCCAAACGCAGGCTGATTCTGCGGGCGGTGGCGGGGTGGCGCGCCAGCGTGCGAACGGCATCTATGCCCTCTTGCTCCCCCGCCGCACTGCCCTCGCGTGGGAAAACATTGCCCAGCACCACTTTGCGGCCAGTGTCGTGGAGTCGGTTGGCAAACCGGAAGCCTGACGCGTCCTGGGGCGAGATAGTCCACCCGGTGAGTACACGGGCCAATTCGCGCACGTCGGTTTGCGAGTAGCCGCCGTTCACGCCCAGCGTGTGCAATTCCATCAGCTCGCGCGCGTAGTTTTCGTTCAGGCCGCGGGTCTTGCCTTGGGGGCCGGGGCTACCCTCTGCCACGCTCTGTGCTTGGTCTAGATAGCCCAGCATGGCGGGGTGGCGGGCACTGGCCAGCAGCAGGTCTTCAAACTTGCCCAGTGCATTGGCGCGTGCCACGTTCACCAAGTAATGGCCGGTAAATGGGCGCACCGATCCTTTGCCCACGTAGACATTCAGATGGTTGAACCAGAACTCTGTCATGCGCGCCAGCAGAGGGTTTTCAACATCGGGCTGGCTGGCGCTGATCAGACGCCAGGCCGAGGCCTGCTGAACCATGGTTCGACTGAAATGGACAGGGTCTGGCGTACCCGAGAAATCCATGCGTCTGAGCTGTGGCGAGCCACCTTCATCCAATTCACCAGCCTTGAGCAGTTTGCGTGCCTCGCGTTCGCGCTTGGCACCTTCCATCAATTGCGGCAAGGGGGCGTTGAAGGACACCAGGTCGGGTTCTATGCGCGGTGCTTGTTGGCTCGTGGCCCATGCGGTATCCAACTGCGCGAGTGCCCAGGCGCGCGGTGAGTCAGCCTTTGCAATGTCGGCAATCAATGCGGGGGTGGGGCCGTAGCCGACCCGCGACACTGCGCGCCACACGGCGTCAGGTGCCGAGCTAGTGCCAGCATCCATAGCGGCGTGTGCAAACCAGGCCGGGTAGGTCGCTCCTAAGCCTATTAGCCCAGCCTGCGACACGGCTTTTAGGGCCTGGCGGCGTGACAAAGTGTGGGGTGTCAGCGGTAGCTTGTGCATGGCATGGGACCTCAGGTGAAAACGTGGCCGCGCTGACCGAAAGCGCTAGCAGGCCTCCGTTTGTAACGCTGTATGCAGCTTAGCGGGCTACTGAACAGGCCGTCTTTACGCGCTGTTACTTGCGCGCAAATCTATGTAAAGCGCGGCGGCTTCAGTTGCGCACACCACTGACGACATGCCCCGCTGGCACATGCCGCGCCGCCGATTCGATATGACCCGTTTGATCGTCAAAAAAGAAATCGGGTTCAAACTCGCGTAGAAACTCGCCTTTGTCCAAGCCACCCAAAAACATGGCTTCATCTACGGCAATGTTCCAGTCCATCAGCGTGCGAATAGCGCGCTCGTGGGCCGGTGCACTGCGTGCCGTTACCAGTGCGGTACGGACGCGCATTTGGGGCGTTGCCGCTTGCTGCAGGCGATGCAAGGCTACCAGCAGGGGCTTGAAGGGACCGTCCGGCAAAGGCAGTGCAACTTTGTCGATTTCGTGCTGTTGAAAGGCCGTCAAACCCTGCGATTGGTAAACCCGCTCGGCCTCATCGCTGAAAAGAACTGCGTCGCCATCAAAAGCAATGCGCACTTCATGCGGGTGGGCGATGCTGGCGTGCGCAGATTGTGGGTAAACCTGTGCCGCCGGAACACCTGCGGATAACGCCGACCGCACATCACTCAGGTGGGTGCTGAGGAATAGGTTGGCCCGCAGGGGCCTGAGATAGCGCCATGGCGCTTCGCCGCGCGTGAACGAGCAACGGATGATGGGTAAGGCATAGTGCGCAGCCGATTTCATAACGCGCAGCCCGCTCACCGGGTCATTGCGCGACAAAATCACCACCTCCACGTTTTGTGCGGTTTCGGTATTGAAAGCCAGTAGTTTTTTCACCATGGAAAAAGCCACGCCCGGCTTGGCCGGAATGTCCAGGCGTTCCAGTTGCAAACGCATATAGGCAGTGTCGTCCCTTTGCTCGAAGACCTGGTTCTCTTCTTCAAAGTCAAAGAGTGCGCGGCTGGATATTGCCACCACCAGTTTCCCGTCCAGACTAACGCCCATAGAGGTCTCGCAATACTTGTGATTTAGAAGCGGCTACTGCTGCAGAAACATGCGGTAGACCGGATTGGCAGTCTCTTCCACATAGGGGTAGCCCAAGGTTTTTAGAAACTTGGCAAAGGCCTTGTCGTCTGCCGCAGGCACTTGAAGTCCCACCAGAATACGCCCATAGTCGGCACCTTGGTTGCGGTAATGGAAGAGGCTGATGTTCCAGCCGGGGCGCATCAAACTCAAGAATTTCATCAACGCGCCAGGACGCTCGGGAAACACAAACCGCAGCAAGCGTTCGTCGCGCGACAAAGCACTGTGCCCACCCACCATGTGCCGAATATGCTCTTTGGCCAACTCGTCGTGGGTCAGGTCCAGGGTTTGAAAACCGTGTTGGCTGAAGTGGCCCGCTATCTTGCCAGACTCGCCTTTGCCCTGCGTTGTCAGGCCGACAAACACATGCGCCTTCTCAGAGTCACTCATTCGGTAGTTGAACTCCGTGACGTTGCGCGGGCCACCCGGCAATTCGCCAATGAGTTCACAAAACCGCTTGAAGCTGCCGCGCGCCTCGGGGATAGTGACTGCAAACAGGGCCTCGCGCTCTTCGCCCACCTCGGCACGCTCTGCGACAAAGCGCAGGCGGTCAAAGTTCATGTTCGCACCGCACAGAATCGCGGCGTAGGTCTCGCCCTTGGTCTTGTGGGTGGCCACGTATTGTTTGATGGCCGCCACGGCCAGTGCACCGGCGGGCTCCACAATGCTGCGCGTATCGACAAAAATGTCTTTGATGGCCGCACATACAGCGTCGGTGTCTACGGTCATGAATTCATCGACCAAGCCACTTGCAATCCGGAAGGTTTCCTCTCCGACCAACTTGACGGCCGTGCCATCTGAAAAAAGACCAACGTCTGTCAGTGCCACGCGTTTTTGTGCCGCTACAGATTGCATCATGGCGTCTGAATCGTTCATCTGAACACCGATGACCTTGATGCGTGGATCGACCGCCTTGATGTAGTTGGCAACACCCGAAACCAAGCCACCGCCGCCGATGGCGACGAACACTGCGTCCAAACGGCTACCGGGTGAATTGGGTTTGCCATTTTTTTTGCCGACCAGGGTTTGCACCTGGCGCAGCATTTCCATGGCGATGGTGCCCTGACCGGCGATCACGTCGGGGTCATCAAAAGGGTGTACGAATGTCAGCCCCTGCTGCTTTTGCATCGTCAATGCATGCTCATAAGCGTCTGAGTAGCTATCGCCGTGCAGCACCACCTCGCCACCAAATCCGCGCACGGCGTCGACCTTGACCTGCGGCGTGGTGGTGGGCATCACGATGACTGCCCGCGTACCCAGCTTGCTGGCACTCAGCGCCACCCCCTGCGCGTGGTTGCCCGCCGATGCACAGATGACGCCCTTGGCCAATTGCAACAGGGATAGCTGCGACATTTTGTTGTAGGCACCGCGCAGTTTGAAGCTGCGCACCGGCTGCTGGTCTTCGCGTTTCAGTAGGACCGTGTTGTGCAGCCGTTTGCTGAGCAATAACGCGGGTTCCAGCGGCGATTCGGTAGCTACGTCGTAAACACGGGCCGTCAGAATTTTCTTCAGGTAGTCAGCTGGGGTGAGGGGCAGAGGTTGTTTGGACGTCATGGTGTTGCAATGGTGACTCCGGATGATAATCGCCGCCTTATTTGTCAATCAGTTTTGCGCGACGCGCGGGGAGTCTTCCATGGAATGCACAGTGAGTTGGACCGGCGCTTTGGGCACGCGTTCTGGCATGGGCTTTGTGGCCGAAACGGGTAGCGGTCATACCTTGGTCATGGATGGCGCACCCGATGCGGCCAAGCCAGAAAACGGTGGCCAAAACCTGGCACCCAGGCCCATGGAAACCGTACTGGCTGGAACCGGAGGGTGCACCGCGTATGACGTAGTGTTAATTTTGAAGCGTGGACGTCACAACATCCAAGGCTGCTCCGTCAAATTAAGCTCTGAGCGGGCCGAAACCGAACCCAAGGTGTTCACCAAAATTCACATGCACTTCACGGTTCAGGGCAAGGACCTGCCCGCTGCCGCTGTCGAGCGGGCGATTGCGATGAGCCATGAAAAATACTGTTCTGCCAGCATCATGTTGGCAAAAACCGCAGAGATCACCACCAGTTTTGAATTGGTGGAGGTCTAAAACCCAAGCAGCCCAAGCCGCTTTGCTCTAGACCTTCAAATACGATTTGCCACTGTGGTCATGACTTTGGCCGCAGCGCGCATCAAATTTTTGACCGGAGCCGGTAGCTCCAAGGCACCTGCGTCTTGGGCTTCTTGCGCGTGACGTAGCTCGTCGTCCCGCATATGCACCACAATGGCGCGCGACGCGTGATCGCGCTGTGGCAATTGTTCCAGGTGGCTTTGTAGATGTGCGCCCACTTGACGCTCCGTTTCAACGACAAATCCCAGACTGGCTGCATCGCCCAAGCGGCCTGCAATCAGGCCCAAACCGAAGGCACCTGCGTACCATAGGGGATTCAATAGGGAGGGGCGTTCCCCCAATTCTTCGAGCCTTTGCGCCGTCCACGCCAAATGATCGGTTTCTTCAATACAAGCCTTGGTGTAATGTGCGCGGAGTGCTTCGTTTTTTGTAGCAAGCGCCTGGCCTGTGTAGAGGGCTTGCGCGCAAACTTCACCCACATGGTTGACCCGCATAAGTCCTGCAGACAGCCGACTTTCCACTACGTCCAGCGACGTCTTTTGTTCAGGAATGGTGGGGCAGGGATGCGCAGCGTGGGGTGTCGCAAAGAGTGTGCGCAGGGCGGTATCGGCAGCAATGAGTACTAAGTCCATGGCGAAATCCTGATGAAGCGCGAGCTTAGCAAGTTTACGGAGCCTGGGTGTGTTGCACCCATGTAACCAATTGTTGTGCACCCACAACAAAACAAGATTATCCCTGCTAAACGGCGACTTTTTGGTGCCAATGCTTTGCCAAAAACGCTCAGGTCTGGTGCAATAGAGGCAACTTCCTAATCAAGGGAGTTGGCTCGGGACTACCCCTCACAGATCAGAGCCTTCAGATCAACTTTGGAGATTTTTAAATGAAAAAGACCCTCATCGCCTTGGCAGTTTTGGCTGCCTCCGGCGCTTCTTTTGCGCAAGTGACTCTGTCTGGTAACGTCGGTTTTGGATTTCAGAAGAGCGCTAGCCAAACTGATTCCAATGCCAACAATGGTTCCGGCATGACTACCGTGGACGGTACGATCAATTTCACCGCTCGCGAAGACCTGGGTGACGGCATGAGCATCATCGCCTCCACTGAAATTCAACTGCGTGGTCGCACCGACGCTGTGCCTTCCACAACCAGCGTTAACGGCAATGCGTTCCGTCCTCGCAATGCAACCCTGGCCATGATCACACCCGTTGGCGTGTTCTCCGCTGGTTCCATCGAGTCTCCTTCCGGATTCTTCCGTACAACGTCTTACGGCGATAACTTCCAAACCGGTTTCGATAACGCGAACGGTCCTTGGGATGGCAAAGCCAACATCGACTTCGTGCGTTACTTGGTGCCAATCTCGGCATTGCCAGGTCTGCAATTGAGCGCTTGGTACACCGAAGTGGGTGCTGGTGTTGGCAATTCTTGGCCCTCGGGCGTTGCTACCAAGATCACAGCACCTGTGCTGATGGCTAACTACGCTGCGGGTCCTATCACCGCGTACGCTGACTACACACCTTTCACCTCCGGTAAGGTTGTTGGCGCGCCTGTGCTGCCCGTGATCGACGGTCTGAACCGTTACCGCATTGGTGGTGATTACAACTTCGGCGTGGCTAAAGTGTCCTTGGGTTACCAAACGCGTGACCATGACCTGGCTGACCAGTACGCATTCGGTTTGACTGTGCCTCTGGGCGCTATCACCATGAACCTGACTTACGGTGCTCGTGACTCCCAAAAGGCTGTGGCCAAGTACGGTGTGGCAGCTGATGTCGAGCGCACTGGTACTGCGTTGCAAGTCAAGTACAACTTCAGCAAGACTGCATTCGCTGAAGTCAACTACGCAACCTACACTGGTGGTGCCAAGATCGCCAACGGCGAGCGTGATCTGTCTGACGAATACCGCATTCGCCTGAACAAGTCCTTCTAAATCTAAGCTGGCTTAGCCAGCTTGTTGACTAGAAATTGAAAAGCCCCGCAACGAAAGTTGCGGGGCTTTTTGCTTACGCATTGCTAGGGTATGGCGGCAGATGTACCGAATGGCGCTGTACTGACTCCGGTCACTACAATGGGACGGTTCGACATCGTGAGGATGACATGAAACCTTCAGAAGCATTAAGAGCTAACCGGGCTGAAATAAACCGCATTGTTCAAAATTAGCCATGATTCATCGACACCTTAACCATCAACACTTCACGCTTGCGGCGATTGATGATGTCATTTCACGTGGGCGCTGGAATGACTGGGCAGAGCTGCGGCGTGCGGCTTTGATGGATCGTTCTCTGATGGATAAAGTAGAACGCGTGTGTCGCGCCCAAGTTGCTGATCCCTACGCACAACGCCACCACTTCTGGATGCACTATGTCGAAGAACACCGCGCCGCAGCCTGATTGGGAGCTGGTTTTGTCGTCGGCAGCGCGGCTACAACGGATCTTGCCCGAAGCGGTTCTGGTTGGTGGAACCGCTTCAGCGATTCACGCCGCACATCGGTTTTCACGTGATGCCGATCATGTGCTCACTGATCTGCGCAGCCGCTTTGACGCTGTTCTCAATGAGCTCGAATCTGTAGCTGGTTGGAGAACTGCCCGAGTCCAGCGACCGGTGCAAATTCTCGGGAGCCTTGATGGCATCGAAACTGGTGTCAGACAACTCATCCGTGATGAACCGCTGGAGACGACAGTGGTGAGCTACAACGGTGAACACATTACAGTTCCAACGGAGGGAGAAATTCTGCGTATCAAAGGGGTGCTAATTCTGAAGCGCAATGCTACGCGTGACTATATTGACTTCGTTGCTTTGGCCGCTCACCTGGGCGACGAAGGTGTTGCTTTGGCTTTGCGCGCGTTTGATCGCTTGTATTTGCAAGCAAGCGGCGAATCCCCTTTGCAGCAGCTTCAAATCCAACTTGCCAGCCCAATGCCGTTCGACCTGGAGGAAACCAATTTGAGTGAGTACAAAAACCTCGACGCGCGCTGGCACGAGTGGAGCACAGTGAAGGCAGTTTGCTCACACGTTGCCACTGTTATTTTTGACCGCGTGTGTGATTCTGATCAAGCGTAGCGCTTGTTGCGCAGGTTGTGCTTCATCTCGCGCAGCATGGGCTGCAAAGTATCGCCGCCAATGCGCAGGGCCACACAGGTGGCCAGGATGTCGATGATCATCAGGTGTAACAGCCTTGAAACCATGGGACTGTATTTATCGAAACCCTCGGGGTGGTCTGCGCACAGGTGAATGTGCCCGGCACTGGCCAGGGGTGAACCGCTGGCGGTCACGACGATGGTGGTGGCCCCATTCTTTCGGGCGATGTCGCAGGCGTCCATCAGGTCGCGGGTGCGGCCCGAGTTACTGATCACCACCACGCAATCGCCAGGTCCCAGAATAGATGCGCTCATGACTTGCATATGGCCGTCGCTGAAGGCTGTCGAATGGATACCCAGGCGGAAAAATTTGTGCTGAGCGTCTTGGGCTACGATGCCCGAGTTGCCCACGCCAAAAAACTGAATGCGTTTGCCCGCTCGGTACGAATCCACCAGCGCCAACACCGCTTTTTCTAGTGCAATACTGCTGGCGTCATTGCGGTACTTCAAGAATGCAGCCACGGTGTTGTCAATGACCTTGACCATGATGTCCGAGGTCTTGTCATCGGCATCCACGCTGCGGTGAATGAAGGGCACGCCCTCATTGACCGTACCCGCCAGCTTGAGTTTGAAGTCTGACAGGCCGTCATAGCCCACGCTGCGGCAAAACCGCACCACCGTGGGCTTGCTCACATGGGCGCGGTCGGCCAGCTCGCTGACAGGCAGGTTTGCAAAAGCGCGCGGGTCGGACAAGCAAAGCTTGCCCACCCGTTGCTCGGCAGGTGCCAATGAGGGGAGGGAAGCTTTGATTCGTTCGAGCATAGTAAAAGTTCCTTAGCGGAGGAAATACAGGGCAGCAGTGCAATTTGCCGCAGGGCCGTCCCAAGGCAAATTAACCCCCTTAGGGGGCAGTGCAGCACACGCAGTGGCAAACGTGGGGGGTGCACAACCTGCCGCAGGGCCGCCCCAAGGCAAATTAGCCCCCCTGGGGGGCAGCGCAGCACACGCAGTGGCAAGCGTGGGGGTCATGTCACGATTCTTCAGACCAACAAAATCCATCACGCGCAATCATCGCACTGGATGCGCTGGGACCCCATGTGCCCGACGCGTACAAACGTGGCCCTTGGCTGTCATTGGCCCAGTGGTTGAGCATGGGCTCGACCCAGCGCCAGGCTTCTTCCTGCTCGTCGCTGCGCACAAACAAGTTCAAACGGCCGTCAATCACGTCAAGCAACAAGCGCTCGTAGGCACCAACGCGCTCAGAGCCAAAGCGCTTGTCAAAGTCCAGATCCAATTGCACTGGGGCCAGTGCCTGGGCCGCTGCAGCGCGCGATTGGCGGTTGTTCTGGCCCTGGGCCAGCAAATGCAATTCCAGACCGTCCTTGGGCTGCAGGTTGATGACCAAACGGTTTGCCAAATCGGTGTTGGAGCTGAAAATGGCGTGCGGTGTGGGGCGGAAGTTGATGACGATGCGCGCATCGCGACCCGCCAAGCGCTTGCCGGTCCGGATGTAAAACGGCACGCCGGCCCAACGCCAGTTGGCAATCTCGGTACGCAGGGCGACAAAGGTCTCGGTATTGCTTTGCGGGTTGACGCCGGCTTCATCGCGGTACGCGGGTACCTTGATGCCGCCGCTGGTGCCACCGGAGTATTGGCCGCGCACTACGTCCTGGGTCAGTGACTCTTGCGTCCAGGGTTTCAGCGAGCGCAAGACCTTGAGCTTCTCGTCGCGAATCGCATCGGCATGCGAGTTGATCGGCGGCTCCATGCCGATGGCGCACAGCAGTTGCAGTGCATGGTTTTGCACCATGTCGCGCAGCGCGCCGGTGGTCTCATAAAACGCACCCCGGCTCTCTACGCCCAGGTCTTCGGCAATGGTGATCTGGATGTTGGCGATGTGCTCCCGGCGCCACAGCGGCTCAAACAGTGCATTGCCAAAGCGCAATGCAAACAGATTTTGCACGGCGGGCTTGCCCAGGTAATGGTCGATGCGGAAGACCTGCTTTTCCTCAAAAAACTGGCGCACCGTATGGTTGATGGCGCGGTTGGAGGCCAGGTCGTGGCCCAGCGGTTTTTCAAGCACCACACGGGTCTTGGGGGTGTTCAGGCCCGAGGCTGCCAACTGCTCACACACCGTGGTGAACAAAGCGGGCGCGGTGGCGACGTACATCACCACCGTGTCGGCATTGCGTGCTTGCAGGCTGGCGGCCAAGCGGGTGTAGTCTTCGGGCTTGGACAGGTCCATGCGCACGAATTCCAAGATGGCGGCAAAGCGGGCAAATTCTTCTGCACTGGGGCGCTTGGCCAAGTCGACCTTGTCAAAGCGCGACTGAATCAGACTGCGGTATTGCGCATCGGTCATGTCGTCCCGGCCCACGCCGATGATGCGACCGCCCTCGGGCAAGGTGCCATGCCGAAACGCCTGAAACAGTGCTGGCATCAGCTTGCGCCATGCCAAATCGCCAGTGCCGCCAAATAAAACGAGATCAAAGCTCATGATTCAAAGTTACATAAAAGATGACGTAGTAATGTAACTTTGTTTCACCGATAATTCAAGCGAGAATTGAATCCATCCTATTTTTATCGACCTGCGGGTTGATTGCAACCCCGAAAAGCTGACCATGACACAAGCCAACCAAGCCCCCACCAATCAACTCCAGGCCCTCAAGCAATTCACCACCGTGGTTGCAGATACCGGCGATTTCAAACAGCTCAGCGCCTTCCAGCCGCAAGACGCCACCACCAACCCCTCGCTGATCCTCAAGGCCGTGCAAATGCCCGATTACGCGCCCTTGCTGCAGCAGGCGGTGGACCAGTTCCGGGGCCGCCCGCTGGACGAGATCATGGACCGTTTGCTGGTGCGTTTTGGCTGCGAAATCCTCTCTTTGATCCCTGGCCGCGTATCCACCGAAGTGGACGCGCGCCTGAGCTTTGACACCAACGCTACGGTGGCTCGCGGCGAGCGCCTGATCGAGTTGTACCAGGCCCAAGGCATCCACATCGACCGCGTGCTGATCAAGGTGGCCGCGACGTGGGAAGGCATTCAGGCTGCGCAGCAACTGGAGCGCAAAGGCATTCACACCAACCTGACGCTGCTGTTCTCGTTCTGCCAAGCCGTGGCCTGCGGTCAGGCCAAGGTGCAACTGATTTCGCCCTTTGTCGGTCGCATTTACGACTGGTACAAAAAGTCGGCCGGTGCCACTTGGGTGGAAGCCGAGCGCGCCGAAGCCAATGACCCTGGCGTGCAGTCGGTCACGCAAATCTTCAACTACTACAAGAAGTTTGGCATTGCGACCGAGGTGATGGGCGCGAGCTTTCGCAATGTGGGCCAGATCACGGCGCTGGCCGGTTGCGACCTGCTGACCATCAGCCCCGACCTGCTGGCCACGCTGGCGGCTACCGAGACACCCCTGCCGCGCGCGCTGGATGCAGCCGCCGCCCAGAGTTTGCCGCTGGAGCATGTGTCGTATGACGAGGCGAGCTTCCGCCTGGCACTGAACAACGACGCCATGGCCACCGAGAAGCTGGCCGAAGGTATTCGCGCGTTCTGTGTGGATGCGGTCAAGCTGGAGAAGTTGTTGCTGGCGGCCTGATACCCCGCATCGCCGATAGCCGCCCCCTAGTGCTTCATTAGCACCTACCGAATTGCGAATGCCACCATGAGTTTTTCCCGTTCCGCCCATCCCCGTTGCGACCACACGCCCGCTTGGGCTGCACTGCAGGCGCACTACCAGGCCGCTGGCCGCAGCTTTGATACGCGCCAGGCTTTTGCCGCTGACGCCCAGCGCTTCAGCACCTTGAGCCAAAGCGCCCCCCATGTGTTTGCAGACTTGTCCAAGAACCGCGTGGACGCTGCCACCGAGGCCCTGCTGCTGGACTTGGCCCACCAGTGTGGCCTGGAGGCGCACCGCGCGGCCATGTTTGACGGCACCGCGATCAACACTACCGAAAACCGCGAGGTGTGGCATGTTCTACTAAGGAAACCGGCCATTCAGGCCGTGGATAGTGCGGGAGCAGCTCCTGAAAAGATAGCAATTGAGTTGACCAAAGTGCACGCCACGCTGGACGCCATGCTGGCCTACGCCGCGCAAGTGCGCTCTGATGCGGCCATCACCGATGTGGTCAACATCGGTATCGGCGGCTCCGACCTGGGGCCGCAAATGGCGGTGCTGGCGCTGGATGCGTTTGCCACGTCGGGCAAGCGCTTGCACTTTGTTAGCAACGTGGATGGCCACGAGTTGGCCGCGACGCTAAAAGGTTTGAAGGCTGAGAGCACGCTGTTCCTGATCGCCAGCAAGACCTTCACCACCATCGAGACCATGACCAACGCGCGCTCCGCCAAGGCGTGGTTTGCGGCCCAGGGTGGTACGGACACGGCGCGCCACTTTGCGGCGCTGACGACCAATGTGGCGGCGGCCAATGCCTTTGGCATCACCACCACCTTCGGATTTTGGGACTGGGTGGGCGGGCGCTATTCGCTGTGGTCGGCGATTGGCTTGCCGCTGGCGATTGCGATTGGGGCAGGTGGATTCAGGGACTTTCTGGCCGGCGCGCATGCGATGGACGAGCACTTCCGCACCGCGCCCTTAGAGGCCAATTTGCCGGTGCGCTTAGGGCTGCTGGACGTGTGGTACCGCAACTTCCACGGCTTCACCAGCCGCAGCATTGCGCCCTACCACAGCGCCCTGAAGCGCTACCCAGCCTACCTGCAGCAGTTGGAGATGGAGAGCAATGGCAAGCAGGTGGATACCGAAGGCCAGCCCTTGCCCTACGCCACCTCGCCCGCGCTGTGGGGCGAGCCGGGTACCAATGGCCAGCACGCCTATTTTCAGATGCTGCACCAGGGTACGGACGTGGTGCCGGTGGAGTTTGTGGCGGTGAAAAAGGCGCGCCACGATTTGCCGGGCCACCACCCCATGCTGCTCGCCAATGTGCTGGCGCAGGCGCAGGCCTTGATGCTGGGCAAGGTGGATGCCGGTGGGCATAAAAACTTTCCAGGCAATCGGCCGAGTACGTTTTTGCTATTGGACGATTTGACGCCAGCGTCCTTGGGAGCCCTGATTGCGCTGCAGGAACACCGGGTGTTTGTCAGCGGGTCGATTTGGGGTATCAATAGCTTTGACCAGTGGGGCGTGGAGCTGGGCAAGGTCTTGGCCAAAGACATAGAGCCGCGCCTGGCGTCTGGCGATGTGGCGGGGCTGGATGGGTCTACGGCAGGGCTGTTGGGTTTGTTGCTTTAACGGAATGCGGCCGAGAGGCTGACTGCGGCGTGCTCATGGTGCCAAACGCGCACAAATCGCCCACCGCAGTCAGCCTCGCGGCCTTTTTGCGAGCGCGCTGAAATACCAAGCTACTGGGAGCTTGGGGTTCTCGGCGTTGGCCTAGCAGCGGGCGGGGTATGCTGGCGGGCGATTTGTGCGCGTTTGGCACCATGAGCCCGCCGGCATACCCTGCTCGCTGCGCACCATTTCTTTAGCGAACGATCCACCATGAAGTCTCCCGTTCTTCTTGACCTGCAACAAGCGCGTGCACTGCATCTGGCCGCCCAAGGCCTGCTCACCCCACCTGCCAAAACCGCAACCCCTGCACTCCTGCGCAAGTGCATCGCGCAGATGCAATTGCTGCAAATCGACACCATCCATGTGGTGTCGCGCAGCCCGTATCTGGTGTTGTTCTCGCGGCTGGGGCAGTACCCGCGGCATTGGTTGGAAGACGCGCTGGCGCAGGGCCATATTTTTGAGACCTGGGCGCACGAGGCCTGCTTTGCGCCATCGGCCGATCTGCTGGCGCACCGGGGCTACAACCAGGCTACACGGCGGCACTGGGGGCTGGCCAACGCGCAGCGCACGCATAAGCAGCAACGCGCGCATCTGGACGAGCTGCTGGCACACATTGAAACCACGGGGCCGGTCAAGTCGTCCGACTTTGAGCGCAAGGACGGCGGGGGCGGCGCGTGGTGGGGCTGGAAAGATGAGAAGCGCTGGCTGGAAGCGCTGTTTGCCACCGGCGAGCTGATGGTGGCGCGGCGGGAAAACTTTCACCGGGTGTATGACCTGAGCCACCGCGTGGCGCCGGATGCCCTGGCGGCTGAAGTGGCTGCGCTGGAAGCAGGCAAGCTCTACGACGCTGAAGCCTTGCATCGCCAGTTCATCTTGCAGTCTGTGGCCGCCTTGGGTGTGACGCAGGCGCGGTGGGTGAATGATTACTTCCGGCTCAAACCGCGACTGAAGGACGCGGACCTGAACGCGTTGGTGGAGGAGGGCGCTTTACTGCGTGTGGCGGTCGAGGGCTGGGACGCTCCGGCTTATGTGCATCCGCAAAACAAGGCGTTATTGAAGAAGGCTTCTACCGGCAAACTGGAGGCCACGCACACCACGCTGCTGTCGCCGTTTGACCCGGTGGTCTGGGACCGTGAGCGCGGCTCCACCTTATTTGATTTTGACTACCGCCTGGAGTGCTACACACCGGAGCCCAAACGGGTCTATGGCTACTTTGTGTTGCCAATCCTGTGCCGGGGCGAATTGATTGGTCGGCTGGACGCCAAAGCGCACCGGGCTGAGGGTGTGTTTGAGGTGAAAGCCCTGCATGCACAGCCCGGCAGCGTGTGGAGTGAGGCCCAAGTGGCCGCGGTGGCGCAGGCCATTCAGCACAGCGCCACGTGGCACGGTACGCCGCAAGTGCGCATCACGCGCACACAGCCCGCCAAGCTGGCAGCACCGCTGCGGCGCGCTTTGAAGAATTTACCGATGGAGGGACGCGACGCGTGAATGTGGTGTTTGACTTTGGCGCAGTGCTGTTCACCTGGAAGCCCTTGGACCTGGTGGCCGAGTATTTTCCGGCGCTGGCGCCCAACCCTGCGCAGGCTGGTCACTTCGCACACCAGGTGTTTGGCCATGCGGACTGGCAGGCCTTTGACCGCGGCAGTGCATCCATGGACGAGACGATTGACCGCACCGTAGCCCGCTTAGGGCTAGAGCGCGCCGCCTTCACCCAGTTGGTGAATAGTATTGGGGACCGGCTGGTGCCGATTGCCGACACGGTAGCGCTGTTGCGCAGATTGCATGCGCAGCGGCAAACGCCAAATGCCAGGCCATTGAAGCTCTATTTCTTGTCCAACATGCCCGTGCCCTATGCACGCACTTTGGAGCGGCTGCATGACTTCCTGGGGGACTTTGACGGTGGCATTTTTTCAGGGGATGTGTTGTTGATCAAACCCGAGCCTGCCATCTACCAGTTGCTGCAAACCCGCTACGCACTAGAGCCCGCCAAGACGGTGTTCATTGATGACTTGCTCACCAATGTGCAGGCAGCCGAGGTGCAGGGCTGGCATGGCATTCACTTCCAATCTGCCGCACAACTCGCCCAGGCGCTGCAAACCTTCGATTTATAAGAAATCGTGCTCCTAGCCCGTGGATAGTTCGGGAGCAGCTATAAAAAATGTAGCATATTGAACGAAAAAAAAACCCGCAGGGTTCGCACCAAGCGGGTTTTTGTTCGGGTGAGCGAACGGTGTGCGGCGTAGCGAGCAGGTGTCAGGCAAGGCGCGCGGCGCACAGCAACCGGAACGTACTTCCTGTACGTGAGGATTGCGAGCACCGCGCAACGCCGCCTGGCGCCTGCGCAGTAGCCGTTGCGCTTACATGCCCATGCCGCCCATACCACCCATGCCGCCCATATCGCCGCCACCGCCCATGGCAGGTGCGTCAGCCTTAGGAGACTCGGACACCATGCACTCGGTCGTCAGCATCAAGGATGCGACAGACGCTGCGTTTTGCAGGGCTGTACGTGTCACCTTGGTGGGGTCCAGGATACCCATTTCGATCATGTCGCCGTAGGTGTCGTTGGCTGCGTTGAAGCCGTAGTTGCCCTTACCGGCCAAAACAGCTGCCACCACCACAGAGGCTTCGCCGCCTGCGTTGTAAACGATCTCGCGCAGAGGCGCTTCGATGGCCTTCAACACCAGCTTGATGCCGGCGTCTTGGTCAGCGTTGTCGCCTTTGATGGCGCCAGCCATTTGCTTGGCGCGCAACAGTGCAACACCGCCGCCAGCCACAATGCCTTCTTCCACAGCGGCACGGGTTGCGTGCAGTGCGTCTTCTACGCGGGCTTTCTTTTCTTTCATTTCGACTTCGGTGGCAGCGCCCACCTTAATCACGGCAACACCGCCAGCCAACTTGGCCACGCGCTCTTGCAGTTTCTCACGGTCGTAGTCGGAAGAAGCTTCTTCGATTTGCACGCGGACTTGCTTCACGCGGGCTTCGATGTCAGCAGCAGCACCAGCACCGTCGATGATGATGGTGTTTTCCTTGCTGACTTCGATGCGCTTGGCAGAACCCAGGTCAGCCAAAGTCACTTTTTCCAGCGACAGGCCGATTTCTTCTGCGATCACCTTGCCGCCGGTCAGGATGGCGATGTCTTCCAACATGGCCTTGCGACGGTCACCAAAGCCTGGAGCCTTGACAGCAACCACCTTCAGGATGCCGCGCAGTGTGTTGACCACCAAAGTTGCCAGGGCTTCGCCATCGACATCTTCAGCAATGATCAACAAAGGACGGCCAGCTTTAGCGACTTGCTCCAATGTAGGCAGCAGGTCACGGATGTTGCTGATCTTCTTGTCGAACAACAGCACAAACGGGTTGTCCAGCAAAGCGGCTTGCTTTTCTGGGTTGTTGATGAAGTAGGGCGACAGGTAGCCGCGGTCAAACTGCATGCCTTCAACCACTTCGAGTTCGGATTCCAGCGATTTGCCGTCTTCCACGGTGATCACGCCTTCTTTGCCGACCTTGTCCATCGCGTCTGCAATGATCTTGCCGATGGTCTCGTCGCTGTTAGCGGAGATGGAACCGACTTGGGCGATTTCCTTGGAAGTGGTCGTAGCCTTGGAAGACTTCTTCAGCTCGGCGATCAGGGCAGTCACAGCCTTGTCGATACCGCGCTTCAGGTCCATCGGGTTCATGCCAGCGGCTACGTACTTCATGCCTTCGTGCACGATGGCTTGCGCCAGCACGGTAGCAGTCGTAGTGCCGTCGCCAGCGATGTCGGATGTCTTGGAAGCAACTTCCTTGACCATCTGAGCACCCATGTTTTGCAGCTTGTCTTTGAGTTCGATTTCCTTGGCCACGGACACACCGTCCTTGGTCACGGTAGGGGCGCCGTAGGAGCGCTCCAGGACCACGTTACGACCCTTAGGGCCCAGGGTCACTTTGACCGCGTTGGCCAAAATGTTCACGCCTTCAACCATGCGTGCGCGGGCTTCGCCGCCGAAAATTACGTCTTTTGCTGCCATGTTATGACTCCAAATTTAAGTGAAATGAATTGCTAGCCAGCGTGGATATTGCGGGGCCAGCTATTGAATTGATAGTGAATTAGGCTTCAACAACTGCGAACAGGTCGTCTTCTTTCATGACCAGCAATTCGTCACCGGCAACCTTGACGGTCTGGCCACTGTACTTGCCGAACAAAACGCGGTCACCGACCTTGACGTTCATGGCAATCAGGTCACCCTTGTCGTTCTTCTTGCCTGGGCCAACGGCCAAGACTTCACCTTGATCCGGCTTTTCAGCCGCGCTATCAGGGATCACGATGCCAGAGGCAGTTTTGGTTTCGTTTTCGACGCGTTTAACAATCACGCGGTCTGCCAAAGGACGCAGTTTCATAAGATCTCCTTAAGGGTTTGAAACAGAAAAAATCTCGGCCACACAACACTAAGTTGGTAAGCGTTAACTTGTGGGACGGTGTTGTTAGCACTCAACCCCAACGAGTGCTAATGATAAGGCCTAATTCTGGCCTTTCAAGGGCTGGGGTCAAGATTGCTGCTGAACGTGCGCGGCACAGCAGCAGCCAGCTGCGGAATGACGCTGATCTTTCCCCTTTGTGCCACTTAACTCTCCCCTATTTGCTAAGTTCTGTGTTTTCAAGGCTTTTGGACAGGAGCTTTGCGCCAGGAAGGGTCATTCGCCAATGACCGGTATCTGGAATCAGACGTGAGTTTGTTCAGGGCTGGTTGTCTATGACTGCAATGCGGGCGAAGGACGAAACCGCTTCGCGGTAGCCGTACTCCAGCGTATGTAGTTTTCGCAGACAGGTGGCGCGTGTCGATGTAGTGAATTGAGGCAATTGGCCTCGTTCACACAGGAGCACTGACAT
>NKIK01000039.1 GCA_002256115.1 Burkholderiales bacterium PBB3
CTGGGGGGTAATCTCTTGCAGCCGGGCCCACAGGAACCTGATGATTTCGTCCTTTTGCGCGTGGCTGAGTTGGCTGAGGTCGGGCAGGCTTTGCATTGCGGGCGATTGTCGCTCACTATTTCATAGCGGTGACGAATTCACGCGTTTATTCTCGATTTGAATCATTGGGAGCTGAGTAGTTACTAAAAATGGCCTTAGTCTTTGCCAAATTCATCGCCCAGCTCGGCGGCCCGCTTTTGCGCGGCAAACAGGGCCTCGGTAAAGCGCGCTTTGACGCCGCTGGCGTCCATACTGGTAATCGCAGCATAGGTGGTGCCGCCCTTGCTGGTCACGCGCTGGCGCAGCACTTCGGGCGGCTCGTCGGACGCGCGGGCCAGCTCACCTGCGCCAATGAAGGTGGCCACGGCCAGGCGGTAGGCCTGCTCGCGCGGCAAGCCCATGTCGGCCCCAGCAGCGGCCATGGCTTCCATGAAATAAAACATATACGCTGGGCCGGAGCCGGACAGCGCCGTCACCGCGTCCAATTGCTCCTCGCGCTCCAGCCACATAAATTCGCCGGTGGTGCCCACAATGCGCTCGGCGTGCTGGCGGTCGCTTTCCGTCACCGCCGGGCTGGCCACCATCGCGGTGATGCCTTTGCCAATCAGCGCCGGGGTATTGGGCATGCTGCGAATCACGCGCGCTACGCCCAGCCAGCGGGCGATGCTGTCACTGCGAATACCTGCCGCCACGCTGATGTGCAGGGCATTGCGGGTGAAGGCTTGCACGGGAGAAGCGGCTTCCTTGAAAGTTTGCGGTTTCACGGCCCAGATGACGATGCTGGCGCGCTCCAGAAACGCGCCGGCGGCGGGTTGGGCGTCAATGCCAAACTGGGTTTGTAAACGCGTGCGGGCCTCGTCAAAGGGCTCCACCACGTCCAGGCGATCCTTGTGAAAACCGCTCTGCAGCAGGCCGCTGATAATCGCGCTGGCCATGTTGCCGCCACCCATAAATGCAATATGCTCGACCACTGACATCTCCTGGTTCGGTGTGATTGGCGGGCATTGTCGCAGGGATGCTCTGCCGCCCGACCTCCGCTACGGGATGCGGGTTTTCGCAAAGGATTGATCCATGCAGTACATCCTGGCCCTGGATCAGGGCACCACCAGTTCGCGCGCCATCGTGTTTGATCGCGCTGGGCGCATCGTCAGCAGCGTACAGCAAGAGTTTCCCCAAATCTTCCCGCAGCCTGGTTGGGTGGAGCACGACGCCAGGACGCTCTGGTCGACCCAATGGGCCGTAGCCCGCCAAGCGCTTGCCATACTGGGTGCCACTGTGGCCGATATTGCCGGCATCGGCATCACCAACCAACGCGAAACCACGGTGCTGTGGGACCGTGCCACCGGCCAACCCGTGTGCAACGCCATTGTCTGGCAGGACCGCCGCACCGCCGCCCGCTGCGACGCCCTGCGTGACCAAGGCAAAGGTGCGCTGGTGCAGCGCAAAACCGGGCTGATGCTGGACGCCTACTTTTCAGCCACCAAGCTGGAATGGATGCTGGACCACGTGCCCGGTGCACGCCAGCGTGCTGAGCGCGGCGAGCTGGCTTTTGGCACGGTGGATAGCTGGCTGGTCTGGAACCTGACCGGTGGGCGCTTACATGTCACCGATGCGAGCAATGCATCGCGCACGCTGCTGTTCAGTATCCATACGCTGCAGTGGGACGACACGCTGCTGACGCTGTTTCGCATTCCACGCAGCCTGTTGCCCACGGTGGTGCCCTCCAGCGGCGTACTGGGTGAGACGGATGCGGCCGTCTTCGGTGCACCCATCGCCATTGCCGGCATGGCGGGTGACCAGCAGGCGGCTACGTTTGGCCAAGCCTGTTTTCAGCCCGGCATGGCCAAAAACACCTATGGCACGGGCTGTTTTATGCTGATGAACACCGGTACGGCGGCGGTGCCCAGTGCCTCGCGCCTGCTGACCACGGTGGCGTGGGTCGGGCCGGAAAATGCAGCCTGCTATGCGCTGGAGGGCTCGGTCTTCATGGGCGGGGCGACTATCCAGTGGCTGCGCGATGGGCTGCAAATCATCGCCTCCACCGATGCGATTGAGCCCCTGGCCCGCAGCGTGCCCGATGTGCAAGACGTGTACTTGGTGCCCGCCTTCACTGGCTTAGGTGCGCCGCATTGGGATGGTTTTGCCCGTGGCGCACTGATCGGCATGACCCGCGGCACCACGCGCGCCCACATCGCCCGCGCCGCGCTGGAGGCTATCGCGCTGCAGTCGGCCAATGTGTTTGCCGCCATGGCGCAGGACTCGGGCATTGCGCTCAAAGAATTGCGGGTGGACGGTGGCGCTGCGCGCAACGACCTGCTGATGCAAATGCAAGCCGACTTTTTGGGCGTGCCGGTGGTGCGCCCTCAGGTAACCGAGACCACGGCGCTGGGCGCTGCCTATCTGGCGGGGCTGGCTACTGGCTTTTGGGCCGGTGCCGATGAACTGACCTCGCACTGGGCGATGGACAAAACCTTTGTGCCTGAATTGAAAGACGCCGCCCGCGCCGACAAGCTGGCCCGCTGGCAGCAAGCCATCGACCGTTCGCGCGCTTGGGCGGTGGCATGAACGCGCCAACTCCCCACGCTGCAAGGCCCAACGGTTCCACTTTGCCTGGCAGTGCGGTCTTGCCCACCGAGCGTGGTGCAATGATGAATCGCTTGGCCGATGGCACGCAGTACGACATCGCCATCGTGGGCGGTGGCGCCACCGGCCTGGGCGTGGCGCTGGACGCTGCCAGTCGCGGCCTGCGCGTGGTGTTGCTCGAATCGCATGACTTTGCCAAGGGCACCTCCTCGCGCGCCACCAAGCTGCTGCACGGCGGTGTGCGCTACCTGGCCCAGGGCAATGTCAGCCTGGTTTATGAGGCCTTGCACGAGCGCACCACACTCCTGCACAACGCGCCGCATCTGGCCCAACCACTGGCCTTTGTGATGCCGTCTTACAAATGGTGGGAAACCCCGTTCTATGGCCTGGGGCTGGTGTTGTATGACCTGCTGGCGGGCAAAGCGGGGCTGGGCAAGACACGGTTTTTGGGCCGCGAAGGGGCTTTGGCTGCGTTACCGGGCGTCAACCCATCGGGCCTCAAGGGCGGCGTCAAATATTGGGATGGTCAGTTTGACGATGCACGCCTAGCCATCACGCTGGCCAAGACCGCAGCCCAGGCTGGAGCCTTGTTGGTCAATTACTGCCCGGTGGAGGAATTGCTTTATACCGATGGCAAGGTATCCGGCCTGCGATGCCAGGATGCGGAGACGGGGCAAAGCATTGCAGTGAACGCCCGGTGTGTCATCAATGCCACCGGCGTCTGGGTGGATGCCCTGCGCCACAAAGACGGCGACGTGACCGTGGCGTCAGGGGGCAAACCCGTGCGCGACATGGTGGCTCCCAGCCAGGGCGTGCATCTGGTCGTGGATGCGGAGTTTTTGGGGTCGGACACGGCGCTGATGGTGCCCAAGACGGCCGATGGCCGGGTTTTGTTTGCCGTGCCTTGGCTGGGCAAGGTCATTTTGGGCACCACCGACACCCCGCGCCATGACTTGGCCCGGGAGCCCCAGCCATTCAAAGCCGAGGTCGACTTCATATTAGAAGAGGCAGGCCGTTACCTGCGCAAAGCGCCCACGCGGGCCGATGTACGTAGCATCTGGGTGGGCCTGCGCCCGCTGGTCAAGCCGCAAGACGATGACGGGGCCACTACCAAGGGTTTGAGCCGGGAGCACACCGTATTGGTCAGCCGCAGTGGCTTGGTCACGGTCACGGGCGGCAAATGGACGACTTATCGGGCGATGGCCGAGGACGTGATGCAGCGTTGCACTTCCAGTGGACTGGTTCCCGCTGGGCGGGCCGCGAATACCGAGCAGTTGCATCTCAGTGGCTATGAAGTCCATCACCAGGCCGTTTCCATGAGCCAAGCCCAGGGCTTGCATGCCTACGGGGCCGAAAAGAGCTTGGTTTTGGCATTGCCCGGTGCCAGCCGGGAGTTGGCTCCAGGCTTGACCGAGGCCATGGTGCGCTATGCCGCGCTGTATGAATATGCTCGCACTGCAGAGGATGTATTGGCCCGGCGCCACCGGGTTTTATTTCTGGATGCCCGCCTGGCAGCCACTTTGGCCCCTGAGGTCGGGCGTTTGTTGCAAGAAATCACGGGGCAAGACCCAAAAATCGAAGAATTTATCGCTCTAACAACACAATATTTGCATTGGCCCACATAAAAGCTGTTGACGAAGCGAATTAGCCCATGCATAATCGAGGGCTTCGCTTGAAAAGGCGTAGGTTCTGCCCAAATGGAGGCGATGTGAGTGGTTCATATCGCGTACAGCGGGCCCAAGACTGACTCGGTGTGGTGGTTTTGTTGGCGTATTTCGATACCGTCAACGGACGCTGCTCCTGGTGCAAGTTGGGAATATATAAATGATCCAGACTGAATCTCGATTAGAAGTGGCCGACAACACTGGCGCGAAATCTGTCCTCTGCATTAAGGTGCTGGGCGGTTCTAAGCGTCGTTATGCAAGTGTTGGCGACATTATTAAAGTTAGCATCAAAGAAGCTGCTCCTCGTTCACGCGTCAAAAAAGGCGAAGTGTATAGCGCGGTTGTGGTTCGCACTGCCAAGGGCATCCGCCGCAGTGACGGTTCTTTGGTGAAATTTGATGGCAACGCAGCTGTGCTGTTGAACGCCAAACTAGAGCCCATCGGCACCCGTATTTTTGGACCCGTGACGCGTGAATTGCGTACCGAAAAGTTCATGAAGATCGTGTCCCTGGCCCCTGAAGTTTTGTAAGGACCGGCCATGAACAAGATTCGCAAAGGCGACGAAGTCATCGTTATCGCAGGTCGCGATAAGGGTAAGCGCGGAGTGATCTCCTTGCGCAAAGACGACTCTCACGTGGTTGTCGATGGTATTAACTTGGTGAAGAAACACACCAAGCCAAATCCCATGAAGGGCACAACCGGCGGCATCGTTGAAAAGACCATGCCAATTCACCAGTCTAACGTAGCTATTTTCAATGCTGCAACTGGTAAAGCTGATCGTGTGGGCATCAAGCTGCTGGCTGACGGTAAGCGCGTTCGCGTTTACAAGTCCTCTGGCGAAGAAATCAAGGTGGCATAAGCATGGCACGTCTGCAACAACAATTCCGCGAAAAATTGGCTCCTGAGCTGATGGCCAAGTTTGGCTACACCTCGCCAATGCAGGTTCCTCGTCTGACCAAGATCACTCTGAACATGGGTGTGAGCGAAGCCGTAGCCGACAAGAAGGTTATGGATCACGCAGTAAGCGATCTGACTAAGATTGCTGGCCAGAAGCCAGTGGTCACTATGTCAAAGAAAGCTATCGCGGGTTTCAAGATCCGTGAAAACCAAGCAATTGGTTGCATGGTGACTTTGCGTGGCGTACAGATGTATGAGTTCTTGGATCGTTTCGTGACCGTGGCTCTGCCCCGTGTTCGTGACTTCCGTGGTATCTCCGGTCGTGCCTTTGATGGCCGCGGTAACTACAACATCGGCGTCAAAGAGCAGATCATTTTTCCTGAAATTGAATATGACAAGGTTGATGCCTTGCGCGGCCTCAATATCAGTATCACCACAACGGCCAAGACCGACGAAGAGTGCAAGGCACTGCTCGCTGGCTTCCGTTTCCCGTTCAAGAATTGAGGTGACCTGTGGCTAAGATGGCATTAATCGAACGCGAAAACAAGCGCGACAAATTGGCAGCAAAGTATGCCAAGAAGTACGCTGAATTCAAGGCAATCGCCGCAGATGCAAAGCGCACTGACGACGAGCGCGCTGCAGCCCGCTTGGGTCTGCAAAAGCTGCCTAAGAACGCTAACCCCCACCGCCAGCGCAACCGCTGCTCGATTACTGGACGTCCTCGTGGCACGTTCCAGCATTTTGGGCTCGGCCGCTCCAAAATTCGTGAAATGGCTTTTGCCGGAGAAATCCCAGGCATCGTCAAAGCCAGCTGGTAAGCGACAGGAGAACAAACATGAGCATGAGTGATCCCATCGCCGATCTGTTGACACGCATTCGCAATGCGCAAATGGTTGCCAAGACTACGGTTTCTGTGCCGTCTTCGAAAGTAAAAATTGCGATTGCCCAAGTGTTGAAAGACGAAGGCTATATCGACGGTTTCAAGGTTTCCAACGAAGGCGGCAAGGCCGAATTGGAAATCGCCCTGAAATACTACGCAGGTAAGCCTGTGATTGAGCGCATTGAACGTGTGAGCCGTCCTGGCCTGCGCGTTTACCGCGGCAGTGATGCAATTCCTCAAGTCCAAAACGGCTTGGGTGTGGCAATCGTAACAACGCCCCAGGGCGTGATGACAGATCGCAAAGCGCGCGCAACCGGTGTCGGTGGCGAAGTTTTGTGCTACGTCGCTTAACCCTACAAGGAGAAATTAAAAATGTCCCGTGTAGGTAAACTGCCCGTCGTCGTACCCGCAGGTGTAGAGGTCTCTGTGAAAGATTCCACTATCAGCGTTAAAGGTACTGGCGGCACATTGCAGCTGACTTTGAACTCCTTGGTAACGTTGGAAAACGCTGCCGGCAAGTTGAGTTTCAAAGCAGCAAACGATTCTCGCGAAGCCGATGCTATGTCCGGCACCATGCGTCAGCTGGTGAACAACATGGTGGGCGGTGTGACCAAGGGCTTTGAGAAGAAGCTGAATCTGGTGGGTGTGGGTTACAAAGCCCAAGCCACTGGTGCCAAGCTGAACCTGGCTGTTGGTTATTCCCATCCGGTCAACTTTGATATGCCTGCTGGCATCACGGTGACCACGCCGACCCCAACCGAAATCCTGATCAAGGGTGCGGATCGTCAGCGTGTGGGTCAAATCGCCGCTGAAGTTCGTGCTGTTCGTCCGCCAGAGCCCTACAAGGGTAAAGGCATCCGCTATGCGGACGAAAAGATCACGATCAAAGAAACTAAGAAGAAATAAGGAGCTGCAACATGTTGACCAAAAAAGAGCAGCGTCTTCGCAGAGCCCGTCAAACCCGTATCCGCATCGCCGATCAAGGCGTTGCACGGTTGACGGTCAACCGCACCAATTTGCATATTTACGCCAGTGTTATCTCTGGCGACGGTGGCAAGGTGTTGGCCACTGCTTCTACAGCTGAAGTCGATGTCCGTAAATCCCTGGGTGGATCGGGCAAAGGCGGCAACGTAGCTGCAGCTCAGATCATTGGCAAGCGCGTGGCTGAACGAGCCAAAGCAGCCGGTGTCGAGAAAGTGGCATTTGATCGTGCAGGTTTTGCGTACCATGGCCGCGTTAAAGCGCTGGCTGATGCGGCACGTGAAGCTGGCTTGCAGTTCTAAGCAGATCGGAAATAAAGATGGCTAAAGTACAAGCGAAAATGCAAGGCAAGGCAGAGGGTCCTGAGGACGGCTTGCGCGAAAAGATGATCGCGATCAATCGCGTCACCAAAGTGGTTAAGGGCGGTCGTATCCTCGGCTTCGCTGCTCTGACCGTTGTGGGTGATGGCGAAGGTCGCATCGGCATGGGCAAGGGCAAGTCGAAAGAAGTGCCTGCTGCTGTGCAAAAAGCGATGGAAGAAGCGCGTCGCAACATGATCAAGGTGTCGTTGAAGAACGGCTCCATTCACCACAAGGTGATGGGTCACCATGGTGCAGCCAACGTAATGATGGCTCCTGCTCCTAAGGGAACAGGCATTATTGCTGGCGGCCCGATGCGCGCTGTTTTTGAAGTGGTTGGTATTACCGACATCGTGGCCAAGAGCCATGGTTCGAGCAACCCTTACAACATGGTTCGTGCAACGTTGGATGCCCTGAAAGTGTCGACGACACCTTCCGAAGTGGCAGCCAAGCGCGGCAAGACCGTTGAAGAGATCTTCGTTTAATCGAGGACTGCACCATGACAACACAACAAACCGTAAAAATCCAATTGGTGCGTAGCCCCATTGGTTGCAAAGAATCTCACCGCGCTACTGTGCGTGGTCTGGGCCTGCGCAAGATCCGTAGCACAAGTGAACTGGTGGATACACCGGAAGTGCGCGGCATGATTAACAAGATCGCCTACCTGGTTCGGGTGCTCTAAGGAGTCAATGATGGAACTCAATAGCATTAAGCCAGCTGATGGTGCCAAGCACTACAAGCGTCGCGTTGGACGCGGCATCGGCTCCGGTCTGGGTAAGACAGCCGGTCGTGGACATAAAGGCCAAAAATCACGCTCCGGCGGTGGTCCTGCAGTGGGCTTTGAAGGTGGTCAGATGCCTATGCATCGCCGCTTGCCTAAGCGTGGTTTCAAATCGCATTTGCTGCAATTCAATGCCGAAGTAACTTTGACTTCCTTGGAAGTCTTGGGCTTGGCCGAAGTTGACTTGCTGGTGCTGAAGCAAGCCCGCTTGGTTGGGCAATTGGCCAAGGTTGTGAAGGTGATTAACACCGGCGCAATTACCAAGGCGGTGAAGCTCAATGGCATTGGCGCTACTGCCGGTGCTAAAGCTGCGATCGAAGCCGTTGGCGGCAGCGTCGCCTAAATCTGATTCGCGAAGAGGCATACGTGGCAACTAACGCAGCTCAAATGGCAAAGACAGGAAAGTTCGGCGATTTGCGTCGTCGACTCGTGTTTTTGTTACTGGCCCTGGTGGTGTACCGCATTGGTGCGCACATTCCTGTGCCAGGTGTTGATCCTGAGCAGTTGAAGCAACTCTTCAATAGTCAGCAGGGCGGAATACTGAGTTTGTTCAACATGTTTTCGGGCGGCGCGCTGTCCCGGTTCACGATTTTTGCATTGGGAATTACGCCGTATATTTCGGCGTCAATCATCATGCAGTTGTTGACGTATGTGTTGCCGGCTTTTGAGCAATTGAAAAAAGAGGGTGAAGCTGGTCGTCGCAAGATTACGCAGTACACCCGCTACGGTACTTTGGGTTTGGCTTTGTTCCAGTCTCTGGGTATTGCCGTGGCTTTAGAGAACTCGGCTGGGCTGGTGATCGCACCAGGGTTCGGTTTCCGAATGACAGCGGTTGTAACGCTCACTGCCGGGACAATGTTCCTGATGTGGTTGGGCGAGCAGATTACCGAGCGTGGTCTGGGCAACGGCATCTCTATCTTGATTTTTGGTGGTATCGCTGCTGGGCTCCCAAGCGGGGTCGGTAACTTACTAGAGTTGGTCCGCACAGGTGCGATGAGTATTCTTGTAGCCCTGGTGGTAGTCGTGTTAGTTGCGGCAGTAACCTACTTTGTGGTGTTTGTGGAGCGTGGGCAACGCAAAATTCTGGTGAATTACGCCAGACGACAAGTGGGCAATAAGGTCTACGGTGGACAGTCATCACACCTGCCATTGAAGTTAAATATGGCCGGCGTTATTCCTCCCATTTTTGCTTCGTCCATTATTTTGATGCCTGCCACCATTGCAAATTGGTTTGGCTCTGATGAGTCGATGCGTTGGTTGAAGGATGCCGCTGGTTTACTGGCCCCTGGTCAGCCGGTGTACGTCATGCTGTATGCCGCTGCTATTGTGTTTTTCTGCTTCTTCTACACGGCGCTGGTATTCAACAGCCGTGAGACCGCAGACAACTTGAAGAAGAGCGGTGCGTTCATTCCCGGCATTCGTCCCGGTGAGCACACTGCCAAGTACATTGACAAGATTCTGCTGAGACTGACTTTGGCTGGTGCAATCTACATTACCTTCGTGTGTTTATTGCCCGAAATTTTGATCTTGAAGTACAACGTACCGTTCTACTTTGGCGGGACCTCACTACTGATCATTGTGGTTGTGACTATGGATTTCATGGCACAGGTGCAAAACTATCTGATGTCGCAGCAGTATGAATCTCTGCTGAAGAAGGCGAACTTCAAGGCATCTTGAGTTGTAGGTTTAGAGTAAATAGCGCCTGTTCCGCGCGAATCGAAGTCGGAACGAAGCGAAGTGTTTTAGGAGAGAAAAATGAAAGTTTCGGCTTCGGTCAAGAAAATTTGCCGCAACTGCAAAATCATCCGTCGTAAGGGTGTAGTGCGTGTGATCTGTACGGATCCACGTCACAAGCAGCGGCAGGGCTAATTGCAAGAGTTTTAGAGGACGAAAATGGCACGTATAGCTGGCATCAATATTCCGCCGCAACAACATTCCGAAATCGGCTTAACTGCCATTTTCGGTATTGGTCGCACTCGCGCTCGCAAGATTTGCGAAGCATGCGGCATTGCATATTCCAAAAAGGTCAAAGATTTGACCGACGGTGATCTGGAGAAAATCCGTGATCAGATCGCCCAGTTTACAATCGAGGGTGATCTGCGCCGCGAGACAACAATGAACATCAAGCGTTTGATGGACATTGGTTGCTACCGCGGTTTCCGTCATCGTCGTGGTTTGCCAATGCGTGGTCAACGCACTCGCACCAACGCACGCACTCGCAAAGGCCCTCGTAAGGCTGCTGCATCTTTGAAGAAATAACAGGGATAAACCATCATGGCAAAAGCTCCCGCCAATAACGCAGCGCAACGCGTTCGCAAGAAAGTCCGCAAGAATGTTGCTGACGGTATTGCACACGTGCACGCTTCGTTTAACAACACCATCATTACCATCACCGACCGCCAAGGCAATGCTTTGTCATGGGCTTCGTCCGGTGGTCAGGGCTTCAAAGGCTCACGTAAATCTACTCCGTTTGCCGCTCAGGTTGCTTCCGAAGTGGCCGGCCGTGCCGCCCTGGAGCAAGGTATCAAGAACCTCGACGTCGAGATCAAAGGCCCAGGCCCTGGTCGCGAGTCTTCGGTACGCGCACTGGCAGCTCTCGGCATTCGTATCAATATGATCGCTGACGTGACTCCAGTTCCGCATAACGGTTGCCGCCCTCAAAAGCGTCGCCGTATCTAAGTCTTTTCAACAAGCCCACCGCCACCAACAACCGTTGGTGGCTCCCGCATTTCTGTGCGGCAGATGACATAAAAGGAAGTTCAAGTGGCACGCTACCTCGGCCCCAAGGCCAAACTCTCACGCCGTGAAGGCACCGACCTGTTTCTGAAGAGTGCACGTCGCTCGATAGCAGACAAGGCCAAATTTGACTCTAAGCCTGGCCAACACGGTCGTACTTCGGGTGCTCGTACATCAGACTACGGTCTGCAGCTGCGCGAGAAGCAAAAAGTCAAGCGTATGTACGGTGTGTTGGAGCGTCAGTTCCGCCGCTACTTCGCTGAAGCCGATCGCCGTAAGGGCAATACCGGCGCCAACTTGCTGGCTTTGCTCGAATCCCGTCTGGACAATGTGGTCTACCGCATGGGCTTTGGCTCCACGCGCGCTGAAGCACGTCAATTGGTTTCTCACAAGGCAATCACCGTCAACGGTGCGTCTGTGAATATCCCTTCCTACATGGTCAAGGCTGGTGATGTTGTTGCGTTGCGCGACAAGTCCAAGAAGCAAAACCGTGTGGTCGAAGCGCTGCAATTGGCTCAGCAAGTGGGCATGCCCGCTTGGGTCGAAGTCAGTATCGAAAAGGCTGAAGGTACCTTCAAGTCTGTTCCTGACCGTGACCAGTTTGGTGCTGACATCAACGAATCGTTGATCGTCGAGTTGTACTCACGTTAATCCCGTTGAGTTGTTGAATTCGTTCCTTGGCCACGGGGCACCGTAGCCGAGGTGCACCACCAGCCTTACCGATGTAACGAGTCGGGGGTATTGAGAGGAAGTCTGCATGCAAAATAGTTTGCTAAAACCCAAGACAATCAGTGTAGAGCAGCTCGGTAATAACCGGGCTAAAGTCGCTCTTGAGCCCTTTGAGCGTGGCTATGGCCACACCTTGGGCAATGCCTTGCGTCGTGTTTTGTTGTCATCGATGCCTGGATACGCGGCGACTGAAGTCACGATTGCGGGTGTCTTGCACGAGTACTCCTCTATCGATGGCGTTCAAGAAGACGTTGTCAACATTCTGTTGAATTTGAAGGGCGTTGTGTTCAAGTTGCATAACCGTGAAGAAGTCACATTGAGCCTGCGTAAGGATGTTGAAGGCATCGTTACAGCGTCTGATATTCAGACTCCGCACGACGTTGAAATTATCAACCCTGGTCACGTTATCGCCAATTTGTCGCACGGCGGCAAACTAGATATGCAGATCAAGGTTGAAAAAGGCCGTGGCTATGTGCCAGGTACTATGCGTCGTCACGCGGACGAGCCAACCAAGTCTATCGGTCGCATTGTTCTGGACGCTTCCTTCTCTCCGGTTAAGCGCGTTAGCTACACCGTTGAAAGCGCGCGTGTTGAACAGCGTACTGATTTGGATAAATTGGTTGTTGAAATCGAAACCAACGGTGCTGTGACTGCTGAAGATGCAGTGCGCGCATCTGCCAAGATCTTGGTAGAACAGTTGGCTGTGTTTGCACAACTCGAAGGTAGCGAGCTCGCTGCGTTTGATGCGCCTGCACCACGCGGTAGCGCTCAGTTCGATCCTATCCTGTTGCGTCCAGTGGACGAGCTGGAATTGACAGTGCGTTCCGCCAACTGCCTGAAAGCAGAAAACATTTACTACATTGGTGATTTGATCCAGCGTACGGAAAATGAATTGTTGAAGACTCCCAATTTGGGTCGCAAGTCGCTCAACGAAATTAAAGAAGTCCTCGCTTCGCGCGGTTTGACCTTGGGCATGAAGCTCGAGAGCTGGCCACCTGCGGCGCTGGAAAAGCGTTAATCGATAAGGGCCCCTGAATGGGGTTCCGTGCCACGGGCAGTACCTGATCCGGCTGCCTGTTTAATAACTGAAGGAAAAAATCATGCGTCACGGACACGGACTACGTAAACTCAATCGCACATCGTCACACCGTTTGGCGATGCTGCGCAATATGATGAACTCGCTCATCGAGCATGAGGCCATCAAAACTACAGTGCCTAAGGCCAAGGAATTGCGTCGCGTCATCGAGCCAATGATCACATTGGCCAAAGAAGCGACTGTTGCAAACCGTCGTTTAGCCTTTGACCGCTTGCGCGATCGCGATAGCGTGACCAAGTTGTTCAACGACCTCGGACCTCGCTTCAATGCACGTCCAGGTGGTTACACACGTATTTTGAAGATGGGTTTCCGTGTTGGTGACAACGCGCCCATGGCTTTGGTTGAATTAGTTGATCGTGCTGTAACAACAGATGCTGCACAAGACGCACCAGAAGCATAAATAGGTTATAATCTAAGTCTTGACGCGGAGTGGAGCAGCCTGGTAGCTCGTTGGGCTCATAACCCAAAGGTCGTTAGTTCAAATCTAGCCTCCGCAACCAATAGATACGTGGGATTCCACGACAGCAAAGGCTCACTTCGGTGAGCCTTTTTTGTTTCTGGCCCATTTCTGGCCCAACATTGGCCCATTGCTGGCCCGTGCTTTTTCCAACCGCAATACTGTGACCATTGGGTACATGATGACGCGGTGTCGTCGTCGAAACGTATTTGAGCAACTCAGATTCGCAGTTTCACCCAGTGAATTCAACTATTGATCGTTGAGATCTGACTGAAACCTTCGGAATTGGACTACTAACGGTTCGCCAATGTAGAAGAACAAGGGCGAGTTGCCTTACCTTCAGATCTAGAAATAGGCTGGTACGTCGCGTACCGACCCAAAGCCGATGTATCGACTCATCAATTGGTCGCCTAGAAGCGGTCATTCTGATGCGCTCAAATACACATAGGGCCTCGCGTTATTACTAGCCCGCATTGGATGCGGATACCTCATGAGATGAGGCAGCACCTTGCCGGTTGACTATCCATTTTCCCGTAATCACTACCAAGCCAGCTCCCAGCGCAGCAAAGGTGTAGTGCACCAGAGAAACCGTGCTGACAGGTGTGGATGTAAGCGTTGCTTTCAACGCTATGGCTCCGCCCAATATGGTTAGTAGGATGCATAGAATGAGCGGGAAGTAGCCTAGGTCCATGCGCCCCCCATCTACCATTTTGTAGTCGCTGGAACCAATACCAAAGGCAGTGCCAACGACCATGAACATCAGCCCAGAAAAAAGTCTTTTTGACTCTTTGTCAGCATACTTGTCTCCTACACAACCATTGATTTGATGTGATTAATTTTTCCAAGCTATCGCGTGCCCTTCAAAAGAGGACATTCCCGCGAGTGCATATTGAAAGGATGGAAACGACAGAGCTAGTGGCGAAATGCCAAATGCTCTGACGTCACATCAGGCAGCAAAAATCACGCTTGCTTAGACCTTTGATCCAGTCTGGTTCGAGTCTTTCCAGCCACGTCTTGCATCCAGGGATGCAGGCTCCAATGGCGGGTGCTGAAGTCATCAATTTTCTTTTGATGTGTCAACGACAAACCGATGACATCCAGGTTGTCGAGATACATCTGTTGATGACGGCTACTGATCGCAAATGGGGCGTCCACATTCCTGCTCTGCACCCTGAGCTGCTGCACGTCAATACGAACATCATTGGTGTTGGGGTGTTCGGTATTCGCAATCAATACATCAATCTGTGACTGGGACAGCATGACCAGTATCAAGCGATTGTTCATGGCGTTGGAATAAAAAATCTCCCCAAAGCTCGGTGCAATGACGGCCTGAATGCCGTACTGCTGGAGTCCCCAAACGGCATGCTCGCGGCTGGAGCCACAGCCAAAGTTCGAGCCACCGATCAATATATTCACACCGGAATACTCCGGGCGATTGAGTACGAAGTCGGGCCTTACCACTCCCTGCTCATCAAAACGCAAATCGTACAAAATCCCGTCGGCCAGACCGGTCTTGTCGATGCCACGCAAGAACTGCTTGGGAATGATTTGGTCTGTATCCAGGTTCTCAATGCGGATGGCTGCAGCACGTCCCTGAATGAGATGTGTATTGTTATCCATTGAAATCCACCATTTTTCTTACGTCAGTCAAAACGCCCGTCACAGCTGCTGCGGCAGCCATCGCAGGACTCATTAAATGGGTGATTGCGCCACGACCTTGTCGGCCTTCAAAGTTACGGTTAGTCGTAGAAGCACATCGCACGCCATCACCCAAAATATCGTCATTCATTGCAAGGCACATGGAGCACCCAGGCTTTCGCCATTCAAAGCCGGCATCTATCAGTATTTTTGCAATGCCCTCTCTCTCTGCCTGCTCCTGTACTGCTCCAGAGCCAGGGACCACCATGGCACGAACGCCGGGCGCTACATGCCGGCCTTGTACTACCCTTACAACATTGCGCAGGTCTTCGATACGTCCGTTAGTGCATGACCCAATGAATACGTGCTGAATGGGAGTCCCCATCAATGCATCCCCTGGGTTGAGTTTCACGTAGCGCAGTGCCTGTTCAGCGCTGCGCCGCTGAAGATCGTCAGAAATATCCTTCAACAAAGGAGTGCGTCCAGTGATGGGTGCCACCTGATCCGGACTGGTGCCCCAGGTCAAATACGGAGATACCTTTGACGCGTCGAAACGATGTTCTGCATCGAACACCGCCGCTTCATCGCTAAAGAGTGTGTCCCAATGCTCTAAGGCTTGTGCTTTGATGGAGCCTTCAATATCCGCAGCGCGTTGCAAAACATAGTCGCGCGCTTTCTGATCCGGGGCAATCAAGGCACCGCGCGCTCCCGCCTCAACGGTCATGTTGCACAAGGTAAATCGCGCTTCGATAGACAGTTCTTCAATGGCCTGACCGCAGTATTCGACAACGAATCCACGAGCGCCTTGTGCACCGATCTCGCCAATAATCATCAGGATCAGGTCTTTGGAGGTAGAGCCTGCTGGCAACTTTCCATCAATTCGGATACGCATCGACTGTGCAATGCGATACACCAGTGTTTGGGTCGCCAGTACGTGTTCAACTTCGCTAGTACCGATGCCAAAACCCAGAGCACCCAAAGCCCCGTACGTTGTGGTGTGGCTGTCCCCACAAATGACGACCATGCCCGGGCGAATCATTCCGTGCTCTGGTGACACCACATGTTCAATTCCTTGCAACGGATCGTTGGTATCAAACAAAGGTATGCCATAGCGGTCGCAGTTGCGCTTGAGGTTGCTGGCCTGCAAAGCCGAGGCGGGGTCTTGTATGACCCTCACCGCCTGCACATGGGTTGGAATGATGTGACTGACCACCGACACGTTTTGTCCGGGAACGGGAACGCCCCTGCCTTTTTCTTGCAGGCCTGAAAAAGCCTGCGGGCTGGTGTATTCGTTCATCAGATGCAGATCGCAAAACAGGAGAATGTTTTGCGCATCCAGCACTGTCACCGTGTGGCCTTCTATCAGTTTTCTGTAAAGTGTTTTCGATTGCATGGTCGATTCCGATTTAGTCAGCGGTAATTCCCCGCTCTTTAATAAGTTTTGCCCACATTGGCATTTCGCTCTCAAGACGTGAACGAGCAGCGGCGGGTGTGCTGGGTATCGGCTCAAAGCCGTCTTTGACCATACGTTCCTTCAGAGCGGACTTGTTGAGCGCCTGATTCAGCGCAGTATTCAGCTTTTCAATGATTAGTTTGGGTGTTGCAGCCGGTGCAAACACTATGAACCATGTTTCAAAGTTGTACTTTGGCAGCCCTGCCTCCGCGATGGTCGGCACATTGGGCAGCAGTGCTGAACGCTTCGATCCGGTGACTCCGACGGCACGCAGCTTGCCAGCGTTTACATGTTCCTTGGCAGCTGACAACACAGGAAAACTCATATCGACTTGCCCGCCAATGGTGTCAACTAAAGCCGGACCGCCACCCCGGTAGGGGATGTGAAGAATCGGGAGGCTTGAAACCGCCTTGAACAGCTCCGCAGACATGTGAAAGGTACTGCCTGGCCCGGCCGAGCCGTAGGAGAGTTTTCCAGGCTGCGATTTGAGCAGCGCAAGGAGTTCTTTAAGGTTGTTGGCTTTGACATTGTTGTTCACCACCAAAATGTGCTGCGAACTTGCCACCATGCCAATGGGTGCGAGGTCTTTGAGCGTGTCGTATGGCATTTTTGCCGTCAGCGCGGGGTTAATTGCCAGCGAAACTGTTTGCAGCCCGATGGTGTAGCCATCTGCCGGAGCTTTCGCGACCATGTCCACACCAATGTTCCCACCAGCCCCACCTTTGTTTTCGATGATCATGTTGCCGCCCAAGGCTTTGGCCCATTCCTCACTAATCATCCGGGCTGCAATGTCCGCACTGCCCCCTGGCGCATAGGGCACCACGAGTTTGATGACTTTTTCTGGGTAGTTCTGAGCCGCTGCATTGCTAAGTCCGCCAAGAAGCGGCAATACAGAAATAACGGCTGAAAAAATGAAATTACGCTTGTTCATGCTGTCTCTCCTTTTAAAAGATTGGTTTGTAGGAATACTATCCATCACCTAAAGAACATCAATACATAGAAAATAATGTCTTTGATGCATTGAAGTTATCAATAGGAGTGAGCATGGATGGTTTTTCAGATGTCGCTTTTTTCTCGCTGCTCATGCGTCAAGGGTCTTTGACAGGCGCAGCACAAGAACTGGGAATCAGCCAACCAGCGGTCAGTAGGCGCTTGTCGAACATTGAAGGAAGACTAGGTGTTCGCCTACTGCAACGAACCACCCGGCGCATCAGCCTCACACCGGAAGGGGAGACCTATCTAACGGAGGGTGCCCGGGTTTTGGCCGAGCTTGAAGCAATGGAGCGCTTAGTTTCAGGTAGCCGTGAACAGCCACGTGGTTTGCTAAAGGTCGGGGCAACGCTGGGTTTTGGTCGCCGCCTTATCTCACCCTTACTGTCCCGATTTGCAAAAACCTTTCCTGAAGTCGAAGTGCAATTGACACTGAATGACCGCCCTTTGAACATCGTTGAGCAGGGGCCAGATGTTGTAGTTCGCTTTGGCGAACTCCCCGACTCACGGCTGACGGCTCGGCTGTTGGCCCTTAACCACCGAATCCTGTGTGCGTCTCCCACCTATCTTTCACAGGCTGGAGTGCCCGATGCTCCAAAATCATTGAGTCAACACAAATGCCTGTTCATCCGGGAGGGCGATGAGGCCTATGGAACCTGGCAACTCCGAAAGGGGCAAACTTCCGAATCTGTCAAAGTCAGAGGGCCTTTGACAAGCAACGACGGAGAGTGCGTCATGCGGTGGGCACTCGAAGGCCACGGAATCATGATCAGATCCGTTTGGGACGTTGCCCCAGCAATCCGTGATGGCAGCCTTCAAGAAGTGCTATCGGACTGGTCGTTACCAGGCGCAGACATCTATGCCGTCTTTGCAACGCGTAATCATCTGTCAGCCAAGACAAGGGCTTTCGTGGATTTTCTTCTCGACGAGTTTGCGCACCATCGAAACCCAGACAAGCTGCATTGGTAACTGCTGTCAATTTGGTTTCCAGTTCCCGGTCATTCGCGAATACCCGCAACTGGCCCAACCCAGTCTTTAACCCGTCATTGTTCTAGGTCTGCAAACGCGGCAAACTTGAAGTTTACGACCGTCCGCTAACTGGAATTTAATTGGACTTCCGGTGCCCGCCGTTCGAGACCGAAAACAACACAGTATGGGTTTTGCTTCGTTTTGTGAGGCAAGCTCGTAATGGCAAACGTCTGTTCTTCGGTTCCTCTCGCGAATATGAATGTTCAGGCTGTTTCGCCCGCAACGCCCACACGATGCTCCGATTTACTGATGCTCAATGCCGAATTCGGCATTGTCATAGTCAGCACCAGTTGACAATTAGCACAGCCGGTCCAGAGTAGTTCTCCCCGCAACTTCTAGGAGATTATTGTGGACAACGCAACCGATACACCTTCGAAAATTCCGTGGAATAAGGGAAAGATCGTCGGCCAAAAGGCTCCACTAAAGCTCAAAGACATCTGGGCAATTCGGATACGACTGCAACTTGGCCATCGAACACGGGAGCTTGCGCTCTTTGATCTAGGTTTGGACAGTAAGCTCAGGGCGTGTGACCTCGTCCGTTTACGTGTACGGGATATTTGTCATGGCGATCGCGTCTCAACACGGGCAATCGTCATGCAGCAGAAAACATCTCAACCTGTTCAATTTGAAATCACGCCTCCGACTAGAGAGGCTGTTACGGAATGGATCAAGCAGGCAGAACTGTCGACTGAGGACTACCTGTTTCCAAGTCGTGTTCACGACTCGCCTCACTTGGGAACACGGCAGTACGCGCGCATTTTGGATTCCTGGATCGAGGAAATCGGTCTCGATCCAACAGCCTACGGCACTCACACGATTCGCCGGACTAAGGCATCTTTGATCTACCGGCGCACTAAAAACATTCGGGCTGTGCAATTGCTTCTGGGACACACCAAGCTGGAAAGCACGGTGCGATACCTTGGCATAGAGGTGGAGGACGCTCTAGAACTTTCCGAGCAGACTGAAATTTGATATTCAGCGAACCGGTGTCTGATACCAGATTGGTTACCAGATACCGGTCATTCGTGAATGGCGGCACCTGGCCCCTTACAGCCACATCAAAGGGTTTCACGGCTGCCATCGACTAGCCGAGCATTGACTGCGTCACAAAGCGCTACCGCACTTTCATAGAAGTCCAGGTGCAATAGTGATGTGACGCTTTCGCGATTAATGATGAGACTGACCCAAACGGGCAGTGAAACTGTCGACGTTGCCGCTACATCTCTGGCTTGGATGCCTTAGCTGAAGCTCTGTTTTCGCTAAGCCGACGATCAAAGTCAGTTTCACTCAATGAACTGCCTAAATATTGTTCTAGTGCGTATCGCACTATGTCTGATCGAGTTGGAATGCTCTTTAAGGTGCTCGCGAGTTCAATCCGCTTTTTGTCGATGAGCTCTTCAAGCTCATCGCTCACACGAATATTCAACTGGTTGCGGCTCACTTTTTTTCCTCGGGTATGAGCGAATTGTAGCTGGTCACATAAATATATTGCTAGACATGTTGACAGATCGCTAGTGTTGCATAGAATAAAGATGTCTAGCAATCTAGCTGACAAGCAAAGGAGTAATTTATGGACGATGAGTTATTGACTACGGACGAGTTGGCATCACGAATTAAGTACGACTCAAGAACCATTCGAGAGCGGCTGAAGGACAGTGTGCTTCTGGAAGGAGTGCACTATTTCCGCCCATTTGGAGGGAGAAAAATTCTCTATCGTTGGGCGGCGATCCAGCGCGATATGTGTAAGGGCATGACAGAACGACAGAAGAGAATGTCGGCGATACCAATGGCAAATGGGAGGACTCTCCATGGGTAGCATTCGGCTGTCAGACACAACAGAGACACTTTTCTTTGACTTCCGGTATTTGGGTGAACGATTTAGGGAGTACTCGGCTCTCGAAGACACCCCCCTCAATCGCAAGAAGTTGCAAAAGGTCCTCGACAAAATTGAAGCCGAGATCAACGCCGGAACCTTCGCCTACGAGAACTACTTTCCCAACAGCAAGGCATTGGAGCGCATTCTCAAGGCGCGCCAAGCCAAAGCTGCAAAGAGGGTGGTTGTATTGGCAGAGCTAAATGGGGAAGACGAGTTGGCTTCTCCTGAGCCTAAGCCAGTCTACTTACCATGTGCGGTAGGCCCAGTCTTCCAAGACTTCGCCAACCAATGGGTCGATGAGCGCAGCATCGAGTGGCGTCGCAGTCACATCAAATCGCTGCTCTCTACCCTCAATGGCCATTTGATTCCCTACTTCGGGGGCAAGGTGGTCGGCAGTATCAACAAGACGGACGTACTTGCATTTCGCGCCTCACTCGCCAAAGTCAAAGGACGCGGAACCAAGGAAGGACTCTCGGCCAAACGGATCAATGAAATCATTGGTCTGTTACGTCAAATCTTGAACGAAGCCGCCGACCGCTTTGAGTTTACGTCACCGATGACCAACATCAAGAAGCTGCGCCAGCAGCGGGTGGACGTGGATCCCTTCAGCCTGGTCGATGTCCAGCGCATTCTGGCCACGGTCCGGGCAGACTACACGGACTACTTCACTACGCGTTTCTTCACCGGCATGCGCACCGGTGAAGTCCATGGCCTCAAATGGAAGTACGTTGACTTTGATCTGCGTGTGCTGCGCATCCGCGAAACCTTCGTGCTCGGTGAAGACGACTACACCAAGACCGATGGTAGCCAGCGCGACATCCAGATGAGTCAACCGGTGTTCGAGGCTTTGAAGCGCCAGTTTGAAGTCACGGGCAAGGTCTCAGAGTACGTGTTCTGCAACCTGACCGGCCAACCGCTGGACAACAAGAACTTTTCGGACCGGGTCTGGTATCCCTTACTGCGCCACCTCGATCTCAAGAAGCGCCGCCCGTATCAGATGCGCCATACCGCAGCCACGCTGTGGCTGGCCTCGGGGGAAGCTCCGGAATGGATTGCTCGGCAGTTGGGCCACACCAGCACCGAGATGCTGTTCCGGGTCTATAGCCGCTACGTACCCAACCTGACCCGCCAGGATGGATCGGCCATGGAGCGCTTGCTGGCTAGCAAGCTGTCCCAAGGGCCCTTGATTGAGCAATCGGGTACAGGGCAGTATGTGCCAGCGCAAGAAGTTCCCAAGCCCCGGGGACTGGCAGCCAAGCGGTCGGTGTTCGGAGCTGGTCAGGTCAGGGCATCAGGTACTCCCGTACCACCAACTTCCCAGCCTCCGCCCATACGGTGGCAGTTTCCGAGCTTCACTGTGAAGCCAGGTTCAGTGCCTCATGCAGCTGCAGCAGTTTCTGCAGCCCTGCAAGTAGTCCACTGAACTAGTCCCACCAAGACAAACGACACCCCCGGCTTTGAACCCTCAGGCCGGGGCAGGGCGCAGCTTTGCCCAAAACCACCCGCAAGGGGCCGTAACCCATACCCAACGCTGAGATTCAGCAACACCAATTTCAAAAGTCACGACCATGAACACATCCACAGCATCCACATCGGCTACTTCTACAGCCCCAAGCAATCCCGTCCGGTCTGCCGCACTGAACAGCCTGAACCTGCTGTCTCCCCAGCGCTTCAACACACCGATTCCTGTGCGTAATGCCGGGCACAAGCTGCAAGGCGCAATGGAAGGCACTGCCACCAAGGCGCTGATCCCCAGTGTAGAAATCACCGTCGGTACCGATCCCCACGTCTTGGTCCGTCGTGCCGTGAACACCGTATCTCCCGGACCCCTGCGCAACTTCCTGGGCAGCGTGATGGCCGCGCGGGATGTGAACCGGGTTCTGACCCTGTTGCCTGACGATGGCTTTAAGTTCCAGCGCTTACCCATCGACCGTCTGCGTTCTGCCGCGGTTTCTGCCAGCCTCCAAAGCCTGCAAGGCCCCCGGGCCCGGGACACCCTTTATGCCGCAGTCGTCATTGCCGGCATTGAGTCCTTGCTGGGTGAGACGGTAGAGCCCCCCTACAACTCTACCGATGTCATCCGCTCGGTCGTGCGCGATGCCATGCGCACCCTGGATGCCAAAGACAGTGCACAAGCCCACGCCTTGCGCAATTGCCTGGGCTGGGGAAACGACGATGAGCACTTCCATTCCCGCAGCCAATCCTTGCAAAACCAAGTGCTCTCGGCCGTGCAGAACTTGCGCAACTACCAGATTCTGAGTCGGCATGGGCGAGCTATGTAAGTGCCCACTTGGCTTTCATCCCTGTCTGGACGTCAGCACCAGATCTCCATACCAAATCTCAACACCCAATGTCAGACACCAAAACACACACAGCAAAGGTCAGTCCATGAAACCTCAATTCGCCTTCAAGTTCGCCCAGTCCAGCACCGCACTCAAAGACATCCATGAAGTGCGCTTTCAGGGCAAGCACCCGCACATCAGCCAGCGCCAGGGCAAACCTCTGCATGCCTTTCATACCCAGGGTATGCAAATCGTCGGTGTTCCACCTGAGCTTATCGCCCTGGTGGGTGCCCAGACCATTGCCAGTCTGAACGGCGGCGTCAACTTCGCCGATGTGGGCAAAACACCCAAGTTCTTTAGCAGCGCTGAGACTGCTGTCCCTGTGGACCCTCGCCACCGCTTGATCACTAGCGTCCATCTGGAACTACCGGAAGCCATCTACCTGCTGCGTATCGAGAACCAGGTCTACATGGCCATGCCGCAGTGAGCCAGACAACAACACAAGAAAAAAAACAAGCAAGCAAGTAAGCCAAGACAGAACAACGAAAGGACAAAACATGCTCAGTGAATTCGGTGAAGACTTTAGTACGGGCACGACACTCTTGAGGTTCAACCGCAGCGCACGCCAGGAAGACTGGATAGGAACGCCCGACTACCCGGGCTTGCACCCGGCACGCGCGGCCTACCGCGCAAGGCTGTCCTGGTGGCTACTGCGCATCCTGAACGGTTCAGGGGGAATGCCAAGGTACTGCGACATGGGCAGTGTGCGCATGGGATTGATTGCGGATCTCTTGGACATCCCGGTCTTGGCGGACCCAGCGACCAAGGTCCAAGTGGTGCAACAAGCCGTGGCGGATGCGCTCAAGCAGGTTCAGGCTGCGTTGGACTCCGACCAAAGGATTCATCCGCCCATTGAGGACTGCGCAATGGCGAACAACATCCAGTGGTTATCCCACAGCGCGGGCTTGAATGCCATCGAGCACGAGATATTTGAGTTTGTCGTTTCCGTACGTGCCTTCCGACCCCTGCGTCTGGCCTTGTCCCATTGGGGCGAGATCGGCCAGGCTGAGTTGCCGCAGGCCTTTAGCGGATTGTTAAATCGGCCACTGAAAGAAATCGCACAAGCACTGCACCGCGATAGCCGTCTGCTGCGCTGCGGGCTAGTGACCCTGTTTACCCATGGTGACATTGTTCTGGACCGGTTGATCAAAGTCCCGCGGGTATTGGGTCAACGTATACCAGCGCATGAGGGCCATCCCGCTTTGATCCTTTCGAATCTGGTGGTGCCCTTGGTCGACCCTGGGCTGAGTCTGGCTGACTTCAGTCACCTGCTGATGCATACCCAATTGGCCCAAGCCTGGCTGGCGGGGGCACTGCAAGCTGCACAGGGAAACCAAGAGGACAAAGCCCACAACTCTGAGAAAGCTACAACTCCGCGCGGCACCCACCTGCTGGTCACCGGTGCTCCCGGTCTGGGCAAGACTGAATGGGTCAGAGCCCTGTTGTCCGAGTGGCGCACTTTGCATACCGTGAACGCCATGGAATTGGTGGTGTTGGCGGATGACGGAACAGCGCTGAGTGGCGAAGACCGGCTAAGCCATTTGCACTTAACGCTGAACCTGCTGCGCAATACCGAAGGTGGTGTCATTGTGTTTGATGAAGCCGATGATGTGTTCAGGGCAGCCGGTGAAACCGGCAATTCCGGCAGTGATATGTCGGCAGTGACCATGGCCAACCACCGGGCCAGTCTGAACAGGCTGATTGAAGACAGCCGCATCCCAGTGATCTGGATCATGAATAACCCGGAGATTCTGGATCCTGCGGTGATGCGCCGCTTTGATACGGTGCTTGTCTTTGAGGGCATGCCGCGTTCAGTCAGGCTGGCGATGTTGCAGCAAAGACTGGCGGAAGTTGCGGATGCAGCAGAACTGTCACGCTGGTCAGAGATACCCAAATTAACACCGGCCCTGATCGACAGATTAGCGGTGGTGGTGGAGCGAGCGAAAGACGCCGGTACCCCTATGACTTTGGACAACTGCCGGTCCTGGCTGCGCAGCCGACTGCCGGGCAAACACACGCACAAGCTCAAGAGTCGTTCTGTGCCGCTTCAGAGTCTGCCTTGGGATGCTACTGCGGTCCAAGCCAGCGAAGACCTCCTCAAAATTGCTGCAGGCATAGGTCGTTGTGGTTCAGCCCGTCTCTTGCTCTACGGTGCACCCGGGACTGGTAAGACCGCTTATGCGCATGCCCTCGCGCGGATGCTGGACAAACCGTTGCTGGAGCAGCGCGCCTCTGACTTGTTGTCGCCTTGGGTGGGAGAGACCGAGCAGCGTATCAACCAGGCGTTCGAGACGGCAATAGCCGATGACGCGGTGCTGTTCATTGACGAGGTCGACAGCTTGCTGGCCAGTCGAGACAAGGCGGCGCGCAACTGGGAAGTCTCCCAGGTCAATGAACTGCTGGAACAGCTCAGTGACTTTGAGGGTGTGGTGGTGCTGGCGACCAACCGGCTCGACGCGCTTGATGACGCGGTGCTAAGACGCATGGATGCCAAGATCAAGTTTGAGGGTTTGAACTCTCACCAGTTGCAAGACAGCTTTGTAGCTTTGTGCGCGCAGATCGCAGTTACCCCGAGCGAGCAGCAACTGCGCGCAGCTTCACTGCTCAAGGGTTTGACACCGGGGGACTTTGCCTGTTTGCGCAGACGGCTGGCCTTTGCTCCGATAGAGATGTCGATAGAGAGGCCGACCGAAATGCCGAGCGACGCACAGGGCGCTGATAAAGCCAGTGTCTTGTTGGCATGGCTGCGCGAAGAACTGCGGCACAAGTCCAAGGGGATGCAGCCGATTGGTTTCTACCAAAGCGATGTGCCAAGTGCTGCGCACGAAGACCCGCAAGTGGTCTTGGATCTTCTATGAGCCCAAGCATCTTGGCTTGCTTCGCTGTCCTGGTGGTGCATCCGCCGTAGTGGGTGCTGCAGCTTTAGAAGCTGCGAAGGCTGTTGACTTCAGTCCGACTACTTCTTCTTGAAACGCGCCTGACCCAAAAACCCGGCTTTGCACCGGGTGGGGGAGGGCTTTGTCCCCAACTTCCGAAAGACCCAATCATGAGTAACAAGAAAACAAAACCGTCATCCACAACCGCAGCCAAACCCTCATCAAAGAGGACACCCAAACCGGCAGCTAAGCCGACATCACCACCCCTGCCTTCAGAGGACGTGGCAACCATCCTGGCGACAGGCAGCCACACAAAAGAAGAGAAGCAGCTAAAGAGCAAGAAGGCTGTTCAGGACGCCAGTGGATTTGGTGAGCCGCAGGTAGCCACCGTGCACGAATGCGTAGGCGCAGCCCTGCTGATGCTGCCAGCGAATCTGAGATCGATCCTGGGTGACAAAGACCTGCGCAGCAATGCCTTGGAACTTGAGACCAAAGAAATTTGGGTCATCGTGCGCGAGGCGGGTGTGGTGGCCTATATCCACTTGCCCATCATCGTCAAAGAGCTGGAAGCACCTGCCACCGGGATGCGGGATGGCGTAGTGCTCGTGGACATCACCGGAAGTCCGCTACACAACGGGCCGGTCCGCCGAACTAGCGCAGCTGCCAAGAGTGATGTTGATGCTGCCAAGTCGAAAGGCCCACGCAGGAGGTCCCATGCGAAGTGAATCCATTGAGGCAGGTGAATCCCGTGACGCGGCAACTGCCCATCTACCCGCTCAGGAACAGTGCGACAGGACCCACATGCAAAGGCTCGATCTAGTGGCATGGGCGCTGTTGATTGGAGGTTCAATGTTTCTGCTCTTAGTGACCGGTCTGTTGATGTACCTCATGGACCTTCAGGGAGACGAGACAGTGGCCTATGAGCAGCCTGCAGGAAAAGTCTTGGCGGTGCGAAGCATGGGCGGGCTCGTTGCAAGCACCCTTGTGGAAACCACATTGGGGTTCTATGCCGTCTCTGGTGGGATAGGACTCTCCAAGGCGGATGAACTCATCCTTCAAACACGCGCCAACCGTCGCCGCTACCTGTGTGATACCAGCCAGCGCTGCATGCCTCTTCTATGACAACACTCGGCCCCCTAAAGGGTGCTTCTATCAAGGATATCCCCATGAACACACATTGTTTGTCTCAGACCCTTACTGACTCCCATGCCCGCTGTGAAGCCTGTCCGGAAAACTGCAGTCAATGCGATGACATGGCGGACGCCACTAGCTCCCCGCACAGCCAAGCCTCATCGTTCCTGACCGACCTGGTCTGGATGGCCTTCTGGACTTTGGTGCTGGGCAGTCTGCTGGCTGCGCCGCATTGGCTTTGGGTGATTGACCATTGGAACGATTCCACGACTCCGGTGCCAGTAGGGTCGGTGCAGAGGATTCACTTCATCGGCGACTGGGGGATCAACACCCAGATCGATACCGAGGACCGCAGCTTTGTTGTGCATGACATGACGCGGCTCCAGAAGGGAAGTCGCATCGAGCAGCGCAAGACGCGAGATTCCCTGCAGCTGTGTGCCGTGGATGTCGCGCGCACCGTTTTGCACTGCGAAGACCTGATGAGGCAGTAAGTGACAGCTCTACAACGAACAAGATTAATCAGAAAGAAGGTAACCCCCATGAACATCACACGAAAACAAATCATTGCATTGGATGCCGATGGTGTCCTGCTGGACTACAACCTAGCCTACGCCAGTGCCTGGGAGCGGGCGTTTGGGGTGTATCCCAGGGTACGAGACCCCAATGCCTATTGGGCGATGGACCGCTGGGACGTTGAGAGGCTCAGTGGGGAACGACTAGAGCGCTTCAGGGCTTGTATGGATGAAAGCTTCTGGGAGCGCATCCCGGCGATGCCAGGGGCACTGGAAGCGTGCCATGCCTTGCACGAAGCAGGGTTTGAGCTGGTCTGTGTCACGGCGCTAGCAGAGAAGTTTGGAGATGCGAGACAGCACAATTTGCGCAATCTCGGGTTTCCGATTGAGCGGGTGATCACTACGGGGAATGTGGGCCACGGCAGGAGTCCGAAAGCGCAGGCGCTGGAGGCATTGAAACCTGTGGCGTTTGTAGATGACTTCTTGCCTTACATGCTGGGGATTGAGGCAGACATGCACTTGGCCTTGATTCATCGGGATGGGAATGGATCGCCGAATGTGGGGGAGGACTTGCGTCTGGTGGATTCGACGCATGGGAGTTTGTTGGAGTTCTCGCGGTGGTGGACTACAAAATTGGGGCAAAAAGATATGGACCAGCAAATCGACTCAAAAGATAGCAATGCAGTGGAGCCTGAGATTGCAGTACCAGACGACTTTCCGCGTGATCCGTTCCCAGCAGCCCTGGCAGGCTCGCAAATGAAACTCGCAGCCCGGGAAATTGATGGCCGCTATATCGTGAGTCTGACGGATGAGGAGCGTCAGGAGCGGTTTCTGATGTGCAGTGATCTGGTGGATCAGTTGGTAGGGTATGCACAGCGGAAACAACGTGAGCGACCCGATATGACTTTGCCCACTCTGCTCGATGCGATTGACCTTTCGATGCGCCGCAAGGGTTGGAGATTGGGGGCCAGTGAATTTGATTGGATTATGGTGCGCTTGCGTGCCAGGTTTCTCTAGTTTGTCTTGAAGCCGACAGGGGGCGTTCTCGGTCGGCGACAACACGACCAATCTATGCTGCAGTTGCAGGCATCGCAGAGGCCCAGCAATTGCAAGCGACTGGGATGCGATGTATCAGCTCAGCCTCGGTTGCCATGATCCAAACAGTTACCGCGACCGATGTCGTTGCCAAGCCCGTGAACGTTCTTGCCTGCGGCACTCGCACTTGGTTATCTATGCCCTGAAGTCCCTGTTGATTGAAAACGAGATCCGTAAGGTCAATACCGCGGCAGTAGCCAACGTCGTCCGTGTAGCTCAAGGGTCTATCGCCGAGGCACTGAAGCGTTTGATCTGCAATGGTCGTTTGCTGGAAGAGGCGAGGGGGCACTATTGGGCGATGGATCGCAGGGAAGTGGAGAGGCTGACTGGGCAGAGACTGGAGCACTTCAGGGCTTGTATGGACGAGACCTTCTGGGAGAGCATCACGGCGATGCTAGGGGTACCGGAAGCATGCAATGCCTTGCAAGAAGAAGGGCTTGTTTTGGTCAGTTTGACGGCGCTGGTAAAGCGATTTTGATGGGTGCGAAAGCGCAATTTGAAAGCGCTGGATTTTCCGATTGATCGGCTGATCACTACGGGGAGTGTGGGCCAAGGCAGGAGCCCAAACGGGCAGGCGCTGGAGGCACTACAACCTGTGACGTTTGTGGATGACTGCTTGCCTTATGTGCTCGGTATGGAGGCGCACATGCACATGGCCTTGACTGTTCGGGATGCAAATGGATCACCGAATTTAGGAGAGCAGTTGCGCCAGGCGGGCTCTACGCATGGGAGTTTGTTGGAGTTCTCGCGGTGGTGGGTTGGCTAGCGTTGTATCTTGCCCGTAAGGGCATTGCCGATAACCGTGGGCTGGTGCGGTTGATCCTGACTTCTACTACGGAAGCAGCACATCACTGATTCAGACTCCGGGTTGGAGGTTGATCACCCCAAACCGTTGAATGGCGCCAAGCTCCCTTACAAATCCGAGTTGCAGGAACGTCACTAGAAAACCATCTAAAAGTAAGTAGTAACCCTCGATTGTTTTGATTTGCAGAATCATTGATGCAATCGAATTCACTTTTCTAAATCATTCGAAATTCGTACTCTCCGTCTCGCTGGATAAGACACATAACGAGGAGACAAAAGAGTATGGACAAGACATTCCGCGCAACAAGGCGTGCCTTCCTCCCTGCGGCAACAGCGCTGGCAGCATTTGCAGCGACTGTTAGCTACGCTGGGGAGATCGATGTGGCAAACCAGGATTGGAGCGTGCGATGGGACAACACGCTCAAAGCCAGTGCGCTGTACCGAACCAAAGCTTCAGATCCCGCACTGGCGGACTCCTTCCGGTTGTTGGTGCCTGGTGTACCGGCCTCGGCATTTCCGCAGGCCCTCAACTTCAATGCGGGCGACGACAACTTCCGAGAGCGTGGCTTCGTATCCAAGCGAGTTGACTTGCTGAGTGAGTTCGATGCGATTTATCGCAAAGATTACGGACTGCGTGTGAGCGTTTCAGCTTGGTATGACGGCGCCTATCAACGTAGTAGCGATGCTCAAGACCATGTCAACGGACAGACGCCATTCAACGCGTTCCCAGAAAACACCAAAACCATCGGAGGCAATAAGGCTGAATTGCTGGACGCCTTCGTGTTCGGAGGATGGGACATCGGAGATGGCCGCCGTCTGACTGCCCGATTTGGACGCTACGCATTGCAATACGGTGAAAGCCTCTTTTATGGTGATAACGGAATCGCCCGTGCACAAGGTCCAATTGACATCTCGAAATTGTTGTCCTCACCCAATGCTCAGTTCAAAGAGATCATTCGACCGGTACCGCAAATATCTGCACAGATTCAACTGAGTCCTGGAGTGTCGATTGGTGGGTACTACCAGTTTGGTTGGGAGGAAGATCGTCTACCGCCAGCAGGCAGCTATTTCTCTGACGCAAACATTCCATGGGGATCGTCGCAGCCCGAGTTTGTGAGTGTGCCATCCGGCCCCATTGCCGGCCAGTATGTATTGACTCCCGCAGGTGACGTAAAACCATCGGATGCCGGCCAATTCGGTCTTCAAATGAAGTGGCGGCTGGACGAAACGGACTTGGGAATTTATGCAGCCCGGTATCACGACAAGGGTGGACAGCTGTATGGAGACTTGAATGTGGTGACCCCCCAGAACAGTCGTTGGTACTACGTGTTCCCAGAGGCCGTAAAGACCGTAGGAATTAGCGCCTCTCACTCGATTGGTGATGTCAACTTTGCTGCAGAAACTTCAGTTCGCTGGGACATGCCACTGCGCAGCCAGAACATGATCTTTCCATCGGCATTTTCCCCGAGGCCTCAATACGCTACTGGCCAAACTGGACATGCGAACCTATCTTGGCTCGCGACATTCGGGCCAAACTTCCTATCCCATGAAAGTAGCTTGGTTGGTGAACTTGCTTGGAACCGTGTTCTTCAACTCAATGACCCAATGGGCGAGCTGGATGCCGGCCGCACGCGTGATGCAACGGCAATTCAATTCATCTATAGCCCAAGCTACCGACAGGCATTGCCTGGCTTGGATCTCAGCGTTCCAGTGGGCCTAAGGTACACCCTCAACGGCACCTCCTCCGTAGTCGCATGGGATGCCAAGGGCAGCGGCAGCGCGACCTTGGGACTGGAAGGAAACTATCTCGGTGTCTGGCAGTTTGCTGCGACTTATACGCACTACGTCGGCGAGGCAGTTCCATTTGTTGACTACCGGCCGCTTAAGAGCGGAGGCAATCCCATTTTCGGACAGGGAAACGCGCTCGCCGATCGCAACAACATCGCTTTCTCGCTGCGCAGAACCTTCTAAAACGTTCTGGAGAAAGAAATGAACCGGTACAACTTTCTGGCGATTTCCATCGCCGCAACTCTGACTCTTTCGGCCGTTGCGGTGCAAGCAAACGTGGTTATTGCGGCGAATGCGAAATACAAGACGGAGCTGACTCCTCAAAAAATCGCATTCTCTCTACGCCGCATTTTCTAAAAAATTCTGGAGACAAAAATGAATCGGTATAACCTATGTGCGGCAGCAATAGCCGCAACACTTGCCCTGCCAACAATCACTGCCCATGCGGCGGTCACACCGGAAGAGGCTGCAAAGTTAAAGACTGAGCTCACCCCTCTAGGCGGTGAAAGAGCTGGCAACAAGGACGGCAGCATTCCCGCATGGACGGGTGGATACACCACACCAATACAAGGTGATAAACCCAATGGGCGGCGTGGTGATCCATTCAAGGATGAGAAGCCTCTTTTCTCGATTACCGCTCAAAATGTGTCGCAATATGCCGAGCGACTGAATGCCGGAACAATCGGTATGCTGAAGAAGTACCCGGAGAGCTTCCGGGTCGATGTGTACAGGACGCATCGGACTGCCGCTGCGCCGCAATGGGTCAATGACAACACATTCAAGAATGCAACACGCGCCAAGCTGAACGGCGATTTGGTTGAAGGTGCGTTCGGCGGCATTCCATTCCCTGTGCCGAAGGTCGGCGCCGAAGTCATCTGGAATCATGTACTCCGCTGGCGTGGCACCACGGTACAGTTGGATATCAACCAGTATCAACTGACCGCTGACGGTAGGGCAGTGCTGACGACAGACGGAAGCATTGACCAGCAAATGCCGTACTACTTTCAAGATAGTTCGCCAGAGCAATTTGCAAAGTCCAATGAGTTTTGGACGATCCGACTTAAGAATTCTGGCCCTCCCATTCGCGCCGGTGAAGCTCTTGTGGGGCGCAACCATATCGATGGTGCGAAAGACCAAGCCTGGGTGTACTTGACCGGCCAGCGGCGCGTGCGCAAGCTGCCGAACCCTTGTTGCGACACGCCAACACCGGCGACAGCTGGGGTCATGAGTTTCGATGAAATCGAGACCTGGACGGGGCGTCTGGGCCGCTTTGACTGGAAGCTGATAGGCAAGCAGGAAATGTTTATTCCGTACAACGGCAACCGTTTGCTGCAAGCGAAGTCAGATAGCGAAGTGCTCGGCAAGTCGCACTTGAATCCGGACTATGTGAGGTGGGAGCTCCACCGCGTGTGGATCGTCGAAGCCAACCTGCGCCAAGGCCAGCGCCACCAAGCAGTTCGCAGCCGCTACTACTGTGATGAAGACACTTGGAACTGTGTGCTGGCAGATCGTTGGGATGCTCAGGGCCAGCTCTGGAAAACACTTTGGTCACAAACCATCGTTGCTCCCGATCTGCCGGGCACCGTGATTGGCGCTTTTGGGTTTACAGATCTGCTCTCAGGTACAGGCTTCGTGGGCAATCTCTACAACTCCAAGGCACAGCAGTACGGTGTCAAGGCACGTCAACCCGACAGCGCATTTACGCCAGATGCCATGGCCGGAGAGGGTGTTCGCTAAGCGGAACAACATGATGCGTTTGCCGATTCTTTTTGCCGCAGTCATCGCGGTCTGCTCTGGCTTTGCCCATGCACAAGTGGGCGAAGCTCTTCAGAGACCGGCCTTGATGGTCAAGGACCCCCAGCGGACTGTACTAGTGGCCGCCGCACTTGCCGGTACGCGCATTGTTGCAGTGGGTGAGCGCGGCATTGTCATCCTGAGCGATGACCGTGGAGCCCACTGGTATCAGGTGGCATGCCCAGTCAGCGTGACGCTGACGATGGTGCGATTTGTTGACGATAAGAACGGCGTGGCTGTCGGCCACGGGGGCGCTGTTCTGACCACTTCAGATGCGGGTGCGACATGGACTCTTCGCCTCGATGGAAAGCGATTGGCAGCGCTCGCGAAAGCTACAGCAAAAACGATTGAAGAACAGCGCGTGGCCGATCGGCTGGTCGCTGATGGGCCAGACAAACCGTTCCTCGATGTGTTGATGTGGGACGCTAAAAAGCTGCTTGCTGTCGGTGCCTATGGCTTGGCATATTACAGCTCTGATGCAGGACAAAGTTGGTCCTCCTGGACGGCCCGATTGCCTAATCCCAAAGCCTTGCATTGGTATGTGATAAGTAAGGCTGGAAACACTTTGTTGCTTGCGGGTGAGCAAGGTCTATTGGTCCGCTCTAGTGATGGTGGAGAGAGCTTTCAGTCTCTCAACTCACCTTACAAGGGCAGTTGGTTTGCGGGTGAATTCAGTTCCAGTGGTCAGCTAGTCCTGGCCGGCTTGCGGGGAAACATATGGCGTACTGCCGACAGCGGCAACAGCTGGGAGCATTTGCCTTCGCCCGTACCTGCAACCATCACGGCAATGGCTACCCAGGCAGACGGTTCTCTTTTGCTTGCTAGTCAGGCGGGCGTACTCATGCAGTTGAAAGACAAGTCTCTTTTGCCGTTGAAATCGCCATCTGTACCTATGCCGTCGGCGCTGCTACCCATTGGCGGCGACTTGGTGCTTTCAATGGGCATTGCCGGTGTGGTTCCAGTTCATACAGAGGCACGACCATGAATAACGTGTCCTTTGATAAGCGAACCGGCTCGTTGATTGAGCGCGCAATATTCAACCATCGCGCCATCGTGGTGCTGTTTTGTGCGCTGATCACGCTACTGCTGTGCTGGCAGGCAACGCGTCTGCAGCTCAATGCTAGCTTCGAAAAGACGATCCCCACCAGCCATCCATACATTCAGAACTTCCTGAAGTACCAGTCCGAGCTAAGTGGTTTGGGTAACTCTGTGCGCATTGCAGTAGCCCAGCCAAAGGGACTTATCTACGAGGCGCGCTATCTCGACACCTTGCGCCGACTGTCCGACGACGTTTTCCTACTGCCAGGAGTGGACCGCATTCGAATGAAGTCTCTCTGGACTCCAACAACGCGTTGGGTCGGAGTGACGGAGGACGGTTTGGAAGGTGGGGCGGTGATCCCAGACGGTTTTGATGGATCAGCGCAAACGCTAGAGCAGCTCGCAGCCAATGTGTCCCGCTCTGGAGAAATTGGCCAACTCGTTTCGCGTGATCTCACTTCGAGTGTGATCTTTGTGCCTCTGCTGGCCAAGGACGCGGCCGGGGAACTGTTGGACTATGCGCGCCTTTCTCTCCAGCTCGATGCATTGCGGGTGAAGTACGAGAGCGAAGGCGTCAATATTCACATCACAGGCTTTGCAAAAATTGTCGGCGATCTTATCGGCGGTGTACGCGCTGTGCTGCTGTTCTTCGCCATTGCAGTGGCAGTCGCGACCGCAATGGTGTTTCTGTACACACGCTGTGTTCGTTCAACGCTGTTGGTAGTACTGGCCTCGCTGATCGCAGTGGTTTGGCAACTTGGTTTGCTGCCCATGCTGGGGTTTGCCTTGGACCCGTACTCCATCCTTGTGCCATTTCTCGTGTTTGCCATTGGTATGAGCCACGGCGCGCAGAAGATGAATGGGATCATGCAAGATGTCGGACGTGGCATCGACAAGCTGGTCGCGGCACGCTTCACCTTCAGGCGTCTGTTCCTCGCCGGATTGACCGCATTGTTGGCTGACGCAGTTGGTTTCGCGGTATTGCTGGTGATTGACATTCAGGTGATTCGCGAACTGGCCATTGCGGCGGCCATTGGCGTGGGAGTCCTGATTTTTACCAACTTGATTCTGCTGCCCATCTTGCTGAGCTATGTGGGCGTTAGCAAATCTGCAGCAGCGCGTAGCTTGCGGTCCGAACAGTCCGACGCAGCCGGGGCGAATAAGTTTCCGCTGTGGACCTTTCTCGACAAGTTTACGCACCGACGTTGGGCCACTGTGGCTGTGGTGATAGGGCTGCTTCTGGGCATCGGAGGCTTTGCTGCGAGTACACAACTAAAGATCGGCGATCTAGATCCTGGCGCGCCTGAGCTGCGGGCCGACAGTCAATACAACCGCGATGTCGCATACATGAACTCCGCTTACGGAGCTGGAAGCGACGTACTGGCGGTTATGGTGAAGACACCGGATGGACTTTGCTCTTCTTACGAGACCCTAAACAAAGTTGATGCACTTGAATGGGAACTGCTTCAGATTGACGGAGTTGAAGGCACCAATACCTTGGCACTACTCAATCGCCGAGTACTTTCCGGCCTGAACGAGGGCAATCCGCGCTGGTACGAGTTTCTGCCAAATCAGGACATGCTCAATACAGTTACTGCAGGTGCTCCACGTGGGCTTTACAACGAAGCCTGCAACCTGCTCACGATATACGTGTATTTGCGGGATCACAAAGCAGACACATTGGCTCGCGTTGTAAATCACGTTGAAGGTTTTGCGCGGCTAAACAATAAGCCGGACACCCAGTTCCTGCTTGCCGCGGGCTCCGCAGGCATCGAAGCTGCTACAAACATCGTGGTGAAGGATGCGTGGCGGACCATGCTGCTGATGGTCTATGGCGCGGTTGTGCTTCTGTGCTTCGTAACTTTTCGATCCTGGCGTGCAGTTGTAGTGGCGGTAGTCCCGCTTGTAGTAACCTCATTCATGGCCGAGACCTTGATGGTGGCTTTGGGAATCGGGGTCAAGGTTGCAACGCTTCCCGTCATAGCTCTAGGCGTCGGCATTGGTGTCGACTATGCGCTCTACATCCTTTCAATCACGTTGGCGCAACTTCGAGAAGGCAAGAGTCTGTCAGAGAGCTACTACCGCGCTTTGATGTTCACCGGCAAGGTCGTCATGCTAACTGGCGTCACGCTTGCAGTTGGTGTTGTCACCTGGATAGCAAGCCCCATCAAATTTCAGGCCGACATGGGCGTGCTACTGGCATTCATGTTCCTCTGGAACATGTTAGGTGCCATGGTGCTTTTGCCGGCATTGGCCCATTTCCTCCTCAAACCGGCAACAGTGAGTGTGCAGGCTGCGCATTCAATGAACAACTAACCACTACCAAAAACACAGAGCGATGTTTAAATATTTTCCAACCAACTACCCGTGGAACCTCTCGGTGGATCTCGCACTTGAAATGGGTGCACGCATCGGTGAGATTGAGGCTATGTGCGCTCCGCTCATAGATGCGTCCAAAGCACAAGATGCTGCCGGAACGCAAGCATTTCGGGAAACCTGGGCTGCCATGGCCGATAAGCTTTGTGCCCTAGCTGAAGAGGACGAGAGTTGTGGCCGCGGTTTCTCGGCCGGCGAGAAGTACAACCGGGCAGCAACCTATCTTCTGACCTGTGAGCGGCTTCAGGCGCATGGAGCGCCTGGACGAACTGCTCTCTATGAGCGCTTTCTGTATGTGTTCGCCAAAGGCCTGGCCTTGACTGGCGAGAACTGCAAACGCGTAGAGATTCCTTATGAGGGGAAAGTTCTCTCGGCCTTGTATGTGCGCGCAGAAGGAGTTCCAGGGCCTGCGCCCATCCTGGTACAGGTCAATGGACTGGACTCGACCAAAGAGATGAAACATCGCGTCGGTTTACCCGCGTGGTTGGCCAAGCGCGGGGTCTCATCCTTGGTGGTTGACCAACCCGGCACTGGTGAGGCCTTGCGACTGCATGGGCTTATTGCCCGCTTCGACAGCGAGCATTGGGCCAGTCGGGTAGTGGACTGGCTGGAACAACAACCCGATGTAGATGCAAAACGCATCGGCATGGAAGGGGTTTCCCTTGGTGGCTACTACTGTCCACGCGCGGTAGCCTTTGAGCCGCGATTTGCTTGCGGCGTGGTGTGGGGTGCCAATCACGACTGGCGTGATGTGCAAAAGAAGCGACTGGACAAGGAGGGTAGCTTTCCTGTGCCGCACTATTGGTCGCACGTTAGGTGGGTTTGGGGAGCCCAAGACCAGGACGACTTCATGCGCATCGCCGAAAACGTCCATCTGGACGGCATTCTCGACCGAATCAAGGTCCCATTCCTTGTAACGCACGGTGAAAAGGATTCGCAAATCCCACTGAAGTGGGCAACGCGCACCTACGAGCAACTTGTCAACAGCCCTAAACGCGAACTGAAGGTCTTCACCGAGCGCGAGGGAGGAGTTCAGCACTCCAGCTTTGACAACAGCATTAACGCGGGTCAGTACATCGCGGACTGGGTAGCAGAAACGCTTGCCGGCCGGACAGCTTCTTAACTCTCAAACTTAAAAGGAATCAAAGCATCATGAAAATCATTGGACCGGATGAACTAGTCTTTGGTGTAGACGATATCGCGTCTTGCGCCCAGTATCTGACCGACTATGGCCTAAAGCCAGTCGATGTCACCGACCAAGGTGGGCGTTTCGAAGCGGCGGATGGCACTGCTGTTGTCATTGCACATGAAGATGACACCAGTTTGCCCCCGGGAATGGATACTTCCAGTCGCCTTCGCAAGACCATCTATGGCGTCCACAACGCGCATGCACTTAGCAAGATTTCTGCAGAGTTGAGCCGAGACCGTCAAGTAAAAGTACTTGCCAACGGGTCCCTAGAGGTTGTCGACGATATGGGCTTCGTGTTGGGCTTTCAATTGACATGCCGGCGTCCCATTTCGATTCCTGCTGAGACTATCAATTCCGCAGGATCGCCAGTGCAACGTGCTCCGAATGTGGTTGCCGTGGATGAAGCTGCTGAGATCCAGCCACTGTCGCTATCGCATGTTGTGTACTTTGTGCCCGATGCTGTCAAAGCAACTGCTTTCTATACGCAACGTCTGGGCTTTCGAATCACCGATCAATTGGTAGGTGCGGGACCATTCTTGCAACCTGCTGGAACGCAGGACCACCACACATTGTTCTTGATTCAAACGCCACCGTTCATGAAGGGCGTAGAACATTTCACTTTCCACATGAGCGGTCCCACGGCCGTACTGCAAGCTGGAACGCGTTTCGTCAACAAGGGATACCAAAGTTTCTGGGGCCCAGGCAGGCACAAGTTTGGATCAAATTGGTTCTGGTATTTCAACAGTCCATTAGGCTGCCACATGGAGTACGACGCCGATATGGACTTGCACGATAAGACATGGACGCCGCGTAGCGTGCCCATGAGTGCAGATGCATCTCAACTTTTTCTGTTTCAGAGTCGCGACAAGTGGGCACCCGGCGGACCACCTCCTGGCGCAGGAACCCACTAAGGCGGAAAAATCTATGCAATCGGGTTCTACGGTGATTCATTTTGCAGATCAACTACGCGATGGTGAATCGCGTGGATTTGATCATGCGGGAGTGGGCCGAGACACACTCATTGTCGTTCGATCAGATGGCGAGATACATGCATATGTGGACGACTGTCCTCACGTGCCCGGTTCATCGCTGGCCTGGAAAAAAAATGCCTATCTGAGTGCGGATCGTCGTCACATCGTATGCCACGCACACGGCGCGAGGTTTGATATCAAGACTGGGCTGTGCAGTATTGGCCCGTGTATGGGGCAGGCATTGACTCGAGTGCCTATAACCACTTTGACAAATGGCGAGATTCAGCTTGCCAAGAACAATTGAGGAGACCTAAATGAGTAAAGTAGTGAAACGAGTCCTGGTAGTTGGCGGAGGCTTCTCCGGCATGTCTGCGGCCATAGAACTCCGCAAGCATGGAATTGAAGTCGAACTGGTGGAGGTCGATCCAGGATGGCGGTCGTATGGCGCGGGTATCAGTCTGGGTGGCGCGACTTTTCGTGCATTCCGGCAGCTCGGGGTGCTGGATGACTTCATCCGTGAAGGATACGCTGCAGACGGCGTAAAGCTATACATGCCCAACGGAATGAAGATGGGAGAGCTTCCGACACCCCGGATTGCTGGTCCAGATGTTCCAGGTAGTGGTGCCATCATGCGCCCAGTCTTGGCAAGCATCCTCGCAAAAGCGACGCGTGCGGCCGGCGTCGATGTGCGCTTGGGTTGCACCTTCACTTCAATTGTGCAAGATGCCGAGGGCGTTGAAGTCTCATTCACTGACGGCCAGCGTAAGCGCTATGACTTGGTCGTAGGCAGTGATGGTCTGTACTCCAAAGTTAGAGAGCATTTATTTCCGGACGCACCCAAACCCAAATACAGTGGTCAGGCGGTGTGGCGTGCCGTCTTGCCCCGTCCTCCAGAAGTCAAGTCGGTCATGATGTGGTTGGGAGCCAAGGTCAAGCCGGGCGTCAATCCGGTCTCAAAAGACCAGATGTATCTCTTTCTCACCGAACACCGACCGACCAATGACTACGTCGATCCAGCCACGTTCGTCGATCACTTGCGGTCCTTGCTGGCGGATATCCCCGCACCACTCGTGCAGTCAATCCGTGAACAGCTTGATGAGAATTCGCAAGTCGTCTTTCGTCCGTTGGAAGGTTTGCTGCAGCCTCAGCCATGGCATCAAGGCCGTGTCGTTCTTATTGGCGATGCAGTGCATGCCACCACACCGCATATGGCATCGGGCGCATGTATTGGCATTGAAGATGCACTGGTACTCGCAGACGAACTTTCTCGCGGGGAAACGATAGAAGCCTCACTCAAGTCCTTTGAGTCGCGCCGCTGGGAGCGTTGCCGCATGGTCGTCGAGAACTCTGCACGCCTGGGCGAAATTGAAATCAGCGGGGGCAATAAGGAGGAGCATGGAATCATCATGCGTGACACGATGATTGCCTTGGCTCAGCCCATCTAAAACGTACTAACCCTCATTGGAGAATATTCGTATGAAGGCTGTCCGACCAAAACGACGTCTCGTTGATCTCTCGATTTATCTTGAAAATGACGTGTTGTCCGATCCGCCACCGCTGGCACCAAAAATAACCTACCAAAAGCATGCAGAGACTGTTGCAGAGTTCATGCGTATGCTTCCAGGCTCCAAGGTTGAGGACTATCCAGACGGCGAGGCTGCGGCTGCTGAATGGGTAACACTGACTACACACAGTGGCACGCATTTGGATGCGCCCTGGCACTTTCACTCCACCCAGGATGCCAAGAACGGTGGATCGAAACCATCCATCACTATTGATCAGGTACCTCTGGAATGGTGCATGCAACCTGCCGTGAAATTGGATTTCCGGCACTTCGCAGACGGCTATGTAGCTACCGCAGCGGATGTGGAAGCGGAGTTAAAGCGAATCGACTGGGAGCTTCAACCGCTGGATATTGTGGTGGTGAACACTCGCGCAGGTTCCCGTTATGGCCATACTGACTACCTGCAGTCGGGTTGCGGTATGGGGTATGAAGCGACCATGTATTTGTTGGAGCGAGGGGTGCGGTTGACCGGAACTGATGCATGGAGTTGGGATGCGCCTTTTGTGTATACGGCTCAGCGACTCGTCGAGACTGGCGATGCTTCACTGATCTGGGAGGGTCACAAGGCTGGCCGCGATATTGGCTATTGCCACCTGGAGAAGTTGCACAACCTTGAGGTCCTGCCATCGCACGGCTTTTCCATTGCCTGCTTCCCTCACAAGATACGGGCTGCATCTGCTGGTTGGACACGTGCCGTCGCCATTTTCGAGGAGTGAAGAGTGAAATTCGTTCCGATCCATCGTATCGTTACAGGGCATGACGCCAGTGGCAAGGCGGTAGTTGCCTTCAGCGGCGGATTGAGCACCGTACAGGAAATCGCTGCTGTTCCAGGCACTGTATTCCACGAAGTTTGGAGTACAGCTGGTACGCCGGTGGTCGTCGACAACGGTGCAGATCCGACCCTGGGGGCATTGACATTGCCACCACCCGAGTACGGGACGCGTATTCGGTTTGTTGACATCCCGCCAGACACTCCAGAGGTTATTGAGCAAGGTGCCGCTCGCATGAAGGACGCGTTTTTGCAGTTGGGTGATTCCGGGGCCTCGACGGTTGAGGCTACATCACCTCACCCTTTGATGCACCGCACTGAATCGGTGGACTATGGCATCGTAATCGAAGGCGAAATAGTGCTAATTATGGACGACTCCGAAGTGCTTTTGAAGCAAGGAAGTGTCGTTGTTCAGCGTGGCACAAATCACGCTTGGGCAAACCGGTCAGGAAAACCCTGCCGCATGCTGTTCGTGTTGCTGGATGGGTGCTATGACCCTGCCATTGCCTCAGCGTTGGCCAATAGAGGCGCGCACTGATCCAGCATCCTGCCAAGCGGATGATGCGCGTCAATAACCAATTATTGATCTTTTCATAATTCATGACAACCAATCGCTATCTCATGCGTTATATCCTGAACGGGTTGTTTGGAGATACGAGACATGGTCAAGCGAGC
>NKIK01000040.1 GCA_002256115.1 Burkholderiales bacterium PBB3
CACGAGGCGCGCGCAGTGGCCGAGCTCGCAAACCGACTCGGTGAGCGAGGGCAGGATGCTGACGATACGGTGCGGCGTGGAGGGCAGCGTGACGGTGACACCGCGGTCATCGGTGACTTGTGTGGCTTGGGCGGAACTGGCATGCAACACAGCAAAGGCAAATATATAGGTGCGCGCAGACCAGAAGCGGGGTGGCTGTGCGTTCTGCTCCGTGTCCCCCGCCCGCTTCGCGGGCTCCTCCTTTACCTGCGCAGAACGCCCAGCCACCCCGCTTCCTCCAGTTAACAAGAGCCTTTGCAAGCGACTGATCCAATGCTTCATTGCGTATCCTTCAAAGTCAGTGGCAGGCCTGCTGCCATCAGCGTCACGCGCTGGCAGGCGGCTGCCACATCCTGGTTCAGGCGGCCCAGCGCGTCCACAAAGGCGCGTACCTCACGCCCCAGCGGAATAACACCCAGGCCGATCTCATTGCCCACCAGCACGATGGGGCCGGAAGCATTTTGAATTGCTATTAAAAGAGGAGCTGCTCCCGCACTATCCATGGGCTGTAATGGCATATTCGTTGTTATTTCAGCAGGCATCAGCAGGTTGGTGAGCCACAGCGTCAGGCAGTCAACCACCACCAGCGTGTATGGGTGGCTGTGCTGCCGAATCGCCTCGGCCAGCGCCAGTGGCTCTTCCACTGTCGTCATGCCCGGCACGCGCTCGGCGCGGTCGGCCTGGTGGCGGGCAATGCGCTGGCGCATCTCTTCGTCCCAGGGCTGGGCGGTGGCAATCAGTACGGCGCGATGGGCTGGGTTTTGGTCCAGCCATTGGCGGGCCAGTAACTCGGCACGGCAAGACTTGCCGCTCTTCTGACCACCCAGAATCAGTTCGCTTTTGGCAATCGTCATGATGTTCATTTTTGGAAAGCCCGGGATTGATCAGCGTCCATCCACTTCAGGATGATCTGGTGCATCTTGGCCACGCCATCGGTCAACGCAGCCGGGCCGGGCTGCAGAATCTCGGGCGATTTGATTTCAAACAACTGCTGGTGGCGTACGGCATTCACCACGCCCCAGCCTTCGCGAGCCACCACGTTCTCGGGCCGAAATTTCTTGCCGCACCAGGAACCCAAAATGATGTCCGGGTTGCGGCGCACGATCTCGGCGCCGTCGGCAATGATGCGGTTCTTGCCCAGCGACTCGGCCGCCAGTTCGGGAAAACAGTCCTCGCCCCCGGCAATGCCGATCAGCTCCGACACCCAGCGGATCGCGCTGATGTGCGGCGTGTCCCACTCTTCAAAAAACACCTTAGGCCGCCGCGCACCCGCGTCAAGCCGCGCCGCTACGGTGTCCTGCATGGCACGCAAATCGGTCTGCATCTGCGCAATGCGCAGTGCGCCCTGCTCCGCCTCGCCCACCATGGCGGCTAGCTGAAACATCATAGAAAAAATCTCGGCCACGCTGCGTTGGTTAAAGATCGTGACCTGCACACCGCGCTTCACCAAGTCGGATGCAATGTCCGCCTGCAAATCTGAAAATCCCAACACACAGTCGGGCTGCAGTTCCATGATCTTGTCGGTCTTGGCGCTCAGAAACGCGCTGACCTTGGGTTTCTCCTCCCGCGCGCGCTTGGGGCGTACGGTGTAACCCGAAATGCCCACAATCCGCGCCTCTTGCCCCAACAGATAGAGCCACTCTGTGGTCTCTTCCGTCAGGCAAACGATGCGCTGCGGACCAGGGCTAAAGCTCAACAAGTCTGCGGTCAAAGGGATGCTCCCAGAATAGGTATGGGAAGAGGCGTAAACAGTTCCACCACCGCTTCAGGGCACGATGGAAACCACGCATGAAAGTAACTAGCCCGCAAAGCACCCTGCTGCCAAACCGCCTCGCCCGCATCAGGCGCAGGCGCCGTATCCGGTCGCGATGTGCGCGCAACGGCAGGCAACCGAGTCGCGGTAGTCGAATAGTGGAAGGTATGACCACGCAGCGTACCGCTACTCAAACGCAGCTGCTGAGGCCCTAGCGCAGCCAAGCGCTTGTGCATCATCACCTCACCCGGCAAAAGCCCCCACTGCGCATGTCGCTCACCGTCCACAGTGACCAAGGTATCAAATAAAGCCATCATCCCGCCACACTCCGCCCAAATCGGTTTGCCCGCAGCAATGTGTGACGCCAAGTCGTCGCGGATAGTAGTGTTGGCAGCAATGGCCGCCGCATGCAATTCCGGATAGCCGCCCGGCAGCCAAACAGCATCACACGCAGGCAGTGCCGCATCCGCCAACGGCGAAAAGAACACCAGCTCCGCCCCCAGCACAATCAGCGTATCCAGATTAGCCGCGTAAATGAAACAAAACGCCGCGTCGCGTGCCACCGCAATCGTCACCCCGCCCAACGGAAGAAGTGCGGGCCGGAGAGCGTTCTGCTCCACCACGGGAAGGAGGTGAGGCGGCTGGGCGTTCTGCGCAGGTAAAGGAGGAGCCCGCAAAGCGGGCGGGGGACACGGAGCAGAACGTCCAGCCGCCTCGCCTCCTGGCGCAACCGAAGCAACAGACGCATCAACACCGGGCTCAGAAAAATCCACAGCCCACCGCCGCAAATCCTCCACTGTCATCCGCCCCAATGGAGTCAAAGCCAAAGCATCCGCCGCCAAATCCAGCCGCTCCATCGCATCCACCACTTCACTGGCCACCGTCAACCCCAAATGCCGCTCCGGCAAGGAAAAAGCCGCATTGCGCATCACCGCACCCATAAAGTGCGCCGGATCACGCACACTGCTTTTCAACATCTCGGCATGCCGCTCACTAGCCACCCGGTTTGCCAACACCCCGGCCCACGGCAGATCAGGCCGGTAATGCTGAAGCCCAAACGCCAGCGCACCAAAAGTCCCCGCCATCGCCGACGCATCCACCACGGCCAACACCGGCAAGCCAAAACGCTGCGCCAAATCGGCCGCACTGGGCTCACCATCAAACAGCCCCATCACGCCTTCCACCAAAATCAAATCGGCTTCCGCCGCAGCCGCATGCAAGCGCGCCCGGCAATCGGCCTCACCGGTCATCCACAGATCCAACTGGTACACCGGCGCACCACTGGCCAGCGTGTGCCAGTACGGATCCAGAAAATCAGGTCCGCACTTGAACACCCGCACCCTGCGCCCCTGCCGCGTATGCAGGCGCGCCAAGGCCGACGTGACCGTTGTCTTGCCCTGCCCGGAGGCGGGCGCGGCAATCAGGATCGCGGGGCAGGTGTTCACGCCCATATCAAGGATTCCAGGCCAAGGACACGAACAGATTGCGCCCCGGCATGCTGAAACCATTGGCCAGCATGTACTGGGTGTCGGTCACATTGTTCAAGCGCGCCAAAACCGACATATCTTTGCGAAATTTCCAATCCGTGCCCAGATTCAAGGTGGCATAGCCTGGCAAAGTTTCGCGCCCCGTGCCCACCACCTTGTTGTCTTCGCGGTTGCTGGAGACCTTGAGTTCGCCAAACACATTCACGTTCTGGAACTTATGGCTCACACGGGCTTGCCACAGGTCTTGCGCAATGCGCACCAGACGCAGGTCATTGCTGGCCGGTGTGCTGGAATAAGAACGTGGGTCCGCATAGTCATACGACACGGCATAGCGGGTATCGCCCTGGCGGATTTCTGCGCTCAAGGTAATGCCGCGCAACAGCGCCAAAGAACTCTGCACATTGGTAGCCGGTGCAATAAAGCCCTGAATGGCGTTGCGGTACACCACGGCCGACCAAACAGTGTTGGTGCTGTTGAACTTCAGACCCACTTCGCTGGCGCGGTTAAGCTGCGGCGACAACGTGGCCGTGCCAAAGCCGGGAAAGTACAACTGATTGAACGTAGGCGCCTGGAAACTGGTACCCGTGCTGGCCACTGCGCGCAACCCGGGTGACAACACATAGCCGCCCGACAGCGCCCAGTTGGTGTAGCTGCCAAACTGCGAATTCTGGTCATTGCGCAGCACGGCCAGGCCATTCCAGTCCGCGCGGTTCAATGCGTAAGACAGCATGGCGCTGTCAATGCTGCGCTCGCTCACGGTGTAGGCGGTGGAGCTATCCACGGATTCCTTGCGTGTGTCCAGAATCACCGAGGCCACATCCTGGCCCAGCTTCACATCGTTTTGCCAGGTGAGCTGGTTGCGCGTGGTGTTGAACTTGGAGCTGCCGGCAAAGGCACCGTCCGCAATGCGGTAGTACTCGCTGATCGACTGGTCTTGCGACACGCCCAGCAATACCGTAGACGTCCACTCGGGCAACCACTGCGCGACCCAGGTCAGGTTAGCTGCGTCCAGCCGGGGCTTGGCCTGCGCATCCGATGTGCCTTTGTTCAAACCCAGCGCGTTGGGCGACGGCGTGCCGTCAAACATATAGGTGGTTTGGCTTTGCAACAGGCCCAGTGCTACGCGATGGTTGGTCGCCACCTGGGCCGTCAGCTTGGCGTTCATGCTGGTGGTTTCAAAACCGTCAGCGTCTTCGTTAAATCCGCTGGACGCCGGGTTGGTCGTCACGTTGATGCCCTTGGCACGCTCATGCGAAATACCCAGGCTGTAGCCGATTGCGCCGGAACGTCCGCTCAGAGATGCAGCACCTTGGGCCTGGCCATCCGTGCCCGCACCGATGCTGCCGCTCCACTGGAATCCGTCCACCGGGTCGCGGGTAAAGATTTGCACCACACCGCCCACCGCATCGGGGCCATACAGCGCAGATGCCGCACCGCGCAAGATTTCAATGCGCTCGATCCGGTCCAGCGGAATATTTTCCAGCGAAGCCGAGCCAGACGTGGCAGAGCCCATGCGAATGCCGTCCACCAGAATCAGGGTTTGTGAGGACGAAGCGCCGCGCAAAAACAGCCCCGTGGTGGAGCGGTAGCTTCCGTTGGAAGTCCATTGAATGCCCGGCTGTTGACCCAACACTTCGCGCAATGAGTTTTGACCGGCCAGGTCCAGCGTCGCGCGGTCGATGATGGTGACATCGGCGATAACCGAGGTAACCGGTACGGCGACCCGGGTGGCAGTGACGACCACATCCGTCAACGTGGGCGCTTGCACGACCTGGGCATGGATGCCCGAAGCGCTGAGGCCGCACGCAGAAAAAACGCCGACGAGCACGGCGCTGCGTGCTCTTGATTTAACCAATTTCATGAAGGAATACCCAAAAAAGAACTCTCCCCGGCTTCCCCGCCAGGGCATGAGCACGATGGAGACACGCTGGGCGTATCTCTGCCTTGTTGGCCGGTATCCGGGCTGGTGGAGCTACCTGTATCGTCTTCCCATGCGTGTGTTCAAAACGCCCAGTGACCTTGATACAAGCGGAGCCTGGCGGCTCGTCCACTTACCGTTGCGGGGGCAGCGCAGGTTAGGCGGGGCTGTGACCAGCCCGTACCCTCCTGCTTCCCGTTGAACTGCGGCATGTGAACCACACCGCGAGCACCAACCCAGTGATTTTAAGCGGAACAAGCTTGCACTCACCCTACAATGCAAAGCCTATGTCGAATCAGCCTCACATCGACCAAATTGCGGAGCGCGTTGAGCGCCTGCTGGTGCGCCACGCCGAGCTGCAGCGCACCAATGCGCTGCTGACCGCGCAGGTGGCCACGCTGACGCAAGAGCGCGATTCCCTCAAGTCCCGTCTGGGTGCAGCGCGCGCCCGGGTGGACGCCCTGCTCGACCGATTGCCCGAATCCGGGGCCGTGCAAAAGAACCCATCATGAAACAGCTCGAAGTACAAATCATGGGCCAAAGCTACCTGCTCGGGTGCCCCGAGGGTGGTGAAGCCAAGTTGCTCGAAGCGGTAGAGCGGGTAGATACGGCGATGTGCAAAATTCGTGATGCGGGCAAAGTACGGGCCCGTGAACGCATTGCGGTGCTGGCTGCCCTGAATCTGGCCTTTGATCTCACCGAGCCTTCTGCTGCGTCAGCTTCAACCGCACCATCAACACCCACGACAACCCCGGCCGCGGCCATGGCGCGTACAGAAACTCCCGCCCGCACGGCCGAATCCACAGGCGATGCCGACGTGCTACTGATCTCATTGCTAGAACGGCTCGACGAAGCCCTCGGCGAAGACGGCCAGTTGTTATGAGCAATTCGTAGCGTCACCTGGTGAAGTGCAATTTTTCGCCGGGCCGCCCCAAGAAAAATTAGCCCCTTGAGGGGGCAGCGACCCGCGCAGCGGCGGAGCGTGGGGGCTACAATTGGCCGGTCTGCGGTGCCGTCGGGCTTTATATTTCCTTGTACCAATGCTCTCTGAGCAAGGGCTTGGAACATTGCCCAGCTAGCGTGATCATCTCGCGTTAGATGAACCCAAAGCTGGTGCTGACCTCGCCCACCTGAACCCTGGTTCAGGATGCCGGTCCGGTGGCCTCCGCAGACACCCTCATTCCATGAACTTCGAACCCCTGCTAATAGTTGAACTCGCCGCCTTGGGTCTGGCCACGGGCTATTTGGCCGGGCTTTTAGGCATTGGCGGCGGCATGCTGATCGGCCCGTTCCTCACCTTGATCCTCTCGCACCGCAGCCTGCCGTCCGATCTGTCCATCAAGATGGCGATTGCCACCTCCATGGCCACCATCATGTTCACGTCTATCTCCAGCGTGCGAGCGCATCACGCACGCGGCGCGGTGCGCTGGGACATCGTCAAAGGCCTGGCACCAGGCATCGTATTGGGTGGCATGATTGCCAGCATTGGCATTTTTTCGCTGCTCAAGGGTGCGTGGCTGGCGATCTTCTTCTCTTTGTTTGTGGGCTTTTCGGCCACACAAATGTTCTTGGACAAAAAGCCTAAACCCAGCCGTCAGATGCCCGGCACTGCGGGCCAGATTGCTGCCGGCACGGTGATTGGCTGCCTGTCGGGTCTGGTGGGTGCCGGTGGCGGGTTTATCAGCGTGCCGTTTATGGTGGCGCACAACGTGCTCATCTTGAATGCGGTGGCGACGAGTGCAGCGCTGGGCTTTCCGATTGCGCTGGCCAATACGGTGGGTTATGTGGTGAGTGGTTCGGGTCTCTCTGGTTTGCCGCCCTATTCGCTGGGCTACATCTGGCTGCCGGGCCTGGCCGTGATTGCCACCTGCAGCGTGTTAACCGCGCCGCTGGGTGCCAAGATGGCCCACCAGTTGCCGATTGCCAAACTCAAGAAGGTATTTGCGACCGTGCTGTATGGCCTGTCGGCCTATATGCTGTTCAAGGGCTTGAGCAGCTAGTCCGGCGTATTCGGCCTATCAGGCAGTGCAGGTGGCCAGCTTGGCGACCAGCGTCTCGAATTCGAGAGCCGACAAAGCGGGCGAACACAAAAAGCCTTGGTACGAGGCGCACTGCAGACCTTGCAAAAATTCGCGCTGTGCCTCCGTCTCGACCCCTTCAGCCACCACCGCAAGCTTGAGCGCGCGTGCCATCGCGATGGTCGCGCCCACAATAGCGCGGTCACTTTCATCGGCCGGTAAACCAGTGACAAACGTGCGATCTATTTTGAGCTTGGAGATAGGAAACTTTTTCAAGTAAGCCAAGCTGCTGTAGCCGGTTCCGAAGTCATCAATCGCCAGCACCACCCCCAGCGTTTTCAGCGAGTGCAAGCGTGCCAAAGCTTCATCCGCATCGCGCACCAAAATAGACTCCGTCAACTCCAGCTCCAGCAAAGCAGGGGTCAGGCCCGAGCTGCGTAGCGTGCCGGCAACTCGCTCCACAAAGTCGGGCTGCTGAAATTGCAGGGCCGACACATTGACCGACACCACGACTGGGTGACCCGCTTGCTCCCACAGCACCGCCTGACGCACGGCCTCATCCATCACCCAGTTACCAATATTGATGATGAAGCCCGACTCCTCGGCCAAAGGGATAAAACTCACGGGTGACACATTGCCCATCTCCGGGTCCGTCCAGCGGATCAAGGCCTCAGCCCCGAGCAAGCTGCCGTTGCAAAGCGATATTTGCGGCTGGTAATGCAGCCTGAACTGCCCTTGCACCAAAGCCTGGCGCATCGCGTGGTCCATCTTCATGCGCGACAGCAAATCCACATTCATCTGCGGTTGGTAGAAGCGGAAGTTGCCGCGCCCTCGGTCTTTGACGCAGGCCATGGCGGTGTCCGCACAATTAAAAATGAAACAGTTTGAATAGGCATGTGTGATTTTTTTTCCCATCAGGCTACTGGTGTCTATTCCAAAGTACCGCTTGAGGCTAGCACGCTGCAGAAACAAAAAACCCCGCAATGCGGGGTTTTTGCAACGCCATGATGTGCGCAACTCGTGGGACATCAGCCCATGTGCAAACCACCGTTGACCGAGAAGTCCGCACCAGTGGAGTAACCACCGTCGTTAGATGCTAGCCAGGCAATGATGGAAGCGATTTCAGACGGCTCACCCAAGCGTTTGACCGGCACGGTAGCCACGATTTTGGCCAGCACATCTTCGCGGATGGCCTTGACCATGTCGGTACCGATGTAGCCAGGGCTCACGGTGTTGACAGTAACGCCCTTGGTGGCCAGCTCTTGGGCTAGCGCCATCGTGAAACCATGCATACCGGCTTTGGCGGCCGAGTAATTGGTCTGGCCCGCTTGGCCCTTTTCACCGTTGACGCTGGAGATATTGACGATGCGGCCCCAGCCTTTTTCGACCATGTCGGCCACCACTTGCTTGGTCACGTTGAACATGGAGTTCAGATTGGTTTCGATCACCATATCCCAGTCTTCGCGGGTCATTTTCAGGAACATGCGGTCGCGGGTAATACCGGCATTGTTGACCAGCACATCAATGCTGCCGTGCTCGGCCTTGGTCTTGGTGAAGGCCTCCACCGTGGAGTCCCAATCACCCACATTGCCCACCGACGCGTAGAAGGTGTAGCCCAAGGCAGCCTGCTCAGCAATCCATTTCACATGGTCGCGTGTTGGGCCGCAACCGGCGATGACTTTAAAACCCTCTTTGTGCAAACGCTGGCAGATGGCGGTACCGATACCACCCATACCACCCGTTACATAGGCTACTTTTTGGCTCATTGTGTTCTCCTCTTTTAATTGAATGCTATAAAAACAGAAGCTGCTTCCGCACTATCCATGCGCTTTGGCAGCCTCTTTTGCTTAAATTTTGGGTTAGCGCTCGATCGTGAGCGCAACACCCATACCGCCACCAATACACAAGGACGCGATGCCTTTCTTGGCATCGCGGCGCTGCATTTCATGCAACAGGGTGACAAGAATACGGCATCCGGACGCGCCAATCGGATGGCCAATGGCAATGGCCCCACCGTTCACGTTGACCTTGCTGGTATCCCATCCCATTTGCTGGTTCACCGCGCAGGCCTGGGCCGCAAAGGCTTCGTTGATTTCCAGCAGGTCGAGATCTTGGGCATTCCAGCCTGCGCGCTCCAGTGCTTTGCGCGACGCAGACACCGGGCCCATACCCATCAGGGCTGGGTCCAGGCCGCTGGTCGCAAAGCTGGCAATACGGCCCAAGGGTGTCAGGCCCAACGCAGCAGCTTTCTTGGCGGTCATCACCATTACCGCAGCTGCGCCATCGTTCAGGCCCGAGGCATTGCCCGCAGTCACACCGCCGGCATTGTCAAAGGCGGGGCGCAGACCGGCCAGCGCATCGGCATTGGACTTGCGGTTGATGAACTCGTCCGCCGCAAACACGATCGGATCGCCCTTCTTCTGGGCAATGCTGAACGGCACGATCTCGTCGACAAACTTGCCCGCGTCTTGGGCCGCGGCGGCTTTTTGCTGGCTGGCCAGCGCCAGGGCGTCTTGCATGTCGCGGGTGATGCTGTATTCCTTGGCCACGTTTTCGGCCGTAATGCCCATGTGGTACTGGTTGTAAACATCCCACAGACCGTCCACGATCATGGTGTCGGTCATCTTCCAGTCACCCATGCGCTGACCATCGCGCGAGCCCATCAGCACGTGAGGCGACAAGCTCATGCTCTCTTGGCCCCCGGCAATCACGATCTCGCTGTCGCCATAGGCAATGGACTGGGCCGCCAGCATCACGGCCTTGAGGCCGGAGCCGCACACGGCATTGATGGTCAGTGCCGGGGTTTCCTTGGCAATACCGCTCTTGATCAGCGCCTGGCGGGCCGGGTTCTGGCCCACACCGGCTGCCAGAACCTGGCCCATGATGACTTCACCAATCTGGTCGGTGCCAAGCTTGGTGCGCTCTAACAAGGCTTTGATGACGGCGGCACCCAGGTCGGTTGCCGGTGTCTTGGCCAGCGTGCCACTAAATTTGCCCACAGCGGTGCGGGCGGCTGAAACGATAACGATGTCTTCCATTTTTGTCTCCTGTGATAAATATTTTTGCGGGACAGATCTTCAGCTCTGTCCCCAACTGGTCAAGCTTTGACGGTCACATAGGTGCCGGGGGCGGGATGGGTTGCTTTGTACTTGCCTTTGCCATAGACCTTGGGTGCAGCAATTTGCTTGCCAGCATGCGCCTTGAGCCAATCGGACCAATCCGTCCACCAACTGCCGGGGTGCTCGGTAGCAGCTTCGAGCCACTGGGCGTGGGTCTTGGGTAGCTTGCCATCGGCACGAATCCAGTGGCTGCGTTTGTTCTTGGACGGAGGGTTAATGACCCCTGCGATGTGGCCCGAAGCACCCTGCACAAAACGCTTTTTTCCGGGCAAGACTTGGGTGGATGCATAGGCACCGCCAATGGGCACGATATGGTCTTCGCGCGAGCCGTAGATGTAAACCGGAATGTCCACTTTACCCAAGTCGATCTTCTCGCCACACACCACCGCCTTGCCGGGCTTGACCAGATTGTTTTCCAGGTAGGTATTGCGCAGGTACCAGGCGTAGTAGGGGCCGGGCAAATTGGTACTGTCTGAGTTCCAGTACAGCAGGTCAAACGGTGGCGGTGTTTCGCCCTTCAGGTAGTTGCCCACCACGTAGTTCCAGACCAGATCGTTGGGTCGCAAGAAACTGAAGGTGCTCGACAAATCGCCGCCCTTCATCAGGCCGCCCTGCCCCAACTCTTTTTCGCGGTATTGCACAAAGGCTTCGTCGATGAACAAGTCCAGGATGCCGGTGTCGGAAAAATCCAGAAAAGTGGTAAGGAATGTGGCGCTGGCGACCGGTTTTTCGCCACGCGCGGCCAGCACGGCCAAAGCCGTACCCAGCATGGTGCCGCCGACACAAAAGCCCAACGCATTGATGGTGGGTGCACCGCTAATGGCTTGCACCACGCCAATAGCCTCTATGACCGCTTTCTCAATGTAGTCATCCCAGGTGGCCTTGTCCAGGGATTCGTCCGGGTTGCGCCAGCTCACCACAAAAGTGCGATGGCCCTGGGCCACGGCATAACGCACCAGCGAGTTCTCAGGTTGCAGGTCCAAGATGTAGAACTTGTTGATGCACGGTGGCACCATCAAAAATGGCTTCTCAAACACCTTAGGTGTCAGCGGCTTGTATTCAATGAGCTGAAAGTAAGGATTCTCAAACACTACCGCACCCTCGGTGGTAGCTACGTTTTTACCCACTTCAAACAGGCTCTCGTCGGTCATGGACACATGACCCTGGCGCAGGTCGTGCACCAGGTTTTGCAGGCCCTTGGCGATGCTCTCGCCCTGGGTGTCCAAGGCCTTCTTCTGCGCCTCTGCATTGAAGGCCATGAAATTGCTGGGTGCGCTGGCCGCCATCCACTGCTCCACGGCAAAGCGAATGCGGCTGCGGGTTTTGGCGTCGGCCTCTACGGCGTCGGCCAGACCCATCAGCGTGCGGGCATTGAGCAGGTAAACCGCAGCCGTGTACCCGGCAACCGGGTTGCTGGCCCAGGCGGCATCGGTGAAACGCTTGTCGGTGGTCGGATGGTTGCTAAAACCCTGGCTCATCAGGGTGGACGCATCTTGCAGATACTGCTGTTGCAGGGCCTGGAGCTTGTCGGGGGCAAACCGGATGTCTGGCGCTGACTGGCCCAAGTCTTTACTAGGAATGGACTGCATCGCCTTGCTCCAGCTATCGGTCATGGACTGCTGAAACTGTTGGGCCGCCTGGGTCCAGAAATCGGGAGAGTTTTGGGTCACACCATTACCTTTTACTTCAGGTTTACGCGGGCTTTGCAATGCCCGTAGTATCTCAGGCTCTGCCTACGAAAACCTGACACAACGCAAAACGAACCCTGTATGTACCTTGTCCCCATCGCCTGGATTTATGTCGTGCTCATGATGAGTGTGGCCGAGGCCACCAACAGCAACGGTAGCGTGCTGGGTGCTATTTTCACGTTCCTGATCTACGGCGCGGCACCGGTGGCGCTGATCTTGTACTTCATGGGGTCGCCCGCGCGCAAGCGTGCGCTGCGCGCCCAAGAAGCTGCCGAGCGCGCAGCCGCCATTGCCGCGCATGCAGCCGCTTCAGTCCCGCCAGATACAGGCAGCCATGCGCCCGCTGACGCCATCCCGCCGGTAGGAAAAGAAGCTTAGAGGATTGGCCACCGTACACCAGGGTGTGCTGCCGTCATTGCCATAGACCCGGTGCACGCCCAAGGCCGCCAAACGCAGGCGCGCCAACTGCGGCAAATGGGCCAGGTACTTGCCCTGGGCTTGCGGAACAAAGCAAGCCTCTAGCGCAGCGTGGTGCCAGTCCAGCGCAGGACCAGCCAGGTTGTCGTCCGGCAAGTTAGACAAGAAGGCTGCGCGCACTTCTGGCCCCACCTCAAAAGCCTGTGGCCCTATGCAGGGACCTAGCCATGCTATAAATTCAGGAGCTGCTCCCGCACTATCCATGGGCTCAAAGGCATTAAACGCCTTAAAGGCACTTAAAGATGCCTCCAAAATGCCAAAACCACGGCTCCCCGCCAGGCCGCGCCAACCGGCATGGGCTGCGGCCACCCAGCTGCCGTCCGCACTGCACAGCAACACTGGCAAACAGTCGGCCACCATGACAGTGCAGACCTGCCCGGCAACTTGCGTCCAGGCTGCATCTGCCACCGGGGCCATAGCCTCCCCTTCATCCTCGCCTTCATCCTCACCCTCGTCCGGCTCCGCCCCCGCCAACTGCAGCAGCGCCGTGCCGTGCACCTGGTTCATAAACACCGGGGCATGCCCGATGGATTGGCGCAACACCTGGCGGTTGCGGGCCACTGCATCGGTAGCGTCGCCCACATGCAGGCCCAAGTTGAAGGCATCGTAAGGTGCCGCCGAGACGCCGCCCGACCGGGTGGTAAACACCGCACGCACGCCAGCCGGGGCCGGCCAGTCGGGCACCAGCCATTCGGCAGGCCAGGCATGTGTCATCGCTTCAGGCCACCGCATCCGGGCAATTGGAGGGCTGCGCCTGCTGAAAGGCTGGCAACTGCATACAGGCCTCAAAAGCCGCCATAGTGCGGGGCAAGCCCCCCAGGTCGGTGTCAAAGCGCTGGGCGTTAAAAATCTGCGGCACTAGCACGCAATCGGCCAGCGTGGGCGTGCTGCCGTAGCAGTACAGAGAATCATCCCAGCCCATCTGCTCGCGCACCGTGTCCAGAGCCATGAGTTGGCGCTCGAAGGACTCCAGGCCCTCACGCACCCAATGCCGGTACCAGGTGAGCTTGGCCATTTCATCCTGCCCCAGCGGGCCGACCAAGTACTTCAAGACACGCAAATTGTTCAGCGGATGGATCTCACAGGCGATGGATTGCGCCAGCGCCCGCACCTGGGCGCGGCCCAGCGCGTCGGCGGGCAACAGGGGCGGCGTGGGGTGGGTCTCCTCCAAGTATTCCATGATGGCCATGCTTTGCGACAGGCGCTTGCCGTCTACCTCCAGCAGCGGCACCAGCGCATCCGGGGCCAGGGCTTTGTAGTCACTTTGGCGCTGCTCTCCTGCCAGCAAATTGACGGGCACGTACTCAAAAGGCAGCGCCTTCAAAGCCAATGCAATGCGCACCCGGAAGGACGCGGACGAGCGGAAATAGTTGTAGAGCTTCATGCTGCGCAGGATAAACCAAGCGGCTACCATTGGCATCCTCAAACCAGGAGCCGCCATGATTCTTGAACTCGCCGATATCCGCATCCACCCTGGCCAGAACGCCGCCTTCGAGGCCGCCATTGCCAGCGCGGCCAGCACCATCATTGCCCAGGCCAAAGGCTTTCAGGGCTACAAAGTCAACAAAGGCATTGAAAGCCCTGAGCGCTATGTGCTGCAGATTTTTTGGGACACGCTGGAGGACCACACCGTGGGGTTTCGCCAAAGTGCGCTGTTCACAGAGTGGCGCGGCATCGTTGGTCCCTTTTTTGCCGCACCGCCTGTGGTGGAGCACTTCACCTTGGTCACCAAATCCGCCTGAGGCCCAGGCGCTTGAAACCTTGACAAAGGAGCAACCCGCCATGGACACCGTCATCCCCGCCCCAGCCCCCGCCAGCGTTGCCGTCGTAGGCACGCCACAGCGCTTTCCGGTGCACCGTATTTACTGTGTTGGCCGCAACTACGAAGAGCACGCCAAAGAAATGGGCCACACGGGTCGTGAGCCGCCCTTCTTCTTCATGAAACCTGCCGATGCGGTGCTGCCAGCGCTAGCCCAAGAGGTGGTGGCCATGCCCTACCCCACGCTCACCAGCAACTTGCACCACGAGATTGAATTGGTCGTTGCCATCGGTGTGGGGGGGCACAACATAGCGGCTGTAGATGCACACCAGCACATTTATGGTTACGCAGTCGGCCTGGACATGACCCGGCGCGACCTGCAAAACGACATGAAAAAGCAGGGCCGCCCCTGGTGTATCGGCAAGGGCTTTGATGCCTCCGCGCCCATAGGCCCCATCACCCCGGCCGCACGGGCCGGTGATGTGGCGCAGGCGGGCATCTACCTGCAGGTGAATGGCGCAGACCGCCAGCGCAGCAGCGTGTCGCAGCTCATTTGGAATATTGCGGAAACCATTGAGCAACTCTCCCAAGCCTGGACCTTGCAGCCGGGTGATTTGATCTTTACGGGTACTCCGGCGGGGGTGAGCGCGGTGGTGCGCGGTGACACTTTGGTGGGCGGCATTGATGGCCTGGGCACGCTGACCGTGCGCCTGGAGTAGGCCATTCACAACACCGCGCCCCGCTGATGGCACCCGCGCTGGCGCAGGGCTTAGCCCGCTGGCTAGACCGGCTGGCGCGGCTCTGCGCCCTGATGGGGGGCGGTTTGCTGATGGCCATTTTGCTGGTGACCTGCGCCAGTGTGATCGGGCGCAACCTGCTGGAGCGCAGCCTGGTGGGAGACTTTGAGTTCACCGGCCTGGCCTGTGGCGTTGCGGTGGCCTTGTTTATGCCCTGGTGCCAGCTGCGCCGTGGGCATATTCTGGTGGATTTTTTTACCGCACGGGCCTCTGCGCCTACGGTGGCTTGGCTAGACCGCTGCGGTGCGCTGTTGCTGGCCGTGTGCATGCTGGGCCTGGCCTGGCGTGTTGCAGTCGGTGGGCTCAATGCCTATGCCAACTTTTCGACCAGCATGCTGCTGGGCCTACCGCACTGGTGGGTGTATGCGGGCATGGCACCCGCGCTGGCACTGACTGCATTGATTGGCCTGCACCAAGCTCTGTGGCCCCAGCGCTTGCTCTGCCCACCACAAGCCCAAGCGGTCTCGCCATGAGCCTGGCCGCGCACTTGGGCCTAGTCCCCACCCCACTGGCACTGCTCATTTTTGGCCTGATGCTGGCGCTGATGGCAGTGCGCACCCCCATTGCCATCAGCATGGCGCTGGCCGGTGGGCTGGGTTATGCGGTGCAGGCGGGGGTGTCACCGCTGTTGAGTTTTTTGAACGACTTGGCCTTTGCGCGCTTCGCCAGCTATGACCTGTCTGTCATTCCGCTGTTCATTTTGATGGGGCACTTTGCCACCCAGGGTGGCTTGTCCAAGGCCTTGTTTGCGTTTGCCAGTGTGCTGATGGCCCCCTTCCGCGGTGGCCTGGCCATGGCCGCAGTGCTGGCCAGCGCGGCCTTTGGCTCTATTTGTGGATCGTCTGTGGCCACTGCGGCCACCATCACCTCGGTGGCCCTGCCCGAAATGCGCCGCCACGGCTACAGCGGTCGTTTGGCAACGGGCACTTTGGCAGCGGGCGGCACGCTGGGCATCTTGATACCGCCTTCGGTGCCACTCATCATTTATGCCATCTTGGCAGAGCAAAACATCGCCAAACTGTTTGCGGCGGCTGTAGTGCCCGGCGTATTGGCCATGCTGGGCTACATGGCGGCCATTGCCATTGACGTACGCCTGCACCCAGGGCAAGCGCCAGGCCTGGATCTACGCGCCGACCGCCCCCGCTTGACTTGGGCGCTGGTGCTCGGCGTATTGCCCATTGCAGGGGTGTTCAGCATCGTGTTTGGCGGTATTTACAGCGGCTGGTTTACCCCCACTGAGGGAGCAGCCATAGGCGCGGCCTGCACTTTGCTGGCAGCGCTGGCCAAGCGTGAACTGAACCGCGCCAAGCTGGCCCAAAGCTTCTACGCCACGGCAGAGGCTACAGCCATGATCTTCCTGATCTTTATCGGCGCGGACCTGATGAACTCTGCGCTGGCATTGACCCAATTGCCCAACCAGCTCGCGGGCCTGGTGCAGGGCTGGGGCCTCGCGCCCATCACCGTGGTGATGGCCATGCTGCTGTTTTACATGGTGCTGGGCGCGGTGATGGACGAGCTGAGCATGCTGCTGCTGACCATCCCCATCTTCTTCCCCATCGTCAACGGGCTGAACTTTGGCATGCCCTCAGAGTCAGTGGCCCTCTGGTTCGGCATTCTGGTGCTGATGACGGTCGGCTTTGGCATGCTGGCCCCACCCGTTGGCTTGAACGTGTATGTGGTCAACAGCATGGCCAAAGACATACCCATCGCTGAGAGCTACCGGGGCGTGCTGCCGTTTTTGATCAGCGATACGCTGCGCATGGCCCTGGTCCTGGTCTTCCCCGGCATTGCGTTGGAGCTGGTCCGGTTTGCACTGTAAAACCACGTCCACTGTCTGAAGCCGCGCAGCCACGTAGGCTGCCAACGAAATACTGCGAAGATAGACCACCCACTTTGTCGACCCCTGGAAAAAGATACACCATGTCCAAAACTGTCGATGCCCCCGCACCAGACCCGCGCTTGAACCAAATTCTGGCAGCCTTGCCGGAGGCGGATTACGAACGCCTCTTGCCCGATTTGCAGTTGGTCGATATGCCACGCGGATGGACCATGTCGGAAGCCAAGCCTACCGCCTCAGCCGCAAGATCATGAAGCGGGAATTTGCCCGCGGCGGCAAGTTACAGCACCTAGCACTTCTGTACACACAAGCGCTCATTTGTCAGACATCCCAAACAGCAGTTTGCAACCAGCATCACTCACTGGCGCAGCAATTCAGCCGCTGGATACTGATGACGGTGGACCGCCTGCAAAGTAACAAAGTGATGATTACGCAGGAGCAGATCTCGCACCTATTGGGCGTACGCCGTGAGAGCGTCACGCAAACCGCAGGGGCACTGCAGAAGGACGGCATGATCGCGTGCTCCCGTGGGTGCATTTTGCTGGTGGACCGCCCAACGCTGGAGGAAAACGTATGCGAGTGCTACGCGGCTGTCAAAGAGGAATGCGAGCGCTTGCTGCCCCCACCGAAGCATCCGAAATAGGGCCAAACAAGTCTCTGTGCGACCCATGCTAACCAATAGCAATGGGCGTACCGCTGATCACCGATGCGATAACCCCAAAAGCGCGCGCCATGCGGCTATTGGGCGCGTCCCAGTAGTCGGCCGATTCGGGTACAAATTTCAACAGCGCTAGCGACTCGGAGTCGGGCCCATCGGGAAACCAGGGCCGGGCCAGCGGTGTCCACAAATGTTGAATGCGCGCGCGGCCCACGCCGATATCGATCTCACCCGTGCCTGACAAAGACACATACGTACCCTGGCCACTGTCACTGAAGCTAAGGTTAAGCACCCGCAAGTGTTCCGCTTGCTCGGCATGCACATCCACAAAAAACCAAATAGCCCCCTGCGCATCCATCTCAATAGGTGACATAGGCCTGCTGGCCAATGTGCCGTCTGCTTGCACATGGGTCAGCATCGCCACAGGAATGTCTTTAATCAGATGCGCCACATGGGCAAGTTCCGGGCTGTTCTGGTTCACTATATTCATGGCAACACCTCGCAAAGAGTGGACGGATAGGTCACACGATAGCTGCGCAGGATCGTCAGGTCTGTGCGTTGTCGAACCGATATAGAACAAACAGGCCAGCGCAGGGTGTGCTGGACGGGTTGAGTAAGTCCAATTTCGCGAGTGGGCATAAAAATCGAACCAGTCGCCTATCATCGTTCCGGCTGTTATTGCAATTCACGCCTCAAACCCGATAAGCCGACCCAGCATGCAAAGACGTACTCTTCTCCAATCCAGCGCCGCCCTGGCCCTGGGCGCACCCGCCCTGGTGGGCTTTGCGCAACAAAGCATCACCCTCAAGTTCCATACCTTCATGGCACCGCTGTCCAACGTTTGGCTCAGCATGCACAAGCCGTGGATGGACAAGGTGAGCAAGGAGTCGGGCGGGCGCATCCAATTTGAGGCCTACCCGGCCATGCAATTGGGTGGCACCGCAGCGCAGTTGTATGACCAAGTCAAAGATGGCGTGGTCGATATTGTCTGGACGCTGCCGGGCTACACCGCCGGGCGTTTCCCGCGCATTGAGGCGTTTGAGCTGCCCTTCATGATGAACAACGCCGAGGCTACCTCCATGGCGCTGTGGGACTACCTGCACACGGTGGGGGCGGATGACTTTAAAGAAACCCGCCTACTGGCCGTGAATGTGCATGGTCCGGGCGTGATCCATTCCAAAAGCAAACCAATAAAAACCGTGGCCGATCTGCGCGGTATGAAGGTGCGTGGCCCCTCACGCCCCATCACCAAGATGCTGGGCTATCTGGGCGCAGTGCCCATTGGCATGCCGCTACCGGCCATTCCCGATGCGCTATCCAAGGGCACGATAGACGCCTGCGTCTTGCCTTGGGAGGTGTTGCCGTCTATCAAAGGCCAGGAGCTAACGCGTTTTCATTCCGAGTTTGAGCCTGCCGGAGGTGCCCTTTACACCGCCGCCTTTGTGATGGCCATGAATACCAAGCGCTATGAAAGCTTGCCTGCTGATTTGAAGAAGGTCATCGACAACAACTCCGGCGTGGCCACCTCTGGCTGGATGGGCAAGACCCAGCAGGGCAATGACCCAGCCGGGCGCAAGACGGCCACCGACCGGGGCAACACCGTCACCATCATCGCCAGCGCCGATGCGCAAGAGTTCAAACGCAAGGCCGCTGTGGTGGAAGTGGAATGGATGGCCGAGATGGACCAGCGCGGCCTGAATGGTCGCCAACTGCGCGACACCGCCCGCACCCTGATTGAGAAATACGGCAAAACCGCCAAAGGCTGACCCAACCCATGCTGCGTACCCCTATTCAACATTGCAAAGAGTGCGGCGCCAAAGTGGCCTACCGCCTGCCCGACGATGGCGACACCAAGCCGCGCGCCGTGTGCACCGCCTGCAACACGGTGCATTACGAAAACCCGCTGAATGTGGTGGGCACCGTGCCGCACTGGGGCGAGCAGGTGCTGCTGTGCAAACGCAATATCGAGCCCCGCCTGGGCAAATGGACGCTGCCTGCCGGTTTTATGGAGCTGAACGAGACCACCGCCGAGGGCGCTGCGCGCGAGACCGATGAGGAAGCGGGTGCGCAGTTTGAGATGCAGGGCTTGTTCAGCTTATTGAATGTGCCCCGTGTGGGGCAGGTGCATTTGTTTTACCGGGCGCGGCTGCTGAGTGATCAGTTCAACCCTGGGATTGAGACCATGGAGGCTAAGCTGTTTACGGAGGCGGAGATTCCCTGGGACGAGATTGCTTTTCGTACGGTCAAAGAGACGCTGGAGCACTATTTTGCGGATCGGCGTGCGGGGGGTTATGGCATTCATGTCATTGATATTGTTTAAGGTTTCAACGGCACAGCGCTTGGGGGAAGCACGGTTGAGCGCGCAGAGTTTGGGCTGCGGGGCGCTTTGCTTCGTGTCCCCCGCCCGCTTTGCGGGCTCCTCCTTGACCTACGCAAAACGCCCCACATCCCAAACTCTTGGGTCTCTTTGTTCCAACAAGGTCTAGCCATGTTGGCTTGTTTTGTGATGCTGGACCTGGAGACCACCGGGGGGAATGCGGTGCATGACCGCATTACGGAGATTGCGGCGGTGCGGGTGGAAGACGGTGTGGAGGTGGAACGTTGGAGCACACTGGTGAATCCGGGTGTACGTATCCCTCCTTTCATTCAGAACCTGACTGGTATTACTGATGCCATGGTGGAAGACGCGCCTAGCTTTGAGGCGGTGGCGGGCAAGTTGTTGGCTATTTTGGATGGCGCTGTGTTTGTGGCCCACAACGTGCGCTTTGACCATGGCTTTGTGGTGAATGAGCTGCAGCGGCTGGACAAGCGCCTGAAGGCTAAAACCCTGTGCACGGTGCGTCTGTCGCGCAAGCTGTACCCGCAGCACAAGAGCCATGGGCTGGACGCCATCATGCAGCGCCACGGCCTGCACACGATGGCCCGCCACCGTGCCATGGGCGATGTGGACATGGTGCTGGCCTGGCTGAAACTGGCGCAAACCGAGTTAGGTGCAGACGTGGTGCGCCATGAGGCAGAAGCCCTGCTGCAGGGCAGTGCTAGCGTGCCACCGCTGCTGGAGACCTCGATCTACGACATCCCCGACACGCCTGGCGTGTACCTGTTTTTTGGTGAGGGGCCGCTGCCGCTGTACGTCGGCAAGAGTGTGAATCTGCGCTCGCGGGTGATGTCGCACTTCCAGGCGGCCACCAAGGTGGCGCGTGAGATGCGCATCCTCACCGAGATTCGCCGCGTAGAGTGGCGCGAGACCGCGGGCGAGCTGGGCGCGCTGCTGCTGGAGAGCCGCTTGGTCAAAGACCTGCAACCGGTCTACAACCGGCAACTGCGCCGCGAGCGGCAATTGAGCAGCTGGCAGCTGCTGCCCGAGCCCGCCCACCCGATGCTGAAGCTGGTGCGCATGGACGAAATGGACATGGCCAACCCTAGCGGTTTGAACCAACTCTACGGCGTGTACCGCTCCAAACGCCAGGCCATGGACGCACTGCGCGAGATTGCCGATGCGCAAGGCTTATGCCCTTACGCGTTGGGGCTGGAGAGTGGCAAGGGTGCCTGCTTTGCCAGCCAGATTGGCATTTGCGGTGGCCTATGCGCCGGGCGCGAGTCCCCTGCCCTGCACCGCGTGCGCCTGCAAATGGCGCTCGCGGCCCAGCGCCTGCAATCCTGGCCGCACCCCGGGCGGGTGGGCATTCGCGAACACCATGCCAATACCGGGCGTACGGACATCCATATCTTTGACCACTGGTGCCATGTGGCCACGGTGCACAATGACGACGACCTGGCCGAAGCCAGCCAGACCCGCCAGGCCCTGGCCTTTGATTTGGATACCTACCGCCTGCTAGTGAAGCGCCTGGGCAAACCGCTGGGGGCTGACAAGTCGCTGTTTCACCTGCCGCAGCACCGCGCAAGCACCTTGAAGGAGGCCGCCCACTATGACTGACCCCAAGCCCACACCGCGATCAGCGCCGCGCGCAAAAAAAGTCGCACCAGAAGGCTCCGCAGTCACCCCATCCCAATCGGCCAAAGACCAAGTCACCGGTGCGATTTTTGACCTGGTGCTGAGCGTACCCACCAGCACCGAGAGCGCGCTGCAAAACCCGGTGGCCCGCGCCAAGGCCATCAGCCGCATCGCCGCCCGCAATGCCAGCGTGCTTTCCGGTTCTATGGCCCTGCCGCCCGGTTTTTTGGGCTGGCTCACCGTCTTGCCCGAGCTGTACGGCGTGTGGAAGCTGCAGGCCCAAATGGTGTCCGACATCGCCTCCATTTACGGCAAACAAAGCACGCTGGGGCGTGAGCAAATGCTGTACTGCCTGTTCAAGCATGTATCCGCCCAGCTGTTTCGCGATGTGGTGGTGCGCGTGGGCGAGCGCGTGGTGGTACGCGAGGCATCCCTCAAAGTGCTGCAGTCCATTGCGCAACAGGTGGGCGTGAAGGTGACCCAAGCGGTGCTGGGCAAAAGCATCTCACGCTTTGTGCCGTTTATCGGTGCGGTGGGCGTGGGGGCCTACGCCTACTTTGACACGCTGCAGGTCGCAAAAAACGCCGTGGAGCTGTTTGAGCGCGACCTGATTATTGAGGCCGAGCCGGTAGAAACTACACGCTAGGCCTAGGGCAGCCTCCAATTTCGAGTCAGATCGGCATTTCAGCCCGTGGATAGTGCGGGAGCAGCTATTAAAATAAGAGCAAATTTAGGACCAATTTCTTTCGTATGGCCAAACTTTTCTTCCGCTACTCGGCCATGAACGCCGGGAAATCCACCTCGCTGCTGCAAATTGCCTACAACTACGAAGAGCAAGGCCAGCGCGTGGCCCTGTTCACCGCCGCTATTGATGACCGCAGCGGCGTGGGTTGCATCTCATCACGCCTGGGGCTAGAGCGGCAAGCTGCGGTGTTTGACGCCGATACCGATTTCTGGGCGCTGCTTTCGGGCCCGCAACGCGGCTCGGCCTCTGCCCCCATTGCCTGCGTGTTGATTGACGAATCGCAGTTTTTAACGCCTGCCCAAGCGCGGCAACTGCACCGCCTGGCCAACACCGTGGGCATCCCCATCATCTGCTTCGGCCTGCGCTCTGACTTTATGGGCCAGCCCTTTCCCGGCGCGGCCCACCTGCTGACGCTGGCCGATGACATTGAAGAAATCAAAACCATCTGCGCCTGCGGCCGCAAAGCCACCATGAACATCCGCACCACCGACAACGGCGAGCGCGTGCGCGAGGGTGAGCAAGTGGAGATTGGTGGGAATAAGCGCTACCAGCAGGTGTGTGCGCGGTGTTTTTATGGGGATGGGGTGGTGTAGCTGAGATTGCGACTCCAAGGTTTCAAGGCCGCAAAACCTCAATCGCCTGCCGCCCGTTTTTCCGATACACCAAAAAGTCACTGTCCAGGGTCAAAACAGGGCTTTGTGGGTACAACTCGGCCAATCGCACCAGACAGGCGTCGGCCAGCGACATGGGCACATCGGCATAACGACGAATCGTGGCCAGGATGGCGCTGTGGTGGTCGGCCAGCGCCATGCCGATGGTCAAGAAGTCTTCACCCAGCATTTCCATCAGCGCCGCGCGGGCACCGGGCAGGTTGCGGGTCAGGTAGGTGGCTTCGGCCAACACCGCCTCGCAGGTGACCATGGGGGGCGCGATGTCGCGCAACTGCTGTACCACCCAAGGATGCGCCTGGTCGGCACGGTTCAGCAGGGCCACCAGCGGCCCGGTGTCCACAATCACCCGCGCCTTCATTGGCCGAAACCGCGCAAGTGTTCAGGGTTGGTGGACAAATCTTCCGGCCCCTGGGCCATGCCCACCCAACGGCTGGCGCGGTCCGCGCACGAGGCGGTGGAAGCCTGCGCGTCATTCTGCAAATACGCCACCAGCGCCGTGCGAATGATTTCGCTCTGTGTGGAGGCGCTGCTTTTGGCGCGCTGTGCCAGATCGTGAAACAGGGGGTCCGGGAGTTTGATGGAGATGGCTTTCATGGCTGCAGTGTAATACCGCAAAGCCAATATGGAAATACCGGCAATAGCGCGGCTCACGCATCCCAAGCGATACGGCACAATTAGTTCGATGGAAAACCTAATTACTGGGTAGACGTACTTTTTTCTTAAGGACTTGCAATGCAATACCGCCCCCTTGGCCGCACCGGCTGGAACATTTCAACCATCAGCTTTGGCGCGTGGGCCATTGGTGGCACGTGGGGCGCGGTGAGCGATGCCGAATCCATGGCCGCCCTGCACTGCGCGCTGGATTTGGGAGTCAATTTTTTTGACACCGCCGACGTGTATGGCGATGGCCACAGCGAGCGGCTGTTGGCCCAACTGCGCCGCGAACGCAGCGAGGCTTTTTACATTGCCACCAAAGCCGGTCGCCGCCTGAGCCCGCACACAGCGGCTGGCTACAACCGCGAAAACTTGACAGCGTTTGTAGAGCGCAGCCTCACCCACCTGGACACCGAAGCGATTGACCTGCTGCAACTGCACTGCCCACCCACCGATGCGTACTACATGCCCGAAGTATTTGGCGTGTTGGACGACTTGGTTGCCGCTGGCAAGCTGCACCACTACGGCGTGAGTGTGGAAAAGGTGGAAGAGGCGCTCAAAGCCATCGAATACCCTGGCGTGCAAAGTGTGCAGATCATCTACAACCTGTTTCGCCAGCGCCCGGCGGAGCTGCTCTTTGAACAAACACAAAAGCGCGGTGTGGGTGTGCTCGCGCGCCTGCCGCTTTCCAGCGGCTTGCTCAGCGGCAAGATGAGCGCGCAAAGCACGTTTGAAGCCGATGACCACCGCCAGTTCAACCGCGAAGGCGCAGCGTTTGACCGGGGCGAGACATTTTCGGGGCTGGACTTTGACGTAGGCCTGCAAGCGGTAGACGCCATGCGCGCGTTGGTGCCAGAAGGCCAGAGCATGGCGCAGATGGCGCTGCGCTGGATTCAGATGCACCCCGCCGTGACTTGCGCCATCCCCGGCGGCAAGCGGGCCGCCCAGGTGGCCGCCAATGTGGCTGCCGCAGACCTGCCCGCGCTACCCGATGCCACGCTGCAAGCACTGGCCGACATCTATGCGCGTTTTGCCAAGCCACTAGTACATCAGCGCTGGTGATTTTTAGCGAAAAAAGCCGTGGGGGCCGTGGATAGTGCGGGATCAGCTCCTATCTTTATAGCAAATACCCCACACCAGCCTGGCGTTGACGAACTTAAGGCCGTTCCACCAAGTCACGTATCTGCTGCAGCGCCGCCGGGTCTTCCATGGTCGTCAAATCCCCAGCATCGCGGCCTTCGCACACCGCCTGAATGGCGCGGCGCAGCAGTTTGCCGCTGCGGGTTTTGGGCAACACGGTTACAAAGCGCACCCGCGCCGGGCGGCCCACCGCGCCAATGGTGCTATCCACCAGCTTCATCACTTCGCCCTCCAGCTTCAGGCGAGCGGCGTCATCGGTCAGCAAACTCGCGTCTTTCACCACCGCAAACGCCATGGCCACCTGGCCCTTGAGCTGGTCGGCCACGCCCACCACTGCCACCTCCGAGATATTGGGGTGGCCGGAGATGCTTTCCTCAATCTCGCGCGTGCCCAGGCGGTGGCCGGCCACGTTGATCACGTCGTCGGTGCGGCCCAGGATGAAGAAATAGCCATCGGCATCGCGCACACCCCAGTCAAAGGTGCTGTAGATCAGCTTGCCGGGGATGCTTTTCCAGTAGGTATTCACAAAGCGGGCGTCGTCACGCCACACGGTTTGCATGCAGCCGGGGGGCAGCGGGCCTTCGATGGCGACTACGCCCTTCTGGTTGGCACCCATCAACTCGTCACCCGTGTTTTCGTCAATCAGCTTCACGTTGTAGCCGTACATGGCCACGCCGGGGCTGCCAAACTTGCTGGGCGCTTTTTCCACGCCATTGGCAATGCTCAAGATGGGCCAACCGGTTTCTGTCTGCCAGTAGTTATCAATGATGGGCTTGCCCAAGGCGCTGCTGATCCACTGCGCGGTGGGCTCATCCAGCGGCTCGCCTGCCAAAAACAGTGCGCGCAGGCTAGACAAGTCGTACTTGGCCATGAGTTCCGGGTCTTGTTTCTTGAGCACCCGCACCGCCGTGGGTGCGCTGAACATCACGGTGACCTTGTACTTTTCGACCAGGCTCCACCAGATGCCACCATCAGGGCGGGTCGGCAAGCCCTCGTACAGGATGGTGGCCATGCCGGCAATCAGCGGGCCGTAAATGATGTAGCTGTGGCCCACCACCCAGCCGATGTCACTGGTGGAGAAATAGGTTTCGCCAGGGTTGCCACAGTAGATGTGCTTCATGCTGGCGGCCAGCGCCACGGCGTAGCCGCCGGTGTCGCGCTGCACGCCCTTGGGCTTGCCAGTGGTGCCACTGGTGTAGAGCGTGTAGCTAGGGTGGGTGGAATCCAGCCACACGCAAGGCACCACAGTTTTGGGGTGTTTGGCGCGCAGGGCGTCCCACACATGGTCGCGCCCGGCCACCAGCTTCATGGCAGCCAGGCCGCGGCTCACCATCAGCACCGCAGTGGGTTTGTGGCTGGACTGGGCAATAGCTTCGTCCAGCAGGGGTTTGTATTCCACCACCTTGCCGCCCCGCGAGCCCGCATCGGCACTCACGATGGCGGTGGGCGATGCGTCTTCAATGCGCGAGGCCAAGGAGCCCGCCGCAAACCCGCCAAACACCACCGAATGGATAGCCCCAATGCGCGTGCAGGCCAGCATGGCAAACGCGGCCTCAGCCACCATGGGCATGTAAATCAACACACGGTCGCCCTGCTTCACGCCCAGGTCCAGCAGGCTGGCGGCCATGCATTGCACCTCGGCATGCAGCTCGGCAAAGCTGTAGCTGCGCTCGGTGTTGGTCTCGGTGGATACCGCAATCAGCGCGGGCTGGTCGGCACGGTCTTTCAGGTGCCGGTCTACCGCGTTGTGGCACAGGTTGGTGGTGCCGCCCACAAACCAGCGGGCAAACGGCGGCTTGCTGTAGTCACAGATTTGCTGGGGTGGGGTTTGCCAGTCAATCAAAGCGGCCTGCTCGGCCCAAAAGCCTTCGCGGTCTTCAATGGAGCGCTGGTAAAAAGCGCTGTAGAGGGGAGTGGCGGCGTTTTTTGGTGTCATGGGGTGTCTCGGTCGGGCCTATCAAACTGAATTCATAATTATGAGAATGCAACTTGCACAGCGCTGACTGGGCCACCCAAAGCCGGTACAGGTCACAAAAAAGGGAGCCGAAGCCCCCATAAAACACCAGCATTTGACCTAGATCAAATGCCTCACTTAATCAGCGCCTGCATGGCCTTGAAGTCCGGGTGCTCTGCAGTGCGTATCCACTCAAACGCCACCATCTCGGTCGTCACCAGCTCGACCCCGGCACCGGCCAGGCGGTCAAAGGCGGCGTCGCGGTTGCGCTCGGTGCGCGCGCTGCAGGCGTCGGTCACCACCCACACCTCAAACTCGTCTTCCAGCAGGTTCAACGCGGTTTGCAGCATGCACACATGGGCTTCACAACCGGCCAGCACGATGGTGCCACGCTCACTCCCGGCAGCAGGCTTTTGCAAATGCTTGGGCAGGCTGCGGGCATTGCCCTGCACCGGTTTGGCGGGCGGGCGCAGCCATTCACCCAGGCCCTCTTCCACCGCGCTGAACTGCATTTTGGCCAGCACGCGGGGCGGCACCTCAAAGGCGCTGCGGATCTCGGGCAGGGTTTCGCCCAGGCCCGAGGGGTTTTGTTCGGTCAAAAAAGCGGGCACATCCAGCAGCGATGCCAGCTTGGCCAGGCGCACGGCATTGGCAATCACCGCCGCGCTGTCCAGCATGGCGGGCATCAGGCGAATCTGGTAGTCCACCAGCACCAGTTGGGATTCATCGGCTTCAAGCAACATGGGCAACTTTCAAAAATAGAGGGCGCATCGGAAGCCCTGAGCATACCGAAGCAGGCACCGGCTTTCGAGCCTTGCTTTTGGCTTGAACATGTAACATCTTATTTTCTTATTTATATTCAATGAGTTACATCACTTTATTAAAGTTAATTCGACGTTGACAGCCTCAGGGGCTTCCGCTAACCTCACTAGATGCGTTTTTTGACGAGCTTTCTCACCCTCCTTTTCCTTTTGACATCGGTGCACGCCGCACCCGAAGTCAGCCCCACCGACAGTGCCACCTACCGCCCCGAGCGCGGTTTGTTGACGCGATTTGGCGAAGTAACTGACAAGGTAGAAGCCAAAGCCTCCGAGCTAGTGGGCAACGCCCTGGGCTTGCTGGGTGTGCCCTACAAGCGTGGTGGCAGTAGCGCCAGCACTGGCTTTGACTGCAGTGGCTTTGTGCGCAGTATCTACCAGCAAACCGCCGGACTGCTGCTGCCCCGCAGTGCCGACCAGCAAGCCGCGGTGACTGAAAAAATTGACCGCAACGACCTGCAACCCGGCGATCTGGTGTTCTTTAACACCATGCGCCGTGCCTTCAGCCATGTGGGTATCTATATCGGTGATGGCAAATTTGTGCACGCCCCTAAGCCCGGTGCCAAAGTGCGGGTAGACGATATGGGTATCGCCTACTGGGCCCGTCGTTTTGATGGAGCGCGCCGCGTGCCGGTAGAGCCGGCCGTCGCCAACCCGGCCCCCTGAACGGCACTGTGATTGACGGCAAGCCCAATGCCAAATACAGGTGCCCTCAAACTGAACATCGGCTGGCGGCTTAAGGGGCGCTTTGCATTGGATAAGCTGAACGGCAAGGTCCTAGCGTTTCAGCAGCCGTTTCATCAATAGCGTCGGGAAGCTTTGCCGATGTGCCGCCACCGCGTAGACGTAGGTGTCATCGTCGATTCGCCGGTAAACCAGTTTGTGGTGCGAGGTAAAAACGTTTCGGTATTCAAAGATACCTACGGATGCGAGCTCTTGAACATGCGGTCCAGCTAGAAACCCTGTATCCACCAGTGCAAGCTTCTCGAATATCTCGTCCTCGGCTTTGAGCCAATCCGTCTCGGTCCATTGATCCAGCATGTACTCTTGCAGCGACAGCAGGTCTTGCTGCGCATCAGGGAGGACGATGACGGCCATTACTTCCGTGTCAGGCGAGCGGCAGCCAGTTCAGCCCGTGATTGATCAACGGAGATCCCATTGCCCCGCGAGCGATCTTTTTCGCCCAGCGCAATGAGCTTGAGCGCGGCAATCAGTGTTTCTTTTTCTTGAAATTGTTTGACGCCCTCTATCACCATGCTGGCTTCACCATTCTGGGTAATGAAGAACGGACTGCCGTTCACTTCCAGATCTTCTGCAATCTGGGAGGCGTGACTTTTTAAGTAAGAGATGGATTTGATATTGGCGACGGATAGCATATTGACCTTTACGCAATGTCCAACTGAATTTAGTACTGAATTCAGTTAGCGTCAAGCGGATACTGGCTTGCCCATCGCAATGGATAGCAGCAAACAAAAAATGCTATCAATTTACTAGCTGCTCCCGCACTATCCACGGCCTGAACGGCCGATTTGGCATCCAACAAGCTGCAGGCTTAACTTTGCATCTGCTTGCGGCTCAGGTAGCTCAAGCCATCCACCAAGGCCACCAGCGCAATCATCGCGATCAGCACTGAGCTGGTTTGGGGCATCTGAAACAGGCTCATGTGAAACGACAGCATTTGCCCCAGCCCCCCGGCACCGACCACGCCCAGCACAGCGGCGGCGCGGATATTATTTTCCCAGCGGTACAGGGTGTAGCTCAGCAGTTGCGGTAGCGCCTGGGGAAAGTCGGCATACCAAAAGACGCCTGCCTTGCGCACGCCGCGCAGCCGCAGCGCCTCGGCTGGGCCTTGGGGTTGGTTCTCAAAAGTTTCTGCAAACAAGCGACCCAGCACGCCGGTGGTATGCAGCGCCAGGGCCAGCGTACCGGCCAGCGGGCCCAGGCCCGCCGAGATCAACAGCAGCGCCGCCCACACCAGCTCAGGAATACTGCGCAGGGCGTTCAGCACCAGCCGCGTAGGGCCACGCCAATAGGCGCGGTCGGCCGCATGGGTTTTGGCGGCGGGCAAGGCCAGTGCCAAGCCAACAACAGCCGCCAGCAGCGTGCCCAGCAGAGACATGGCCAGGGTTTCCAGCGTAGCCCACCAGAGCTTGACCAAAAAGGCCGCATCGGTGGTGGGCACCAGCAGCTCGGCCACAAAGCGGCCCATAGACCGCAGCGCGTCTGCCGAGGCAAACTTGCCCCACTGCAAATCCAGACTCCAGAAACTGGCCAGCACCAGCGCCAGCAGCGCCACGACCAGCCAGCAAGCCCGGCAGCGGGCGCTCCAAAGCGGCGGCGGCAGACGGGGTGGCACGGTACTCATGCCAGCGCCCGGCGCAAGAGCGCACTGAATCTATCGGCCAGCCAGACCAGGCCCATGAACACCAGCAGCATGGTGGCCACCTCACTGCCGTTAAACATCTTCATGGAGGCATCCATTTGCTGACCCAAGCCCCCTGCCCCCACAAAGCCCAGCACCGCAGACGAGCGAATCGCGCACTCCCAGCGGTAGACGGTGTAGCTAGTCAGCTCGGCCGCGCTTTGGGGCAGCAGGCCATATAGAAAAGCACCCATGCGGCTGCTGCCATTGCGCAGCAGGGCTTGGGTGGGCTGGGGGTCTGCGGATTCCAAAATCTCGGCATACACCTTGCCCAGCATGCCCGCATAGGTGAGCGCAATGGCCAGCACGCCTGAGGTAGGCCCCAGCCCCACGACGCGCACAAACACCAGCGCCCAGATCAGCTCGGGCACGCTGCGCAGCACGATCATCAGCCAGCGCACCGCCTGGCGCAGCAGCCGGGGCAGCAGCCCCATGCGACCCGCCAGGCCCGACACCGACAAGGTACGCACCGCCAGCAGGGCCATGGGCACGGCAAACAGCAGCGCCAGCGTGATACCGGCGGTGGCAATGGCCACGGTGCGCCAGGTCTCACGCGCCACCATCCACAAAAAATCAGGCTCCAGCTTGGGCGGCACAAAGTCACCCAAAAAGCGCAACGTGGGCTTCAGGCTCTCGGGGCTGAAAAGTATCCAGGGCTTGAACTCGGTCAGCACCAACACTGGCCACAGCACGACGATGGTGGCGACCACGACAAACACGCGCCCGAGCCAAGCCGGGTCACGGGGACCCTGCAGACCGCGTACTCCGTGCTGGGCCGCCGGGCTTAGCGGCATTGCGATAGCACCGCCGGGGTGGCCGCCAAGGTCAAGTCCAGCGCGGGTGCAGGGCCAGTCAATTCCTCCAAATGGCTGGCGTACAGCTCAGACAACAGCGCTGGCGTGACCTCAAACGCAGGCAGATCAAAGAACACTGCGCCATCGCGCAAACCCACAATGCGGGGGAAAAACTGCAGCGCCATGTCCACATGGTGCAAGCTGGCCACCAGCGTGACACCGCGCGTGCGCGCCTCATCCGTGAGCGTGGCCAGAGCCTGGCGCGCGCGCTCGGGGTCCAGCGCCGACAAAGGCTCGTCCACCAACAGCAGCCGCGCCGTAGACGCCACCAGCCGCGCCAGGCCCACGCGCTGGCGCTCCCCGCCCGAGAGGCGATCTACGCGGTCAAACAGTTTTTCTGCCAGATCAAAGCGGGCCAAGGCCTGCTCTGCCAGGCCCGTGTCAAAAGGCACCAACAGGCTGCGCAAACTGGCCCACAAGCCCATGTTTGGCAAGCGCCCGGCCAGCACCGAGGTCACCACGCGCTGGCGCGGAGGCAAGGGCGGCACCTGGGGTGCCAAAAACAAGTGGCCGCGCAGGGTTTGCAGCGCCGCCGTGGGCAGCGCCCAGGGCTTGGCACCGTCTAGCAAAAGCTGCCCTGTGGTGGGCCGCAGCGCGCAGGCCATCACCTGCAAGAGCGTGGTTTTGCCCGCGCCCGACGGGCCAATCACCGCCAACTGGCTGCCGCTGGGCACCACCAGGCTCAACCCCTTGAGGGCAGCGGGCGCACTGGCCGAGGCCGCCAGATGGCGGGCCGTGCAGTCTTTTAGCTCTAGTTTCATATGCCAAACAGGCCGCTCAGGCCGTGGATAGTGCGGGAGAAGCTATCAAACCAATAGCAATCGGCCTGAGAACCGGTCTTGCTTCAGAGTGCTTTACTTCAACAAACCCGCGCTACGGCCTGCGGCCTCAATGCCTTTGTAGTTGTCGGCTTTGGTGGGAATAAAGCGGGTGGCGCGTTGCAGCTCCAAGATCTCTTTGCCCTCAGGGGTGTTTTTGTTCAGGTCCAAAAAGGCTTTGGTCAGCTTGTCTTTCAGGGCCTGGGGCATGTCGGCGTGCACGGTCCAGTTGTAGTCAAAGTAAGCCGGGGTGGTGTAGAACACGCGCACTTTGCTGGTGTCTACCTTCTTGTCGGCCACAAACTTTTCCCACACCGAGATGTTGAGCGCACCCGCATCGACCTTGCCCGCAGACACGGCGGCAATGGTGGCATCGTGCGCGCCTGAGAAGGCAATGCGCTTCAGGTCTTTGTCCGGGTCAATCTTGGCATCCAACATAAAGCTGCGCGGCATCAGGTGGCCGGATGTGCTGCTGGCCGAGCCAAAGCTCAGCGTTTTGCCTTTCAGGTCGGCCAGGCTGTTGATGCCGGCCTCGGAGGTGATGAACACCGACTTGAACTTCTCATCTTCTTCGCGCTGCACCAGGGGCACGGCCTTGCCGCCGGAGCGCACATTGGCCTGCACAAAGGTAAAGCCACCAAACCAGGCCAAGTCCACCTGCTTGTTGGCCAGGGTTTCTACTGCCGCAGCGTAGTCGGCCACGGGCGTGAACTCTACTTTCATGCCCAGCTTTTGCTCCAGATACTTCACCAGCGGGCCGGCCTTGCGAGCCAATTCGGTGGGTGATTCATCGGGGATGGCGGTGATCTTGAAGGTTTGCTGCGCAAAGGCGGCATGCGACAGGGCCCAAGTAGCGCTGATTAGCAAGGCCTGAACGGCGCGGCGGCGTGAAGTGAATAGAGGCATAAGGTGTTCTCTGGAGTGGGGGTGGAGACCGTCGGCCCATGTCAAGGTGGACTGAATCGGGAGGTGAATCGTAAGCTGAAAATAGAAAACACCGCCCCGCAGGCTACGATGCCCCACCCCCAGACTTGCCACCACCATGAAAACTCCGCAGTTTGTCCAGATTTACCATGAAGATGCGCAAGCCATTGGCGAAGAACTGATCCGGGGGCTGACCACTCCAGACGCCCAGGGCGGTGCCTGGATTTCACCGAAATTTTTGTACGACGCGCTGGGCTCGCGCTTGTTTGAGGCCATCACCGAGCTGCCCGAGTACTACCCCACGCGCACCGAGGCCCAAATTTTCAGCACCCACGGCGCAGCCATGGCCACGCTGCTACCGCAGCAGGCCACGCTGATTGATCTGGGCGCGGGCAACTGCGCCAAGGCGGCCAGCTTGTTTGAGCGCTTGGCCCCGGTGCGCTACGTGGCAGTGGATATTTCGGTTGATTTTCTGCGTGGCGCGCTGACCCACCTGCAGCGTGAGTATCCGTGTCTGGACATGGTGGGCGTGGGCATGGATTTTTCTGCCTCACTGGACCTGCCGCCCGAAGCTGGTGCTTTGGAGGATGGCCCCCGCATTCTGTTTTACCCCGGCTCCAGCATTGGCAACTTCACACCTGAGCAAGCGCTGGTGTTCTTGAAACAGGTCCGTGCGGCCTGCGGCCCGGTGGCGGGCAGCGGCTTGCTCATCGGGGTGGATTTGCTGAAGGACACCGCCGAGCTGGAAGCCGCTTACGACGATGCCCTGGGGGTGACTGCGGCCTTTAACCGCAATTTGCTATTGCACATCAACCGCCTGGTAGGCAGCGACCTGCGCGTGGCCGACTGGGCGCACCGCGCCATTTTTAACGCCGACCAGAGCCGCATAGAAATGCATTTGGTCGCCCGCCGCAGCCTGACGGTGCGCTGGCCCGGTGGCAGCCAGGACTTTGCCCAGGGCGCGCATATTCATACCGAAAACTCTTACAAATGGACGCTGGCGGGTTTTAGCCAACTGCTGCGCGAGGCGGGATTTGCCGAGGCCAGCGCTTGGACAGATGCACCAGCGGATACGCCCGCTGGCACTGCGGGCCGCTTTGCGGTGCTGTGGGCACCCACCCAGGAGCCTAGCCCGTGCGCTTAAAGCAGCACATAAGACCGGAAACCTGCGCCAACGTCATTGCGCTCCGGGGTGAAATAGTTGCGGTAGCGCGGGTGCACCATGCGCCCCACCGTGGCGCGGCTGCCGCCGCGCAGCACCGGTCGGCTGCCAAACCACGGGGCCGAATAATCGCGGTAGGGGTGGGCTACAAAGCCGGGGTAAGCGGCAAAGGTGCTGGCCGTCCACTCCCAGACATCGCCCCAGTGCATGTCAGGCCGGGTCAGGGCGGCATGCTCCCACTGCGCCTCAGTGGGCAATGCGCGCCCAGCCCAGTGGCACCAGGCTTGGGCCTCAAAGTAGCTCAGGTGGCAGGCACTGGCCTGCAAATCCAGGGCCAGCCATTGGCCAAACACCTGCTGTTCCCATGCACCCACCGAGGCTGCCGGGCGCAGGTAGCGCGGCCAGGGCTGAGTTTGGGTTTGCCGCCAGACCCAGCCCTCGGGTGTCCACCACTGGGCATGGGCATAACCACCAGCCTCGACAAACGCCAAGTACTGCGCCCAGGTGACCGGGGCGACATCCAGCGCACAGGCGGGCACGGCCACCGTGTGTTGCCCCAGTTCGTTGTCAAACGCGAAACCGTCGCCACCCTCACTGGCTGGTGGATGGCCCAACTGCCAGTGGGCCGCGTCCATCCGCAGGCTGGCACTTGCGTTGGTACTTGCGTTGGTACTGGTACTGGGGTTGGTGCTGCCCTGCGGCTGCGTTACGGGTCTGAGCAAAGTTTGCGGTATCGCAATGCCCAAAGCTTGGGCCATGTAGACAGCGGCCTCGCCATGCATGTCCTCATGGAACAAGGCCAGGCGGTAAAAGTACAAAGCAGCATCGTCTTCGCCTGCAGTCTGCAGAAGATCCAGCGTGTCTTGCAAACCAGCGGCCAGGTAGGCGCGGGTGGCGTGCCAGTCTGGCAGTGGCAAATGCCAGCGCAGCGCATGCGCCACGGCGCTGGAGTCATACCAGGCATCGGCCTGGGCCACGCGGGATGGCGTGCGCGGGTGCAGCGGGTCTGCCAGCACACCGTGGGCGCGCTGCGGGTTGCGGGCCAGCCAAAACTCCTGAAACCAGGCCAAGTGGCCCAGCTCCCACAGGGGTGGGTTGCACTGCACCGAATAAGGAATGGCCAAGCCTTCCCCCAGCGCCGCCACGTAGGCATCGGCCAGGGCCAGCGTGCGCGCGCGGCTGGCACGCAGCAGCTCGGCCAGTTCCGTGGCATCAGCGCGTCGGGCAGCATCGGCGGCATGCCATTGCGGGGAAGCCGGGTTGGGCGCGCTGCCGGTTGGGGTTGCTGGAGAAGGAAGGGGTCTGAGCATGGCGCTGGGCACTTGGGTAGGCGATTAGTAGCGCAAGGTGGCAGTCTATGAAACCCAGCGTGGTGATTGTGAGCCCGGCACTGGCAGATGCCAATAACGGCAACTGGCAAACGGCCCACCGCTGGAAAAAGCTGTTGCAGGCCCAGTTTAGCGCGCGCATTGTGGGCCACTGGCCCGATGGTGCAACCGCACACAACGACACCTGCATGCTGGCCCTGCACGCACGCCGCTCTGCGCCATCGGTGCTGGCATGGGCGCAAGCCAAAGCGCCAAACACTGCCAACGGCCCTGCCCCCGGACTTGCCGTCGTGTTGACGGGCACTGATTTGTACCGCGACATCCTGACCGACCTCCAAGCACAGCGCTCTTTGCAACTCGCCCAGCGCCTGGTCTTGCTGCAAGAGCGCGCGCCCGATGCCCTGCCCGCACCGCTGCGCGCACGCGCCAGCGTCATTTTTCAGTCCACCCCCACCCGGCAGACTCTGCACAAGATGCCTGCAACCCAAGGCATACGGGCCGTGATGGTGGGGCACCTGCGGGAAGAAAAGTCACCCGAAACCCTGTTTGCTGCTGCCCGACTCATCAAGCCTGCAGACCGCATTCGCCTGGACCATATCGGCGCAGGGCTAGACCCGGCGCTGGCCGCCCAAGCGCAAGCTACGGCGGCCGTTTGCCCCCACTACCGCTGGCTGGGCGGCCTGCCGCATGAGACCACCCGCAAACGCATACAACGCGCCCATGTGCTGGTGCATGCCAGCCGCATGGAAGGCGGTGCCCACGTGGTCATGGAGGCCGTGTGCTCGGGCACACCGGTGCTGGCCTCGCGCATTGCCGGCAATGTGGGCATGCTGGGGGCCGACTATGCGGGCTACTTTGATTGGGGCAACGCACACGTTTTGGTCGCCCTATTGCAGCGCTGCCAAAGCAGCCCCGCGTTTTATGCCCTGCTGCAAAGCCAGTGTGCGGCCCGCGCGCCCCTTTTTTCGCCCCAGGCAGAGCAGGCGGCCTTGCTGGCACTGGTGCGCGGCTTGGTTGCCAGCGCGGCTTAAGCCCCCCCATTTTTAGACAGCTGAACTGATGCAAAACCCAACGCAACCCATCGCCCGCGATATCGTCCTGATCGGCGGGGGCCATAGCCATGTGGGCGTCTTAAAGCGCTTTGGTATGCAGCCCGAGGCGGGCGTCCGCCTCACCGTCATTTGCACCGATGTACACACCCCCTACTCCGGCATGCTGCCCGGCTATGTGGCCGGGCTGTATAGCTATGACGAGGTGCACATCGACCTGGCGCGCCTGGCCGTGTTTGCCGGTGCGCGTCTGTACCGGGATGAAGTGATCGGCATCGACCGCGCCGAGCGCAAGGTGCTGTGCCGCAACCGCCCACCGGTGCCCTTTGACTTGCTGTCCATCAACACCGGCTCGACACCGCAGTTGGCGGGGGTGCCGGGTGCCGAGGCCTATGCCACGCCGGTCAAGCCCATCACCCGCTTTAACGACCGCTGGCTGGCGCTGCTGGCGCGGGTGCAGCAGCACCGCCAGGGCCTGCTGCGCATAGCCGTGGTGGGCGCAGGGGCCGGTGGTGTAGAGCTAGTGCTGGCCATGCAGCACCGCCTGCGCGGCGAGCTGCGCGGCCTGGGGTGCAACCCTGACCTGCTGGAGTTTCATTTGCTCACCGCCGGGCCGGTGATTTTGCCGACCCACAACGCCCGGGTGCGGCACAAGTTCAACCAAGTGCTAGCGCAGCGCGCAGTGCAGGTGCACACCGATGCCGAGGTGACGCAGGTGGCACCGGGGCTGCTGAACTGCGCCAACGGCACAACGCTGCAGGCAGACGAAATCATGTGGGTGACCCAAGCGGGGGGCGCTGACTGGCTGAAGGCCACCGGACTGGCGCTGGATGCAGGCGGCTTCGTCGTCGTCAACGACCATCTGCAAACCACCACCGACCCGGCCATTTTTGCGGCCGGGGATATTGCAGCATTGAAAAACCACCCACTGGAAAAAGCCGGTGTATTTGCCGTGCGTATGGGCCGCCCACTGGCCGACAACCTGCGCCGCAGCCTGCAGGGGCTGCCTCTGCAGGCCTACCGACCGCAATCGCGCTGGCTGGCCCTGATCAGCACCGGCGATGCCTACGCCGTGGCATCACGCGGGGGCTTGGGCTTTTGGGGCGCGTGGGTGTGGCGCTGGAAGGACTGGATCGACCGGCGCTTTATGCGCAGTTTCTCGGAATTTGCAGAGATGCCCGGCGCGCGACAGCCAGTGGCGTCCACCAGCGCCGGGCACGGTAACCAATTAGCGCTCAGTTCAGAAGAAAGCCTGCAAGCCCTCTCCGCCATCGCCATGCGCTGCGGTGGCTGCGGTGCCAAAGTGGGCTCTACCGTGCTGTCGCGGGCGCTGGGGCAGTTGCAGATTGTGCAGCGCGACGACGTGCTGATTGGCCTGCACGACCCGGACGACGCGGCCATCGTGCGGGTGCCGCCGGGCAAGGCGCTAGTGCATTCGGTGGACTTCTTTCGTGCCTTTGTCGATGACCCGTATTTGTTTGGCAAAGTGGCGGCCAACCATGCGCTGGGCGATATTTTTGCGATGGGCGGCGAGCCGCAATCGGCCACCGCCATTGCCACCGTGCCACCGGGGCTGGAGGCCAAGGTCGAAGACCTGCTGTTCCAAATGATGACCGGCGCGGTGGAGGTGCTTAACGCAGCAGGCTGCGCCCTGGTCGGCGGCCACACCGGTGAGGGCCAAGAGCTGGCACTGGGCTTTGCCATCAACGGGCTCATTGACGACAGCCTGTCCACGGTGACACGTAAAGGCGGCATGCAGCCGGGGGACGTGCTGCTACTGACCAAACCCATAGGCACCGGCACCCTGTTTGCCGCCCACGCGCGTCTGGCGGCCAAGGGGCGCTGGATTGATGCGGCGCTGCAGTCTATGGTGGTGTCTAACCAACACGGGGCGCAAACCCTGCGCGATTTCGGGGCCACCGCCTGTACCGACCTCACCGGCTTTGGCCTGCTGGGCCATTTGGTAGAAATGACCAAGCCCTCGGGCGTGGATGCTGAAATTGTGTTGTCTGCCTTGCCGCTGCTGGACGGCGCGCAAGACTGCGTGGCGGCCGGTATCGTCAGCTCCTTGCAAAGTGCCAATGTGCGGCTGCGCCGGGCGCTGCGCAACCAGGAAGCCTTTGTCAACCACCCGCGCTACCCGCTGATTTTTGACCCGCAAACGGCGGGCGGTTTGCTAGCCAGCGTGCCCCCTGGGCGCGTAGACGCTTGTGTGGCTGCATTGCGCGCCCAGGGCTACCTCCACACGGCCGTAATAGGACGCGTCTTGGCCCAAGGGGATGCCCTGGAGCCGATCGTGTTGGCGAACTGACGATTAAAAAAACAAGGACACAAGGCATGCACTTGCGAGCTTCCCGAGCAGCCCTACCGGTTGGGGTTTTCTTGCTGGGGCTGTGCATGTCAGGCTGGTTTGCGTGGCTGCTGCACCGCGAAATCAGCATTGACGCCGCGTCGCAGTTTCACCGCCTCAGCGGGCGCACTGCCGCCGAGAACGAATCCCGTTTCAACAAACCCCTGTATTCGCTCAAGGGCGCACAGGGCGTGTTCACGACGGCCGCACAGCGCTAGACAGCCCTGCACCCAGCCGTGCCTCGCTGGCGCAGAGCGTTATGGAAACCGCACAGCGCGAAGGCATTGATCTGGACAGCGCCGTGCAACGCTTGGGCGGCCAACAAGACACTTACCAGCGCATGCTGGCCGCGTTTCTGAATGACCTGACGGCCATGCCGTTTCAGTTGCAAGACTTCGCCAGCTCCGGAAAATCATTGGAAGCCAAACGCCTGCTGCACACCCTCAAAGTCCTGGCGGCCACGCTGGGTGCGAACGATCCGGCGCTAACGATTGCACCGCTGCAGCGGCAAATCGAGCCACAGACCACGCCACAGCGCCGCCGCTGGATGCCACCGCCCTGGCAGAGGCCCTGCGCGCGCTGGCGCTGCAGTTGCAAAACGCCGACATGGACGCCATGCAAACATTGGCCGAGATACAAGGAAAATTTGGCCCCGCATTGCGTGGACAATTGGACCCACTCAGCGAGGCTATGTCTGCCTTGGATTTTGAAGCCGCACTGGCACTTTGCAGAACTCTTGTGGAAAGTTTGCGCGTATGAACCTCCCCCTGCCACTGCCGGACAGTCTGACCGAAGGACGCCGCCCCAAGTTATTGATCGTGGACGACCAGCCCATCAATATCCAGGTGCTGTACCAGCTGTTTTCCAAAGACCACCAGGTGTTTATGGCCACCAACGGCAAGCAGGCATTGGCTTTGTGCGCCAGCCAACAGCCCGATTTGGTCTTGCTGGATGTGGTGATGCCCGACATGGACGGCTATGAGGTCTGCGCATTGCTCAAAACCGATCCGCTCACCCGCGAGATACCGGTCATCTTTGTCACCGCCAATACCGACGAAGCGTCTGAGGAACACGGGCTGGATGTGGGTGCGGTGGATTTCATCTCCAAACCGGTGAACCCCAAAATTGTGCGAGCCCGCGTCGCCACGCACATCACCCTCAAACTCCAGTCCGATCTTTTGCGCAGTTGGGCCTATATCGACGGCCTGACAGGCGTCAACAACCGCCGCTACTTTGACGAGCAACTCGCCGTAGAGTGGGCGCGCGCCGAGCGCAGTAAAACGGGCCTGAGCGCGCTGATGATCGATGTGGACTTTTTCAAGCGCTACAACGACCGCTACGGCCACCAAATGGGCGATGAATGCCTGCGCCGTGTCGCCACCGCCATCAAGGCCAGCCTGCGGCGCCCGGCCGACCAAATCGCCCGCTACGGCGGTGAAGAATTTGTCTGCCTTTTGCCCGATACCGAGCTAGAGGGTGCCATGCTGGTGGCCGAGCAGATACGCCTCCAAGTAGAGCGCTTGCAAATTGCACATGCCGACTCGGACACCTCGGCCTGCGTCACCATCAGCATTGGCGGATGCACCAAATCTGCCAACCAAGAGGGCCTGCCAGCCGCGCTGATCCAGCAGGCCGATGCCCAGCTCTACACCGCCAAGCGCAATGGCCGCAACCGCATTTGCAGTGCGGGGCTGACACAGGTTTCTTGAGCCCTGTTTTGAGCCTCATTTTAAAGCAAAATCGGCTCTCTTCCGTTTCGGGTGGCACGCCACTGCCCACTCCCACATCAGGGTATTGTGTTGACACCGCAATAAGCAGGAAAGGCGCAAATGCAAGAAGAGCTGTTTTGCCAAGCA
>NKIK01000085.1 GCA_002256115.1 Burkholderiales bacterium PBB3
CAACATGTTCGAGAAGATCACCTTGGCGCAGATGGTGGACAACGCGCTCAACGATGAGAGTTTTGAAGAGCTGAAGTCACAGGTTGAACTGTTCTGAAAATTAGTCAAAATTTACCGGACAGTAGTGATAAGAAATTGCTATAGAAAAGCTCTATACCAACACTTCACACGTCACGTCACGTAACGCAGAAGTAGTACTTCAGACCCATGCACCATCCCAGTCAACTTCATTCAATTACCTTATGACGACTTCAAATCAGCATGCGGCTAACCACAGAGACGAGATGCGCAGCGCAATTTCAATAGAGGGCTTTCAGCCCATGAAACACCAACGCACAACTCACAAACCACCTATATCTCAAGCCGCTTTGCGTGCATTTGCACGGACTACCCTGTCGGTAGGTCTGTTGAGTCACGCTGTGATTTGCTTGGCAACATTGGCACCTTACAAACCGCCGACTTTGGAGGAAAAAATAAAACGCGCAGAAGTGATTGTGATAGCTACGGTTGGGGAGACGCGTTATTACAAATGGAAAGACTTAAGCCGCGCCGAGCTACCAGAAATTTCGAAAATACAACTTGATGGATTTGATGCATATGTAAATTTGGCTGACCTTCAGATTCTTTATGACAAGTACGCTGACATTCCTATCGGCAGGAATCCACTCAAGATAAACATGCCGCTGTGGTCGCAACGATATGGGTGTTTTGCGGAGTACGGTGAGAAGGAACCCGAACCATTTCCGAATGGAAAGAAATTCATATTCTTTATAGGTAGCCCTTCAAGGACATCAAAGGGAACACTGCTGGAAACGATTTGCCAACACAACTCAGCAGCAATGGACCAACTCTCCACAGTGCATCAGTACATCCGCAATATCGAATCACGAACCAAATAGACGAGATCATTCACTATGCCCCACAGTACAAACTACATCATCTCTACACCGATCTGGCAGAACTATGGACCAGGTCAGATCATCACGTATTCGTTTCTGACCGCATTTCCCTTGTCAGATTACCCTACGTATTCTTCTGCCGATAAAGCAATGTATCAAACTGGTTTTGTGCCGCTGTCGCTAGCGCAAATAACTGCAGTTAAAGAAATTCTTGACCAGATTGCGGCGATTACGACAGTTACGTTTGCTGAAATTACTGATTTGTCGGCGGCCGCGGTGCCTGCCAACATCAGGTTTGGAACTGCAACCATCGGTGGAGGAAATAACTTATATATGCCCGCTGGTACTAGTGCAGGTAATACACGCGTAATCAATGACCTTTACATAACCAATTCCGCTTTCGGCAAAGATATGACGCGCGGGAAATTCGGTTATATGACCTGGATTCACGAGATTTGCCATGCTCTGGGATTGGGTCACCCCAGCACGCTGAAGGCTCCTTGGGATGCAACATTGGATGTGCGCGATGTGACCGTAATGGAAGGCAGTCCGACCGTAGAGCCCTATGCGGTAACGCCACTAATGGACGACATCGGGGCGTTGACAAAAATTCTGGGGGTAAATCCAAACACCAGAAAAGGCACCACATTTTATAAACTGGAAAATAGTTTTAGGTCGGCCAGCTCATCTAAGGTCGATCCACTCCTGATCTATCGAGGCGAACGCCGAGCAATTTTTGATTCTGGTGGTATGGACACTTTGGATGCTTCAGCAAGAACACAAAACTTAACTTTGAATCTGACCCCAGGAAGTCTGTCAGGCGAAACGGGAAATCTATTATTGAGCATTGCAGATGGTGTTTTTATCGAGAACGCCATTGGTGGAAGTGGAGAGGACACTATCATCGGCAACGATCGCGCCAACCTACTCAAAGGCGGAGAAGGTAACGACACCTATCGGTTCAGCGGTAGTTTTGGCAAAGACACCATAGACGAAAGCACAGCCAGCGGTGGTGACAACACAGGCTCTATCAAAATAGATGGCACAGCGATAGAAGCCACTGGCGACATGATCGGTAAGTACGACTTCTCTGCGACGAGCCCCAACACCTACCGAGCCAACATCAACGGGTACGACTACACCTACACCTACAGGAAGGGATCAACCCCCAACAGTGATCAACTGGTCATCGCCAAGAAAGGCGATGTCAACAACACCATCACCTTGAACAACATCGACAGTGCCGCACTGTTCAGCACTGGCTACCTCGGCATCAAACTCGACGACAGCAAAAAGGTCGCCATAGGCCCCACCGGTAGCACCAACCCCTACGCCCAAACCAGCACCACCCCCGCCAACATCACAGCCACAGTCCTAGAAGGCGGCGGCACCGGCGGCAAGGTCTACCTAGGCTCCCCCGCCAAGCCAGGCGACACCTTGGCCCTGGCCGGCACGGGCACCGGTGTCAACAGCGCCAGCATCGTGCGCGGTGATGACACCGTGCCCCTGGCGGGCGGGGTTACCTTGACTCTGACCGAAGGCCAAACCGAAGTCTCCTTTGCGCTGGTCAACACCGCAGACTTGTCTGCCAATGTGGATGTGGTGCTAACTGCCAGCTACACCAGTGAAGGTGAGACCGTTACCAGCAGCAACAACGCAACCTATACGCTGACTGACTCTGGCGCAACCGCACGCAGCTACTACGGTGACCAACGCGCCCTCTTGGACGAGGAAGGTAAGTACGACTGGGAATCAACCAGCTGGACATCCGGCGGCAACCTTATCAATGGTGTAAGCCAGGCCAACTTCGCCGACGTCATCAAAGGCAGTGGCGGGAATGACAAAATTGACGGCTTGGGCGGCAACG
>NKIK01000003.1 GCA_002256115.1 Burkholderiales bacterium PBB3
CGCCCAGGTACACGGCACCGCAGGTGCAAGTAGAGCGCATTTGTTGGTGCGCCACAGTGCGCATGGCGAGCGCAGGGAGTTCAAAGACTTGGCGGGTTTCGGCTACTTGGTGGTGCTGCAGCGCCAACTGGCAGGCGCTGCAGTGGGTGGGGCCTTGGTGGGAAACAGTTTGGTTTACGTGCGCTGTCTGGCGCAGGGTGTTGCCACTGTGGCCTTTTTGGCCGCCGTTGGGGTTTTGACCCGGTGTGCGCAGTGACTTGGGGGCCGGTTTGGCGTAGCCGTCGCTGGAGGGAGGCTTGCTGGAGTTCTTGCTGTTTAGGGCCAGTCGGGCTTCGAGCTGCTTGATGCGTTCTTGCAGAGCATTCATCTGGGGGGTAATCTCTTGCAGCCGGGCCCACAGGAACCTGATGATTTCGTCCTTTTGCGCGTGGCTGAGTTGGCTGAGGTCGGGCAGGCTTTGCATTGCGGGCGATTGTCGCTCACTATTTCATAGCAGGGACGAATTCACGCGTTTATCTTCGACCTGAATCATTGGGAGCTGAGTAGTTACCAAACAGCTCACACACAGCCCCATAGACCGGGCTGATCCCCCTGTGAAGAAAAGCAACACCACGCCGCTAAACTTGCCCCATGGCCAACCCTACCGAACCCACCAATCGCCGTAGTACAGAGGAAGCCGACCGACGTCGCCGTGCGCGGCGCTCTGCGGCACAGCAAATTGCAGAGCGGAGCCAGCGCCAAAGCCTGAAGGGCGTGGTCACGTTTCACTTGCGCCGTCTAGAGCCGCTGGTGGGCTGGACTTTGGCGGCATATACGTTTTGGGCCAGCCTGGTGCTCAGCAATAGCGGGGGTGCGCAGTGGCCCATGGTGGCGTACGCGGCCGCTGTAGCGATGTGGGCGCGCCAATATCCGGCACGAGTGCAGTCCACGCTTCTGTTGCGGGCGATGCTGCTGTTGGTGGGTGGGCAGTTTGTTTTGCTGTCGCCAGGTTCCGGTGGCCCCGCTGGCGCTTTCTTTGTCTGGCCCTGCCTGACGCTGGTTTTCTATAGCTTGCTACTCACACGCGCCTTTGCTGTGAGTTTGGGCGCGCTGGCGCTGGCCGGTTTTGTAGCGGCAGGCTGGTTCTTGCGTGCTGATATTGCCTTGATTCCCGCCGCCAATCACCTGGTCTTTCTCACCTTCGCTACAGGTCTTGGCGTGCTGTTTGGTGAGCAACTGCGCGTCTCTGGCGAAAAAGCAGAATCTACGCTGCGCGACGACCGCAGCCAGCTCTATAACGAGGCCGGATTGTTTGTGCATGGCGCGCAGTTGTTGGCCGATTGCCGCCGCAGGGGGCGGCCGTTTTCTATGGTGCTGTTGCATGGTTCGGACCTCAAAGACATACCCGACTTGGTGGGGCGCAGAGTGGCTACCGATTTGTTCGGCCAAATGGTGAAGTTGATTGGCGCAGTACCCACCGAAGGCATCGCCGCCCGCATTGAAGGCGCAGAGTTTGTACTGCTGCTGCCGGGGCTCGATTCCAAATCTGCCAAGGCGCAGGTGCACCAGCGCCTGGGCAATCCACCCAAAGTGGAGCTGCGCATCAAAGGCAAGCCCGTGTAGATTGTGTTGGATATGGTGGCGGGCCAACCGGTGGATGCCGACCAGGAGTTGGAGGCCTTTTACGACACGCTGCACCGTGATCTTCAGGGGCAGTCGCACACCCACAGCATTCAGACCCAGGCGAGTCTGCTGGATATTGAAATTGTTTCCACCACCAGCCCGCGCCGGGGATCAGCACCCACAGTTCCCATGGAGCTGCAACCCAGCCCTGCAGCGCGGCGGCGCTCTTGAACTGCGCCTGCGCAAGGTGCGATTGACCCATCCTGTCTGCGATGCTGCAGCAGCGTTCGCTATATTTTTAGTAGCTGCTCCCGCACTATCCACGGCCTGAACGGCTGATTTGGCTTAAACCGCGCTCGGGCTGGGCAACTCAGCAGGCTGCAGCCGCCGCGAGCCAAAGGTGTTGGCATACACCCACGTAAACTCCGCGCCCAGCAAGAATATCTGCGCCGAGTAATACAGCCACAGCAAGATCACCACCAGCGACCCTGCCGCGCCAAAGCCCGACACCACGCCGCTGTGGCCGATGTAGAGCCCAATCAATAGCTTGCCAAAGTTGAACAGCAGGGCTGTGAACAGCGCGCCGATCCAGACGTCGCGCCACTGCACGCGCGCACTGGGCATCACCTTGTAGATCAGCGCAAACATGACCGACACCAGCGCAAACGCCCCCACCGCGCTCACCACCGACGCAAGCCAGTACCAGCCCCCAAAGTTGGGCTCCACCCAACGCCCCAACACGGCCAGCCCCGCGCTCACCACCAAAGACACCATCAGCAAAAAACCGATGGCCAGGATCATGCCAAACGACAACACGCGCGCGCGCACCAGCGACAGCCAGCCTGTGGCGCGCTGGCGCGCGGGCACACGCCAGATACGGTCCAACGCGTCTTGCAGCTCGGCAAACACCGTAGTGGCACCCAACACCAGCAGGCCCAGCCCGACCACGGTGGCCAGCGTGCCCTCGGCAGGTTGGCGCACGCTCACCAGCAGGTCTTGCACTGCGCTGGCACCGCCATCGCCGATCAGCAGGCGCAGTTGGCTGGCAATCTCACCCCGGGCCGCATCTTGCCCAAACACCAAACCCGCCACGGACACCACGATCAGCAGCAATGGGGCCATGGAAAACAAGGTGTAGTAGGCCAAGGCAGCGCCCATGCTGGGGGCATAGTCGTCGAGCCAGCAGCTAGCGGTTTGCACCAGCAGCCGCCAGCCGCTGCGCCAGTTGAGCATGGGTGGGGCTGCCGAGTTAAGGCCGACAGCAGGTCCGGTGACAGGTCCGGAATCAACACGGAGCATGGGTTTCTCCAAAAACCCTGCATGGTGCAGCACCCCATGCCACCACACCGTGCGCCAGCACACCCAGCTCGCTGTCAGCGTTCTGTCGCAAAATGTCGGGGCTTTCCTGGTGGCGCTTTCAACGAGGAGTAACTATGCCTTGGCGTGTGTTGTTTGCAATGTGTTTGGCTTGGTGCCTTGCGGCCCAGGCTGAGTCCTTGGTGGTCTATGGCGGAGACGCCTATGCCCCCAGCACCTATCTGGCCAACGGCAAACCCGCGGGTACTTTGGTAGACATACTGAAGCAAGTCAGCCACAAAACCGGCGACACCTATGTGGTTCGCCTCTACCCCTGGAAGCGCGCTTATGAAAACGCGTTACGCGGAGACGGTGCCATCGTTGGTTTGTCCATGACGCCTGAGCGCCAAGCGCTGTTCGATTTCTCAGAGCCCCTGTACTACAACGCACTGCAACTCGTCGTGGCCAAAGGCCATGAGTTTGCGTTCTCCAAGTTAGAAGACCTCAAAGGCCGGACGGTGGGCGGTGGTGCCGGCGTCAGTTATGGCCCGGAGGTAGACCAGGCTTTGGCCAGCGCGGTGTTTGCGCTGGAGCGCGACAGCGATGCCACCGCGCGACTGCAGCGCGTGTTGTCGGGGCAGCTGCAGGTGGCCATCATTGGCCACGGCATGCCGGGCCTGGAGCATGTGGTCCAAGGCCACCCGCGCCTGATGGGCCGGCGTGCCGAGCTGAGCGTATTGCCCAAGCCCCTGGTGCGTGACCCGCTGTACCTGGCGGCGGCCAAAAGCATGCAAAAGAAAGAGGTTCTGGCGCGCTTTAACAAGGCCTTGCAAGAACTGGAGCGCAGCGGCCAGCTAACGGTGCAGCGCTGATTCACCAGCACAGCACGACGGATCAATCAGGCGTTCAGCGTGTAGGTGCCCGTGGTGTTCACGGTGTAGGTTTTGTTCTTCACGCTGTCCAGCAAATGCCAGGTGCCGGTGGCGGCGGTGGGCGTGAAGCGCATCATCAAAAAGCCACGGCGTGACAGGTCGGTGTACTTCAGGGTGTCAATCACGCCCTTGAAGATTTGCTCGGCCTGCGCCGACGGAATGGTGGGCAAGTATTCCTCCAAGCCGGGGGAGCTCACTCCCGGAGTTGCAAACTCCTGGCCTACCTTGGTGCCATTGATCAATGTCAGTTCGCTGCACCAAGCGTTGTGGGTATCACCGGCCAACACCACCAGGCGCTTGCCCATTGCGGCGGCAGTGCCCAAAATGGTCTCTCGGGCGACCGGATAACCATCCCAGGCGTCCAGGTTGTAGCCCAGCTTGGGGTTGAGCGATGGGTTGAGCAAGTTCTTCTGTGCCTGGGTGAGCAACGCGGGGGCCTGGACGGCGGTGCCCTTGGCGGTCAAGTACTCGGTAATGGCCTTTTGGCCCGCAGCCTGGCCGGCAGGGGTTGCGTTCACCGGGTTGTTGGGGTCAATACTGACCAACACCGACGCCGGAAACTCCATACGCCCCATCAACACCTGTTGCCCCAGCACTTGCCAAGTTGCGCTAGAGGCTTTCATGCTGCCACTTAGCCAGGCACCTTGCTCGGCACCCAGCATCTGGCGTGTGGGTGATGCAAATGCCGCCATGGTGGCGGCAGCGGTGGCTGGGTTCAACAAGTCGGCTACTTCTATCACTTTGTCGCGGGCCAGCAGGCGTGTTTCCAGCATATGCAAGGACAGCAGTTGCCCAAAGTCAAAGCTGCGGTAAATCTTGCGCAGGTTGCTGAGGTCTGGGGTGCGAATCGGCAACCACTCGTGGTAGGCCTGTAGCGCCGCGGCAGCGCGGTCGGTGAATTTACCTTCTGCACCTTCCGTGTGATTTTCGGCACCGTCTTTGAAGCTGTCATTGGCCACTTCGTGGTCGTCGTAGACCGCAATCATGGGCAAGCTGCTGTGGAGTTGCTTCAGGTCCGGGTCGCTGCGGTATTGGGCGTAGCGTTCGCGGTAGTCGTCAAGTTTCAGGCACTCCGTGGCAGGCTGCGCCACACGGCCCAGCTTGACCGCATCGCCCGAGGCGTAGCCGTTGGCCGGGTATTCGTAGATGTAGTCACCCAGGTGAATGGCGTACTGGGCACCGGCCTTCACAGCCTCGCTGTAAGCGTGGAAATAGCCCGCCGGGTAGTTGGCGCAGCTAAAAACGGCCAGCTTCACGTCCGCAACACCCGCAGCAGGCAGGGTGCGCGTTTGGCCTACAGCGGATGTGCTGTTGCCGCTCTTGAAACGGAAAAAGTAGGTCTTGCCAGCAGCCAAGCCCGTGGCATCTACCTTGGCGGTGTAACCCGCGCTTTGCGCAGCAGTCACTTTGCCAGACGACACAATGGACGTGAAACCCGCGTCGTTGGCCACTTCCCAATCCAGTGTGATGCTGGGAGACGCGGCTTTGAAGTCACCTTCTTTGGCGTGGGTCCACAAGATCACACGGTCTTGCAGGGGGTCGCCGCTAGCCACACCGTAGTCAAAGCGGATCTCGGGGTTGCTGCCACCACAGGCAGACAACGCGCCGCCCGCGGCAATGGCGGCGGAGGCGGATGCCAGCTGGATGATGAAGTGTCTACGGTTGTTCAGTGCCATGTGGGCTCCCAAGAGTCAGGTTGATAAGTTCGAAAACAACCCACTAGGCTAGTGCCCGCTCATGACAAAGCTATGTCACCGCGCACGAACCGGCTTCACACGCCGGTCACATTGTTCGCATGTAATTTGCGCTTTACCGGGGTGCAAAACTATGCGATTGCAAAAGACAGAAAAAGCCAAGGCCGAGCTGCAACCCGGCGTACGCACACTGGGGCAACGCCAACGCACGCTGCTACTGATGGCCGATGGGCGCAAGACCATGGATGACTTCAGCAGCCTGTTTAACGGCGAGGGGGCCAAGGTCGCTTTCCAGTTGATTGGCGACGGATATCTGATAGGCGAAGCCCTGGCGGCCAAGGTCATTGAGCGCAGTGCGGCCACGGCTCGCATGGCCATACCGGTGAAAGTGCCCACCGCCCCTGCAATCACCCAACCCATCCCCTTAGCGGTGACAACCCAGGCCCCAGCCGTGCTGGCACCCCAGTCGTCCGACCAGTTTGAAGGCCGGCGCTCGCTGGCCACGGCCCGGATGTTTTTGTTTGACCTGGTGGAGCGCATGTTCACCCGCCGCGCACCGGCGCTGGCCGAGCAATTCCGGGAAGCTTTGCGCAACGCGCGTGACCGCGACAGCATGCTAGCCGCTGCCCGCGAGATGATTGCCGAGATTGAAGCCATTGCCGGGCACGAGCGTGCGGACTCCATCAGCGAGCGCATTGCCATGCTGCTGCCGGTACAGGATTGAACTAAAACCATGCAGCGTTGGACCCTGGGTGTTCTGCTACCGCTTGCCGTTCTTTTGGGCGGCTGCTCCCCCCGCCACCTCATCATTCAGGGCATTGGCAATGAGCTAGCCAGCCAGGGCGATGCGCAAGAAGACGACCTAGGCCTGGCGCGCGAGGCCAGCGCGTTCTACCTGAAGCTGTCCGAGTCGCTCTTGCGCGAGTCACCGGGCAACCTGAAACTGGCACAAGCCGTCTCCGGTGGGTTTACCCAATACGCCTTTGCCTTTGTCTCCTTTGAGGCAGAACGCATCGAATCAAAAGACGCCAAAGCGGCGCTGGCCCTGAATGAACGCGCCAAGCGCCTGTACTTGCGGGCTCACCGCCACGCTATGGCGGCGCTGGAGACGTCCAGCCCCGGATTTGCAGTGGCGCTGGCCAAGCCAGAGGCCCGGCACTGGCCGGTATTGAGTGAAGCCCAAGTGGGCGTAGCCTACTGGGCGGCAGCTTCTTGGGGGGCCGCTATCGCCCTGTCCAAAGACAGCCCGGACGCGGTTGCCGATTTGCCATTGGCCTATCGCCTGGCTCGCCTGGCCTGGAAAACTTCGCCCAACTTTGGCGATGGTGCGCTGTCCAGCCTGATGGGTAGTTTTGAATCCTCTATCCCCGGTGGCTCAACACAACAAGCTAGCACCTACTTTGATGCTGCCATTGCCGCCGGTGCCGGGAAAAGCGCCGGTGCTTTTGTAGCCAAGGCCGAGGGTATAGCCCAGCCCGCAGGGGACCGCAAAGCCTTCGAGACTCTGCTGCAACAAGCTTTGGATGCCAGCGCGGCGCGCCGCTCGGTGGCCAACGCGGCCATGCGGGAGCGCGCCCTGTGGTTGCTAGCCAATGCGGATGACCTTTTTTGATCTTTCAAACCTCACGATGAATTCCAATTCGCTCACTTCAATCTTCAGCCCGACTTTCCATTTCAACCGCCGCTTGGCCTGCGCGCTGATTTGCATTGCAGGCTCGGTCAGTCTGGTGCCATCCGCCGCGCACGCCGCCGACAAACAACTGCGTATTGGCACGCTGGTGCCCAAAAACTCGCTCTACCACCGCCAACTGATGGAGATTGGTGAAACCTGGCGCACGGCCCAGGGCGGCAATGCCAAGTACCTGGTGTTTACCGACGGCAGCCAGGGCGGCGAAGCCGAGATGGCACGGCGCATGCGCATTGGCCAACTGCAGGGGGCGCTGCTTTCCGTGGTGGGTTTGCGGGAGATTGAACCGTCTATCGCAGCGCTGCAAGTGATGCCACTGCTGTTCAGAAACTGGGACGAAGTGGACTATGTGCGCGAAAAAATGCGTCCCGCCATGGAGAAAAAGTTTCTGGACAAAGGCTTTGTGGTGTTGGCCTGGGGCGATGCCGGATGGGTGCGTTTTTTCTCTAAAGACCCCGCGCTGCGTCCCGACGACTTCAAACGCATGAAGTTTTTTGCCTGGGGAGCGGAGCCCGAGCAGCAAGCCATCATGAAAAGCCTGGGCTACACGCCCGTACCGCTGGAGACCACCGACATCCTGCCTGCTATTCAAACCGGCATGATCAATGTCGTGCCATCGACACCCTACTTTGCGTTGGCCTCGCAAATCTACAACACCGCACCGCACATGCTGGAGATCAACTGGGCACCGATAGTGGGTGCGCTGGTGGTGACAAAAAAATCCTGGGACGAAATGACCCCGGAGGCGCGCGAGGCGGTGCGCGTCACCAGCGACAAAGCGGGTGTGCAAATCCGCGCCAAGGCGCGCCAAGAGGTGGATGAGGCGGTAGACGCCATGAAGAAACGGGGCCTGACCGTGAACAAACCCAACGCCGAACAAATGCGTGAGTGGAACGATCTGGCCGAGGAGCTGTACCCCCGCATTCGCGGCAGCATGGTGCCGGCAGAGACTTTTGACGAAGTGTTTGCCCACCTGAAGGTCTTTCGCGCGGCCAAGGCCAAGTAGCCGTGGCGCAAAGCTGGATGGAACGGCTGAAACCCCTGCGCCACGCCGACGCCTGGCTGGCCAGCGCGGCCCTGGTGCTGATGACGCTGATCCCGATCATTGAAATCTTGATGCGCCCACTGCTGGGCCAAGGCATTGAAAACGCCTCGGTGCTAGTGCAACACCTGGGGCTGGTGTTGGCCATGCTAGGGGCGCTGGCCGCCGAACGCAATGGGCACCTGACCACGCTGGGCGGTGGCACCTTAACCCAAGGAGCCGCCACAAACACAGAAAGTGCGGTTGAACTCACGGCCTGGAAACGCGCCGCCTACACCTATGCCAACGCCAGCGCAGCCCTCGTGTGCGGTCTGCTCACTTGGGCCAGTTGGCGTTTTGTTTCCAGCGAGATAGAAGCCGCCCACCGCCTGGCCTACGGTATACCGGTGTGGTGGGTGCAGGCCACCATGCCGTTTGGCTTTGCAGTGCTGGGTGCCAAGTTGGGCGCGCGCTGCAGCACGGTGGGGTGGGGCAAGCTGGGCTTTGGCTTGGCTGCACCCGCAGCAGGCTTTTGGCTGGCCAGCGCTTTTGATGGCACCGCAGTGGTGTTGTGGCCGAGTGCGCTATTGCTGGTAGCAAGTTTGCTGGCCGGTGCCCCGGTCTTTGCGGTTTTGGGGGGCTTGGCGCTGGCGCTGTTTTGGCAAGACGGCATGCCGCTGGCGGCCATTGCGTTGTCGCACTACCAAATTACCGTGAATCCTTCTTTGCCGGCACTGCCCCTGTTCACGCTGGCCGGCCTGGTATTTGCACGCACCGGTGCTGCGCAGCGCTTGGGCGATTTGTTTGTGGCCATGATGGGCGGCGGCGTCATGGGCACGGTGTTGGCAGCGGCGGTGCTGTGCTCGTTTTTCACGGCATTCACCGGGGGCAGCGGTGTCACCATCTTGGCGCTGGGCGGTTTGCTGCTGCCGCTCTTGCGCAATGCGGGCTACCCCGAGCAGCGTGGCATCAGTCTGGTTACCAGCGCCAGTGCCTTGGGCGTGCTGCTGGCCCCTTCCGTGCCATTGATCATGTACGCCATCATTGCGCGGGTGCCTATCAACACCATGTTTCTGGCCGGGTTGCTGCCCGCCGTGGTGATGGTGCTGGCTCTGTTGATATTTGGCGGGTACTTGAAGAAAACGGGTTTGACCGATAGCACCCTTGCCGCTGTGCCCGATCTGCGCCGAACCCTACGTGCCGCCTGGGCCGCCAAGTGGGAAATACTGGCTCCCGTGGTGGCGATTGGCTCTTTGGTCAGCGGCTTGGCAACACCTACGGAGAGTGCCGCCCTCACAGCCGCCTACGCGGTGCTCACGCAAGCCTGGGCCCACCGCGAACTCAGCCTGCGCGTCTTGGGTAAGTGCCTGAGTGACTCCGCGCAAATCATCGGCGGTGTGCTGTTGATTTTGGGAATGTCTTTGGCGTTGACCAACTACCTGATTGATGCAGGCATACCCGACGCAGCCATTGAGGTAGTGCAAGGCGCTATCCCCAACAAATATGTGTTCTTGTTGGCGCTCACGGTCTTCTTGCTGTTCGCCGGAGCCTTGATGGAAATCTTTGCCGCCATTGTGGTGCTGGTGCCGCTGCTACTGCCTGTGGCCTTGAGCTACGGCATAGACTCGGTGCACTTCGGCATCATCTTTCTGGCGGCCATGGAGATGGGATTCCTGTGCCCACCGGCAGGCATGAATATCTACTTTGCCTCGGCCATGTTTGGCAAACCCATAAGTTATGTGGCGGCGTCGGTATTGCCCGCTTTGCTAGCGCTGGTGCTGGGCACGCTGATCATTGCCGCGCTGCCCGCCTTGGCTACAGGGCTGCCTGCGCTCATCGCCACTTTGACGCAAAAACTTCATTGAGCCGTCATCCTGCTGTGGCCCATGCAGCGTAGACTTCTGCGTTCATTCACGTCGGAAGACTGCATTTATGAAAATTACAGTGGTAGGCACCGGCTATGTCGGGCTGGTCACGGGCACCTGCCTGTCGGAAGTCGGCAACGATGTCATTTGCTTTGACACCGATGCCAACAAAATAGCCATGCTGCAAAGGGGGGATATCCCCATTTTTGAACCTGGCTTGCAAGACATGGTGAAGCGCAATATGCAGGCCGGGCGCTTGCATTTCACCGATGACATTGAACGGGCCACGCACTTTGGCACCATACAGTTCATTGCGGTGGGCACCCCGCCGGGCGAAGATGGCAGCGCCGATATGCAGTACGTGTTGAGTGCAGCGCGCAACATCGGCCGCCACATGAATGACTACAAAGTGGTGGTCGACAAAAGCACCGTACCGGTGGGCACTGCGGATGCAGTGCGCGCGGCCATTGCGCAAGAGCTGGAGCTGCGCGGCGTTAACACACCGTTCAGCGTGGTGTCCAACCCCGAGTTTTTAAAGGAAGGCGCAGCCATTGACGACTTCATGCGCCCCGGCCGCATTGTGCTGGGCTGCGATGATGAGCAGGCCGCGCTGAATATGCGAGCGCTGTACGCACCGTTTCAGCGCCACCACGACCGGCTGATTCTGATGGACATTCGCAGTGCCGAGCTGACCAAGTACGCTGCCAATGCCATGCTGGCCACGCGCATCAGCTTTATGAACGAGCTGGCGAATCTGGCCGAAAAGCTGGGGGCCGATATTGAACAGGTGCGCCGGGGCATAGGCTCCGACCCGCGCATTGGTTACGATTTTTTGTATGCCGGTGCCGGGTATGGTGGATCGTGCTTCCCCAAAGATGTGAAAGCGCTGATCCACTCCGCAGCCCAAGACGCTGGCATTCAACTCAAAGTGCTGCAAGCTGTAGAAGCCGCCAACCAAGCGCAGAAGCATGTGTTGGCAGGCAAGGTCAAAGCCCACTTTGGCAATGACTTGGCAGGCAAGCACTTTGCGCTGTGGGGTTTGGCTTTCAAGGCCAATACCGACGACATGCGCGAGGCCAGCAGCCTGTCGGTCATTGCAGACCTGACGGCCGCCGGAGCGACAATCACCGCCTACGACCCGGTGGCCACAGCAGCGGCCCAAGCTGTACTGGGTGCACAGCCCGGTGTGGCATTTGCCACTAGCGCCACACAAGCCCTGCAGGGCGCGGATGCGCTCATCATCGTGACCGAATGGAAAGAGTTTCGCAGCCCTGACTTTGACCATATCAAGGCGACCTTGAAGCAGCCGGTCATCTTTGATGGTCGCAACCTCTATGAGCCTGCGCTGGTGCGGGCTATGGGTATCACCTACTTGGCCATCGGGCGTTAAACCGGCTTTACGGCCCAAGCCGCTTTCACCCAATCGTCACAGGCTTTGTCATGCTTTTGCCATCTTGGGCAGCTAGCATGAAGACTCCGTTTTCAGGAGATTTTTCGCATGCAAGAATTTTTCAAGCAACTCAAAATCCAGCGCTGGGATGACCACCGCTACTACCACCATAGCCGCATTAACCAGTCTTTACACTTGGTCAGCGCCATCAGCTTTGTGGTGGCTTACGGCCTGCTCTTCGTAGACCCGGCTTTGGCCGCACTGGTGGCGTGGTTGGTCTCTATGACGACACGGCAATCCGGGCATTTCTTTTTTGAACCCCTGGGCTATGACGAGGTGAACCAAGCCAGCCAGGAGCACAAAGAGGCCATCAAGGTGGGCTATAACTTGCAGCGCAAAGTGGTGCTGCTGGCGATCTGGGCGGCGGCACCGGCGGCCCTGTGGGCGGACCCTAGCTTGCTGGGCTACTTTGAGCCGCATACCGATCTGGAAGGCTTTGCCCGCCACACCGGCATGCTGTGGCTCATCATTGGCGTGGGTGGTTTGTTGTTCAGAACCGTGCACCTGTTCTTTATCAAGGATGTGATGTCGGGTCTGGTGTGGATGACCAAAATATTGACCGACCCCTTTCACGATATTTACCTTTACCACAGGGCCCCCATGGCGCTGCTGCGCGGTGAGCTCATAGAGCCCCGCCCCAATATGGACCACGCGCCCAGCTGACACCCACTCTGGCCGATTCACTGGGGTACACACCCGCGTGAATCGGCCGTGTTGCTTAAAACTTGGCCGCCAGCACTTCCCGCAGTATCCGGCGCTTGATCAGCTTATGGGTCTGCTCGCCATCGGTCCACCACCAGGCATCGCGCTGCATCGCCTTGGCGGCCCTCACAAATGCTTGGCTCACCGCGTCAAAGTCCGCATCGGTGTAGTTCAGGCTAAAGATGATGCGCCCCGTGCCCACCCAGCTCAAAGCCAAACCTTCCAAGCGCAAATAGTGCTGAAACAACCAGTGGTAACAACCCGGCTGCAGGTACAGCACCGTCCAGATGGAGGACATATGCGCCACCTGCACGGCCACGCCAGCAGCCGTCAGGCGCTCGTTCAACTGGCGTGCCCGGTTGTTGCAGGTGGTCTCCAGGTTTTGGTACAGCGCGACGGTTTCCGGTTCGTCCAGGCGCTTCAAGAAGGCATTCATGGCACCCATCACATAGGGGTGCGAATTAAAGGTGCCGCGGGCAAAGCAGATGTCCGCTGGCGCGTCATCGCGGAAGCGGCGCATCCAGGCGCGCTTGCCGCACAACACACCGATGGGCAAACCGCCGCCCAGGGTCTTACCGTAGGTCACCAAATCGGCTTTGACTCCAAAGTATTCTTGCGCGCCCCCAGGGGCCAGGCGGAAGCCGACAAACACCTCGTCAAAAATCAGGGCAATGCCCCTTTCATCGCAAATGCCGCGCAGAGTTTTCAGCCACGCGGTGTAGTGCTCGCGCGAGAAGCCTGCTTTGCGGGAGCCATCCAGCAAAGACGAATCACTCGGGGCAGCAGCATTGGGGTGCAGGGCCTGCAGCGGGTTGATCAGGATACAGGCAATGTCTTTGCGTTTGCGCAGCACGCGCAGCGTGCCCTCGCCCATCTCCGACAGGGTGAAGGTGTCCTGGGCGGCGATGGGATTGCCAATGCCGGGCTGCACATCACCCCACCAGCCGTGGTACGAGCCGCAAAAGCGCACAATTTTTTTACGCCCCGTGTGGTAGCGGGCCAGACGCACGGCTTGCATCACCGCCTCCGTGCCTGACATATGGAAAGACAACTCGTCCATACCCGAGATGCGCTGGAGTCTTTCTACGTTGTCCACCATCACCGGGTGGTAGGCACCCAGCACCGGGCCCAGCGCGCGCACGGCGTCGGCGCCGTCGTCGATGCAGGCCTTGTAGACATCGTTACCCAGCAAATTGACGCCGTAGGAGCCCGTCAAGTCGTAGAAGACATTGCCATCCAGGTCGGTCACCGTCACCCCATCCGAGGCTTGCAAAAAGGAGCCGATCTTCAGGCCCCGATCCACCAGCGCCCGAAATTGAAACGGTACGCGGTAGGCACTGACAAATTGCAAGTCCGACAAGCCATCCACCACCGAAGCACCCGCCCCCAGCGTGATGTGGAAGCGCTCGCTGATAGTGCCCACCAGTCGCTCAAATGCGGCCTTGCGCTGCGCCACCACATCGGGCGGTGCGGCGTCCAGCGCAAACACCTGAGATTCATCGTAGTGGTAGGTGGGCAGCAGGGCCGCAATCCGCTTGGCCGTGCGCGGGTGCCCAGCCAAAGACTTGTGCTTGGCCAAAGACAGCTCGGCACGGGCCCTGACTTTTTGAAACGCCACAAACAGCGCTGCACTGCCCACACCCGCCAAAAGCAGGGTGTTGATTCCTACGGTACTGATTCCAATCGATTCATTCACGAGATTTCACCTTTCAAGCTAACTAAATCACCCCACCATTTACGCCACTGCGCAGAGGGCACACAGCCATGACACTTCGACAGCAAATTCAAAAAATACTGGGCCAAGAGGACATTAATTTTTTGCTCACCAACCGCATACCGCGCCAGGCTTTGACCCGGTTTATGGGTTGGTTCAGCAAGATTGAGCAGCCCTGGGTGCGCGACGCATCGATAGCCATCTGGAAGTTCTTCACCGATCTGGATTTGCGTGAAGCCAAGAAACAGCGCTTCACCAGCATGCATGACTGCTTTACCCGCGAGCTCAAAGCGGGCGCGCGCCCGATTGCGCAAGACGCCAATTGCATGACCAGTCCGGTGGACGCCATCGTGGGCGCGCATGGGCCGATTGCAGGCACTATGGTGTTCCAGGCCAAGGGCTTCCCCTATACGCTGGAAGACCTGTTGGGCACAGCGGAAAATCTGGACGACTGGCGCGACGGCTATTTTGTGACTCTGCGACTGACCTCTACCATGTACCACCGCTTTCATGCACCACATGACTGCACGGTAGACACAGTGCGCTACTTTTCGGGCGACACCTGGAATGTGAACCCGATTGCACTGAAGCGCGTAGAGAAGCTTTTTTGCAAAAACGAGCGCGCCTTCATTAGCACCCGCCTGACCGGCTCTACTCGGCTGGCTGGGCAACGCGTGGCGCTGGTTCCGGTGGCAGCCATTTTGGTGGCCAGCATTCGCTTGCATTTTCTGGATGTTTTGTTCCATGTGAAATACGCAGGCACCCAGACCTTTGCCTGCCATGCCGCGTTTCAGCGCGGCCAAGAAATGGGATGGTTTCAGCATGGCTCTACCGTCATCGTGCTGGCACCCAAGGGCTTTGCCTTGTGCGCAGGCTTAGACCAAGGGACTGGCGTGCGCCTGGGGCAACCGCTCCTGCGCTGGCAGGCTTGACACCATGGGCTGGGCCGTTGGCGCAAACTGACGGCCCTGCCCTTCCAGCACATGGCGCAGGGTTTGCACAAAGCTGTCGTAAATGCTGTCCCAACTGCGGTGGGCCACGCTGCTGACTGCACGGCTGCGGTATTGCGCGATGCGCAGTGCATCGGTCGCCAGGTTGACGCTGGCGTTCACAAAGGCGATGTCGTCGCCGGTGGGCACCAGCAGGCCGTTGTCACCGCTAACGATCAACTCCTTAGCGGCAGCGCAGTCATACGACACAACGGCCAAGCCGCTGGCCAGGGCTTCGGGCACGACATTGCCAAAGGTCTCGGTCACGCTGGCGAACAAAAACACATCGGCAGAGGCGTAGTGGGCTGCCAAGGCCTGGCCTTTGCGAATGCCTGCAAAGTGGGCTTGGGGGCAGGCTTCCTCTAGCGCCTTGCGCAGCGGCCCGTCTCCTACCAGCACCAGCTTGGCGCGGGGCACACGGGCTTGAATGGCGCGGTAGGCCGACACCACCAGGCCCACGTTCTTCTCCTTGGCCAAGCGCCCGACCAGCAACACCACCAAATCATCTGCCTGTGCGCCCCATTCGGCCCGCAAGCTGCTGGAGCGGTGGCTGGGGTTGAACTGCTCTGTGGCCACCCCGCGCGAGAGCAAGCTGACATTGTTGTAGCCCCGCGCCTGCAGCTCTTGCACCATGGCGCGGGTGGGCACCATGGTGGCCTGGGTGCGGTTGTGCAGCTTGCGCAAGTACGACTCAATCGGCGACTTGAGTAGGCCCATGCCGTAGTGCTGCGAATAGCTTTGAAAGTTGGTGTGAAACGAACTGGTGACAGGCAGCTGCAATTTGCGCGCAGCCGCCACCGCAGACCAACCCAGAGGCCCCTCGGTCACCACATGCACGATGTCGGGCCGCCTTTCGGACCACAGGGATGTGAGCCGGTTTTTAGACGGCAGGCCAAACCGCAGTTCGCCATACGCAGGTAGCGGAACGCCTTTGGAGAGCACCTCATCCAGCCCATCGCGCGGGCTGCTGTCTGCCTCTTTGCCCTGACGCGGCCGCACCACCTGCACCGCGTGCCCGCGCTGCAGCAGCCCCTCCACAATGCGCCCCAAGGTCATGGCTACGCCATTCACCTCGGGGGGGAAGGTTTCAGTAACTATGGCAATGCGCAGGCTGGAGGGCTGCGATGCATAGGACTCAACAAGGATTTCGTCTTGGGTTTTCACGCTGGTAAGCGTAGAGGCGCATCACGACAGTCTGATGATGCTTTTTTGACAGTTTGAATACAGCATGTAAATCAGCGCCATGCCCAACGCCACCAAAATACCAAAGCCCAAAATCAAGGCCTGCAGCGACAAACCCAGGGCTATGGCCGCTGCATACACCGCCAGCATCACCAGCATGCCCGCATTCTCGTTAAACCCCTGCACCGCAATAGAACGCCCTGCGGTGAGCAAGCTACAGCCCCGGTGCTGCAGCAAGGCATTCATGGGCACCACAAAAAAGCCCGCCAACGCACCCACCAGCACCAGAAGCAAGGCGGCCCCCACCACCGAATCCACCCACAGCAGCACGGGGATCATCAGGCCCAGCGCTATGCCCAGGGGTAGCACCCGCACGGCCTGCGCCAAAGACACCGTGCGGCTAGCCACCACCGCCCCCACAACCACTCCAAGCGCCGTAACACCCTGCAAGTAAGCCCCCTGGTCCAGCGACAACCCCAATCGCTCTTGCGACCAGCGCAACACCATGAGCTGCAAGGTTGCGCCCACACCCCACAGCAGCGTGGTGACGGCCATGGACACGCCACCCAAAAGATCGCGCCAAAGCAGGCACTTTTCTCGCCAAAAGGTCTGCACCAGGCTGATCGGGTGGATAGAGTGGCGCGCATAACGCACGCCGCTGTCCACCATGCCGGCGCTCATGGCCGTGGCCAGACTGTGCAGCGCGAGCAACACCACCATGCCCCCTGTCAGCAGAGTGGGCACACTGGGCTGCCATTGCAAACTGGCGGGCCACACCACGGCAGGCATCAGGGGGCTGACCAAAAGGCCGCCCAGCACCGTGCCCAGAATCACAGCGCATACGGTGGCCCCTTCAAAAAAACCATTGGCGCGCACCAAGTCTGCCGGAGGCAGCAGCTCCGTCATCAAGCCGTATTTGGCAGGCGCATACACCGCAGCACCCAGCCCAGCCACGGCGATCACCACCAAGGGGTCCGTGCCAGCCAGCAGCAGCAACATGGCGGCGGCTTTAAAGCCATTGGCCAGCAGCATGACGCGCCCTTTGCGCCAGGCGTCTGACACCGGGCCCACCAGCGGTGCCAGCGCCACGTAAAAGACCGTGAAGGCAATCTTCAGCAAAGGTATGCGCCAATCGGCATCGGCCAGTTCCACCACGCGGGCAATAGCAACAATCAAGAAGGCGCTGTCTGCCAGCGTGGAGACAAACTGCACGGCCAACAGGCCATAGAACGCGCGCGGCAGGGAAACTGGAGTGGAAGACACGGCGGCGATAGTGCCCATGCCATGTGAATACTCCATGACAGCCCGCATGACACAGCAGCGCGGCCCTGCGTGACGGATCAGCGTCACGAAACTGCAGCATCCACTAATTAGCATGGGCGCATTTTTGTGCCGGGAGACATGCGTGCGCTATCTATTTGCCCGCCTGGCGGGTGCTACTTATATCGGAGCGATGGTCTTGTTTTTGCCGGTGATGCCCCTGTTGGCAAGCCTGGTGTTTTGGCGCAAAAAATACCTGGCGCACTACGCCCACACCCTGAAGAAAACCCGCATCCACATCGCCGCCATGCGCAACGGCCCGGCAGTGCATTATTTTCAAGATGTGCTGGGGCAAGTGAGCCAGGTACCCGAAACCATGGAGGGCGAATGCGTGCAATGCGGCAACTGTTGTATGCACCACCAATGCATGTTTCTGGAAAAAGTGGATGAGAAAAAATACCACTGCGGCATCTACCACTCGCCCTTTCGGGCCTGGTCCAACTGCGGCTCCTTTCCACTCAACCGGCATGACATAGAACGCTACGCATGCCCGAGCTACTTTGTGGCTAACGCTGCACCGCAGGCGGCTGCACAGGTCATTCATTTTCACAAAAAACCAACGATCAACCGGAGGCATTCAGCCCGCTAGCGTAGCGCGCAGTGAGCGTGGCATCATGGCTCCAACATGGCGATGGAGCGAGAAAACGATGTCAATGCTTGTCAATGGCGCAGTGGTGGTCGGGTTGGCCATTTGCATTCTGGTGCTGCTGGTCTTGGTTCTTACCACCAAGGCCCTGCTACGTCTGCGCTGGAAGGCCATAGAAAGCCACCCGGTGGAGCGCGACGATGTGCCAGCGGACAGTCGCGCCATTCTGGAACAGCAAGCCTCTGAACTGCTAGCGCTGGGCTTTATGTACCGTAGCAGCGGGTCCACCCAAAAGGCCGTGGTAACACTGCCGGATGCGCTGGTCTACTTTGACATTTATGAGCATGCCGATGGCCACACCTATGCGATGGTGTCCCCTTCCCCCATGCCGGAGCCGCACCAGTCCTGCATGGTGCAACTAATCACCTGCTTTCAGGACGGTAGCAACTGGGTCACGCTCAACCGGTTTCGGCACTTTTCGCCCATGCAGATGCCGCAGTGGCGCGTCTTTGACGACTACTTGCCCGTGTGGAACCAGGCTTGGCAACGCCATCTTGCGCGACTGCACACGGCCTCAGCCAAGGTTTGCACTGATCGCACCGAGATGCCGCGCCGTTTGCACCAATCCTTTGCCGACCTGATTCCCCAGATGGTGCAGGCGGGCCAACTGCAAGCCCTGGCGGATAGCGCGCACTTCCGGCTGGGCTGGACCACTGCACTGCGCTTTGCGCTGATTGTCATTGCCGGGCAATGGCGCGCGCGCTGGGCCGTGCGCCATCTACCCCAGCCCCTATCCCCGAGCAGCCCGCAGGCTGACGCCGAGCTACAAGCTTTCCAGGCGCAGTTGGATGTACGCAAAACGGCAAGCACCAGCACACCGACCAAATGGCTGGTGTTTGTCGTCAGTGCGCTCTTGTTTTGGGGTGTGGGCGGGCTCTGGCTGTCATGGAGTTTTGTACCCATTGTTCTAGCGGTGGTGGCCATCCATGAAGGCGGCCATTACCTGGCCATGCGGCTTACCGGGTATCGCAATGTTTCGGTGTTCTTTTTGCCTGGGCTAGGTGGCTTGGCAATGGGCGAGAAAGCCACCGCCACGCCCTTCGAGAAGCTATTTGTGTACCTGGCAGGACCGGTGCCCGGCATAGCTCTGGCGGGCCTGGCTTTTTGGGCGACGGCCAGCGGGTGGTGGACAGGCCCCACCTGGCTCAACGAGTTTTTGATTGCGTCACTGGTCATCAACTTCCTGAACCTGCTGCCCATCGTACCGTTGGATGGTGGGCGCGTGCTGGAGACCTTGGTGTTTGCGCGCATGCCGCGGCTGCGGTTTGCATTTGCGGTGCTGTGCTGCGGACTGCTGTTTGGTTTGGGGCTGCTGTTGAATGACATAGTCTTGCGCGTAGTGGCTGTGTTATTGGCCTTGGGCCTGCCACACCAATGGCGGGTTATGCAGCTGGACCAAGCCCTGCAGCCCGCCAGCCCATCGGCGCTGGCAGAACCCCAGGCGGTTGGCATGTTGTTCACTGCGCTGCAAGCGGCCCCTTTCCACAGCTGGTCGTTTGCGCAGCGCAGTGCAGCGGCCACCAGCCTACTACCCGAATTGATGGGGCGGCGCGCCAGCCTGCGGGAATCCGTGGCAGGTAGCTTGCTGTACTTGACAGTCTTGCTGGGGCCAGTGGCAGTGGCTTGGGTCGCCCTGCCGCAGTTAGGTCTTATCGCCTCCATTTTTATCCCTGCCCTGCAGGTGCCCGACGATGACATAGACCCTGAGCCCGCAAGCGCAAACACCGGCACCACTGCACCGGCAGCGGCACACATGCAGCCTGCACTCACGTCGGTCGACTGGGACGCAAAGCTCGCCCAGTCCGCCACCCTGCCAGAGACTGAGCGCTTACAAGCGCTTTTAGGTGCCGCCCGCGCGGCCGATGATTCGGAAGACCTGGAGGCAGCAACCCGCCACTACCAGGCCGCCTGGGTGCTGGCACAAAACCTGCCCGCGCGCGACGCACGCCGCCTGGACACGCTAGAGGGCCTGGCATCGGTTACTGAATCGGAGGCAGAGCGCATCCACCTGCTGCAGCGCATCGTCGCAGAACTGCCCAACTCGCAAGGTGTTGAACGCCTGCGGCTGGCCAACGCCCAAGAGCAGCTCTCGTATGCGGACACCGACCCAGGCACGCGGATCGCATTGCTGCGCCAAGCGGTGCGCCTGCGGGCCGACGTAGGCCCTGCGCACGACCCGGCGCTGCTGGCCGCACGGCTATTGCTGGCCCGCGCGCTGGACGCCCAGGGCGAAACCGAGGCAGCACAGGCCGAACTCAACATCCGTATCGACCATCTGCACACGCCCGCGCACAGCGAACGCAGCCGCGCAGCACTGGATCAGCGCGTGCAGTGGCTCACAAGCCAGCTGGATTTGGCCTGGTTTTTGATGGCACATGGCCACAGTGCGCAGGCCCAGCACGTGGTGGACCAAGTGCTGACCGCGCTACCGACCAAGATCACGCGCAGTTGGGTGGTCCCCCAACAGCAAGCTCTGGAGGCGGCGGTGTGGACCCAATTGGAGATGCTGGGTCAGGTACAGGGGCAGTCACCGATACAGACCCCGCCAGCAGAGCCAGGTTTACGACAGCACTGGAATGCCTACGATGCTTCGCGCAAACGGGACTTTGGCAGCGACCGCAAACTGTTGTTTCACGAAGCCGACCGCGCGCTGGTGGCGCAGGCCCTGCAAGACGCTGGCATGCAAGCCCAAGCCCAAAGCGGTATCGCAGAGGCCAGGTCCAAGATGACCCGAATGTCCGCCTTGTGCGAGCCCCCCCGCCCATCTGCGCAAACCCAGTGGCGCCAGCGGCAGCAGGATGCCCGCAGGCATGTGCTGCAGGCGGCCGGTGCCTGCAAGCCCTGAACCCATTCCATTGCACTAAGACATTTGGTATGACGCAACTACAAGAGCTCTTGTCCACACGCGATTCGGTTTCCAGTGCTGAGCTGATGCAACAGTTGCGGACTGGTTTGCAGCACACCACGGCGGCATCGGGCACTGGCGCAGCCACCCACCAACTGCTGCTGGACTACTTCAAGCTGGATGCGCGGGCCAGCGACGCCAGCTTTGCCTCGGCATTTAAAAAATACCCCGACACGGCACAGGCCTTGTTAGCACTCTGTGCCACTCACCAGCTGAGCATCCTGCACGGATTGATGCAGTCACTGATGAATGGTCCGGCCAAGCCCCAGGGTGCCTTCAAACGCGGGCTGCAAGCCCAGGCCGCCGCACAGGCAAACAAGCCAGGTGTGGTGGCAGCGCTGCAGGGTTTTGCCAGTGCGGCGTTTGCCAGCCCAGGCCATGAGGTGGAAATCGAGCTGTCCCTGGCCTGGGGTGGCCTAGAAGATTGCTTGCTGGACCGCGTGGCAGAGCATGCGGCGGTGATTGACTTTGCCTGGGGGCCTGCTGAGCGAAAAAAACGCCAGCAAGCCCAGGCCGTGCAGCTGGCGTTGACGCAGCGGTCGGCATCGGAGCTGCTGCGTGCTTTTTTGAGCGATGGCGCACCGCAGGTGCTTGCCCAACCCAGCGAGTGGGATATGGCGCATGCGGGCGCGCCCGCCGATGAAGTGCCCATAGCGGTACACCACGTGGCAATGAGTGCCCCCTTGCCCGAGTCTTGGCGTACCCACTTGGCCGCCTACCCTAGCGCAGCCCAACTGCTCGCGGTTTATGAACACTGCAACGGCATCGCACTGTTTTGCACCCACCCGCATGACCTGCGGTCTGCAGGCTTTGTATTCTTGCCCACGCACCAGTGGGACGAAGCCCGTGCAGAGATGCTGGATTGGCTGAGCAGTGTGGATTTTCAAGACGACCCCGACAGCTTGCCCGCCTGGGTACGCAGCGCCATTGCATTTGGCAAGATACCCGGTGATGCCAGCTACTGGATACTGCCCATTGAGGGGCCATTTGCCGGGCAGGTGCTGCTGTCCAATGAAGATGTCAGCGCCGAATCTAGCCGCTACGCCAACTTTGACAGCCTGGTGGCGACATTGCGCCTGTTTCCACAAGACATTTTGGGCAGCGGCGGTTACGTGAGTTACATGAGTGCCGACCACCCACACGCTTTGTACCCGGTGGGTTACGAATCCCCATCTGTGTGCCAGAATTGAGCCAATTGTCATCACCTTGCCGGATACCCAACATGTCTAGGTTCTTTGCTTCTTTGCCCCCTTTTGCCGGATGGCTTGTTGCCATCGTTCTTTTGGTTTTGCTGATTGTTGTGGTGTTGCGCCGCCCCAAGGAACAGCAAGACGATCAGCAAGAAGAAAAGCGGCAGTTTCCTTGGGCAGCCGCCAAGAAGGAAGACTTTGCGCCCACAGTCATGGTGGATGGTGACGAAGTGACAGAGTGGCGTGCAGCGACTATGCAAGATATGCCGCCGCCTCGGCCTGCTGGCCCGATTCGCGTGGTAAGTACCAGCACTTTGCCTACGCCGCTCAATGAAAGTCCCGGCTCGTCGTCGTAAGCGTGCCCAGCAGGTGCGTTAAGTCCACCAGGCGCTTGGCCACCACGTGGCGTACCTCGCCACCACTCTCTTCATCCCGCTGCCAAACACCGTACACCGCCATCAGGCGTGCCTGGTACACCGTGGTGCGAAACTGCTCTCGCACGGATTTCCACACAATCACATTCACGCTACCGGTCTCATCCTCTAGCGTAATAAAGATCACACCCTTGGCCGTTTGCGGGCGCTGGCGCATGGTGACAATGCCGCAGGCGCGCACCAGCCGGCCGCTGGGGTAATCGCACATTTGCGCCGCCGTCAGCATCTTCATTTTTGATAGCTGCCCGCGCAGCAATAGCAAGGGGTGCGAGCGCAATGTGAGGCCGACTGCGGCATAGTCAAAGGTCACCTCTTCGCCCTCGCTGGCTGGGGGCAGGCTCAATTCTTCCTCATCAATCGGCACGCCTTGCAGCAACGCAGGCGCGGGCTTCAGGGCCGAGGCCTCCCACACCTGCTGGCGGCGGTGGCCGCTGAGAGACCGCAGCGCATCGGCACTGGCCAGGGCTTTCAAGTCACCACTGTCCAACTGGCAACGCAAGGCCAGGTCTTGCGTACTGGTGAAGGGGGCGCGTAGGCGCTCTTGGGCGATGCGCTCACCCACTGCTTTTGTCAGGCCGCCCACCAGGCGCAGGCCCAGGCGGATAGCGGGTTGGTTGGAGAAAACGGGGTCTGAGCACGCACTTTGCTTTGCAAAGCGGTGATCCGACCCCGTTTTCTCCAGCGTGCAATCCCAATCGCTGTGCACCACATCCACCGCGCGCACTTCCACGCCATGGCGCTGGGCGTCTTGCACCAATTGCGCTGGACCGTAAAAACCCAGCGGCTGGCTGTTGAGCAGGGCCGCCAAAAAGCAGGCGGGTTCGTGCCATTTGAGGTAGCAGCTGACATAGACCAACAACGCAAAGCTGGCCGCATGGCTCTCGGGGAAGCCGTATTCACCAAAGCCCTCCATCTGCTTGAAGATAGCTTCGGCAAAGTCTTGCGGGTAGCCGCGCTCCAGCATGCCGCCCACCAAGCGGTCGTGGTACTGGCTGACATTGCCATGGCGCTTCCATGCGGCCATGGAGCGGCGCAGTGCATCGGCCTCACCCGGCGTGAAGCCAGCAGCCAGCACCGCGATCTGCATCACCTGCTCCTGAAAAATCGGCACACCGTGGGTGCGCCCCAGGGCTTGGCGCAAGGCCGGATAAGGCGACTGGGCCAACTCAGGGTTGGCCCGCGCCTTCAAGAACGGATGCACCATGCCGCCCTGGATCGGCCCGGGCCGCACGATGGCCACCTCGATCACCAGGTCGTAGTAGGTGCGGGGTTTCAGGCGCGGCAGCATGCTCATTTGCGCGCGGCTTTCGATCTGAAAAACTCCCACCGTATCGGCGCGGCAAATCATGTCGTAGGTGGGCACATCGTCGCGGGGGATGTCTTGCATGCGCATGGGCGCAGGCAGGCCGCGCCACTGCGTCACCATCTGCAGGCAACGGCGTATCACGCTGAGCATGCCCAGGGCCAACACGTCCACCTTCATCAGGCCCACAGCTTGCAAATCATCCTTGTCCCACTGGATGATGGAACGGTCTTTCATAGAGGCGTTTTCTACCGGCACCAAGCGCGTCAGCGGGCCTTGGGTGAGCACAAAGCCACCCACGTGCTGGCTCAGATGGCGCGGGAATCCTTGCAGCTCCGTGCTCAGCGCAATCCACAACTGCAAGCGGCGTGCAGTGGGTGGTTTGAAATCCGGGCCCAAACGCTCAATGGCTGACTGCATGCGGTCGGCCAACACCTCGCGGTTGTACATGCCGGGGTGCTCTTTGCCCAAGGCAGTGATCAGGTCTTCGGGGATGTCCAGCGCGCGGCCCATGTCGCGCAGCGCGCTCTTGGGGCGGTAGCTGATCACCGTGGCGGCAATAGCGGCGCGCTCACGGCCGTATTTGGCGTAGATGTACTGGATCACTTCTTCGCGCCGCTGGTGCTCAAAGTCGACGTCAATATCGGGCGGCTCATTGCGTTCTCTGGAAATGAATCGCTCAAACAGCAGCGAGGTTTCTTCGGGGTTGGCCTCGGTAATCAGCAGGCAGTAGCAGACCACCGAATTGGCCGCCGACCCGCGGCCCTGGCACAAAATGCCAACGCTGCGCGCAAAGCGCACGATGTCGTACACGGTCAAGAAATACATCTCGAACTTCAGCTCCGAGATCAACACCAGCTCGTGTTCAATGCGAATGCGTATCGGGTCTGGCATGCCCGCCGGGTAGCGCTCTTGCGCACCCTCTTCCACATAGCGGCGCAGGGTTTGCGCGGGCGTGGTGCCGGGCAGCACGGCCTCTAGGGGGTAGTGGTAGCGCAATCCCTCCAATGCAAACGTGCAGCGCTCGGCCACCACTACCGTGTTGGCCAGCCAGTGCGCCGGATACACCGCCGCCAGGCGCACACGCGAGCGCAAATGCGCCTCGGCATTGGCCTGCAGTGCAAAGCCGCACTGCGCAATGGGTACACCCTGGCGCACGGCGGTCAGCGCGTCCAGCAGGGGCTTGCGCGAGCGCACATGCATGCGCACATCGCCCACGGCCACCAGCGGCACACCAGTCAGGGCAGACAGCTGCTGCCAGCGCAGCTTTTCCAAGGCGTCATTGGCCCCCAACTGCAAATTCGCTGCCAGCCAACAATTAGTGCCAAAAAGTGCCTTTGCGCTCATGGATAGTGCGGAAGCAGCTTCCATTTTGATAGCAAATGGCAAACCCAGCAGCACTTCGCAATGCTGCAAACTGCCCCACAGTGCCTGGTAGTGGGGCCCACGCCAGCCCACCAAATACTCGCCCTTGGGTGCGGCCCGGCGCGCGGTGGTGATGAACTGGCACAGATTGCCCCAGCCTTGCAGCTTGTGCGCCAGCACCACCACCGTAAAGGGCGCGTGCCCTGGGTCTTGCACCTGAAACTCGGCCCCCAGCAGCAGCTTCAAGCCCAGTGTGCGTGCCACACCGTGCGCCCGCACCACCCCGGCCACCGAGCACTCGTCAGTAATGGCCAGAGCGCTATAGCCCAGTGCAGCGGCGCGCGCCACCAACTCTTCAGGCTGGGAGGCGCTGCGCTGAAAACTGAAATTGCTCAGGCAATGCAGTTCGGCGTAGGCGGGGGCAGGCTTGGTGGTTGGGGCAGGCATTTTTGATACTGTTGTTATAAACAGTATAGTGATATGCGCCGGGTGGGCGTACCCCGGCGCGGGCCGGACTATCAGATGGAATACCTCAGAACGTAAAACAGATGGCTGTCGGTGAGAAACAACCAAACGCGATTTACATAGAGGTGACTTCAAGTTCGGTTAACAATAAGCTGCCAATGCAGCCTGCGTGGCGATATTTCATGAAGGCAATCTATGCTTAACCTCTCGAAGTTCGGGGCCGTCGTCGCCCTTGCTGGCGTATTCACCCATGCCAATGCTCTAGCCAAGGACACTGCACCCAATAAAACAACGGTGGCCAGCACAACCAGCAGCGCCTGCGGCAGCAAGCCCCTGGTTACATACACACTAGGACCCCGCAAGGACATTGATGCGCTGTACCCGGCCATCGCTACCGCGTCCCAATCGCGTTACGACCGCTCCATGGCGGTGGCCAGTAGCATTCAGTTCTACCTGCAAAACTCCCTGCGCCGAGATCTGATAACGGATGCTTGCGGTTTGACAGTGACGCCTCAGGGCACCACGGGCTACCAGGTGAGCTTTCAATCAGACAACCCGCATGCAGCGTCGTATGGTGCAACCCAAAGCGCCTGGCTGATCCGTGCAGCGCTTGCACTTAAAGGCATTCAGGCTTGCCAAAACAGCCAGGATTCAGCATGCTGGCAACCCAAGGGCAGTGGCTTGGCTTGCAGCGGACCATGGCAGTTCTACTTACCACTGGGTTTGCCGATGTTGTCGCAAAAAGCAGTCATGTTGCTGCACTACCCGCCCTACTCTGCGCTGCAGCAGTCGGACTACTTGAATAACGCGACCCTCAACCGCTGGCAACGACTACTGACCACCGTGGGTGTTGCCCCAGCGGATTGGACTTTGTACACCACCACAGTCGATATATTCCCCATCGCTGCGCCTGGCAGCGGCCAGACCGGCTGTTTCCCCACCACGAATGCGGTTCGATACTTTGGTGCCCCTGGTTCCGGCTATATCCCAAGTATGTTGGGCGCGTTAGTGGATCCGCCGGTGGGCAATACGACCCCATCAGCCACCCGACCGGTCATTGTTTTTGGTGGTGAGGCGCTCGGCTATTGGAATGCGGCGTACCCGCAAGCCCCTGTAGCCGTCCTCAAGGCAGGCAGCGTCAACTTGAATCCCGCAGAGCCTAAAAAAATGACGGCTTACATCGGGGCAAATCACCCTATTGCAGCGGTCTACCAAACTTGCACGTCCTCTCCTGGCATCACAGTCATGGCAGGCCAGGACCTGGCCACAGCGTGTTTCGCAAAAACTATGGGAGATACGCCAGACGCCGACCCGGTTGCAGTCGGTGCATCTTGCCAACGCGCCTATAACCAACCCAAGGCCGATTCAGACCAGGCGACGCAGCTCTGCACGACGGCTGTTATCGATAAAAGCCCTCAGTTCGCGCCGTGGGGCAAATCGCAGGCCTTGGCTTGGTGCGCGCAGCACAGCAACCAGGTGTGCCCGCTGCCCGACTACGCAACCCAGCCTTGAGGCGAATGCTCAAATGCCAAAGACCTGCTCGAAACGCGCATTGAAGGCTTCCCGTGCCCGATCTCTAAGCGGCACGCCATGCCCGCACAGGGCATGGTTAAAAGGCAAATCGCGCAAGCGGACGAAATCCTGTGCTTTCGGTTCATTCACCATGCTCCACACCGGGCCGATGTTGGCTGATTGGAAGAAGCCCATCTCCGTCATCGTTTTGCGTGACTCGTCTGAGAAAAACGCATCTGGTCCGACCCAATTCTGCAACGCATCACAGGCCACCAGGATGCCACCTTCGCGGGCGATACGCACAATGCAGGCTGGCAACTTGGTAGCTTCGAACACAAATACACTTGCCCCCGCAAACGGCATGTCACCACCGGGCTCAAGCAGTTTGTCCGTGGTCAATCCGTTGCCGTGCGGCATACCCGCTGGTGCCCAAACGGTGGCGCTGTAACGCTCTTTATAAAAGGCATCGTCCAGTCCGTGCATAGCGTCAACCTTGACAATATTTTTAACTGTGCCGAGCGATTCCAAGTGGGCCAAACCCGCATCATTCAGGCGCACTGTATTGATCAGCGTCAAGTCTTTGCCGTCACGCACGATCGTCATGTTTCGGCTGAAATGCCAGTGCGAACCCATCAGAACCGTTTTCATGGTTCCGGTTACAAAAAACACATCAGGAAATACTTCATGAATGTCCCCATGGGGCATAGCTTCTGCAAAGTCGGTCATGGATGATTTCCCTCGAATCGTAAATTGATAGTCAACACACAAAAAAACTCTACCATAGGCCACTTGCTTGCCTCACCCTCGAACTGGAAGAAGACGCTATGACAACTACTGCAAACCCTGTAGATGACTACGTGATCAGCCGCGACATGCATGGCGACGCTTACGCTCTCTGGGCATTCGACCTGGATAGTGATGCACTTTTGCGCAGCATACCCTTGGGACCCAAGGCACGGTTTGACCGTACCCACAGGATTGCACCAATAGGGCGCTATTTGCTTGAGTGGGGCGGGGTGACACTGAAGGACTATCAACCCTGTTTTCCGTATCGATTGTTTGAGTTTGACCCCACCAGCGAGAATCCGCTTATGGGGCCCGCGCTGCAAAAGGGTCTCTGGACTAAAACTAAGTTTTGGAGCTACCGCGCGGATTTCGGCAACCCGAACGGTGCCAAAGAGAGCTACGACTCCGGCGACGATTTGATGCTGTTGCCTTTAGGGGGCTTTATGCTGAACGTGATCCCCACTATGGGCCGGGGCACTTTTCAGCTGTGGAACTTTGACCCCAACCCGCTGCAACTGAACCCGGATGCCCCGCAGAGCGTGGACCCGCTGCCCACGCCCTACACGCCGCAGGGCTCGTTTGACACCATCGACTTCGACCACGAGCTCATCGCCATGGGCAACTATGTGCTGGACCGCGTGGCCGACACCGGCGAGTACTGGGTGTGGAGTTTTGACCCCCAGGCGATCATGCCGCTGGCTTTGCCCGCCGTACAGTCGGGGAGCTGGCCACATATTGGCGCAGACCACCGGCTGGTGGCTATGGGGGAGTACGTGCTGGACTGGGTGCCCGCCAGCCGCCGCTATTGCCTGTGGCGGTTTGACCCCACCTGTGCAGACCCGCTGGTCGGCCCGGTGCGGCAAGGCACCTTGCCCGAAGGGTTTGATGAAACCACCACGCTCACGCTGGTACAACAACCCCGTTCGGTCAACCCCACGCAGGCGCAGGTTCCAGGCACCGTGGACTTCATGCGCGACAAAATCAAGCATGTGGTTTACCTGATGCTGGAAAACCGCAGCTTCGACCATGTGCTGGGCTGGCTCTATGGCAAGACCGACACCGGCATCAACTTTGTCGGTAACGACGCGCCGTTTGACGGGGCCAACACCGACATGTTCAACATCGACCCCTGTGGCGGGCCAGATGGCAAAACGCCAGAGAAAGTCATGCTGGCCCAGTACAAAGACGGCCAGCTCAGCGAGGAATGGGACCTGGACTTCTTGCCCAACGACCCCTTCCACGACAAGACCGACGTGATGCGCCAGATGTTCTATGGCCAAAAAGACGGTTATGACAAGCGCGCCGTGCCGCAGATGGGCGGCTTTGTGTGGAACAACGGTGTGCATGACGTGATGCAGACCTACGCCCCACGGCAGTTGCCCATACTCAACGGCCTGGCGCGCAACTATGCGGTGTCTGACGCCTGGTACTGCTCTATGCCCAGCGCCACCGACCCGAACCGTGCCTTTGCGTTCACTGGCTCGTCGTTGGGGCAACTGAACAATTTCCAGAACGGCAACACCTACACGAACTGGCCGAGCAACCCACACCGCCAGTCAATCTGGAAAGTGCTGTGGAGCAACGGCTTTACCGACTGGAAGCTCTACCACTCGGTGGAGTGGATGAACTTTGTTCACACCTACCAGCTCTTTTTAGAAGGCACCATTCCGTCGGTGGACACGGCCATAGCGGCCGATGCCACCACGTTTCTGCAAACCGTGGACCAGTTCAAGGCCGACGCAGCTGCGGGCAAACTGCCCGCGTTCAGCTTTCTGGAGCCTATTTGGATCGCCATGACCGGCACCACGTCTTACCACCCCGGCGCAGACCCTACGGCCGGTGAAATTGCGCTGAACGCAATCTACGACGCCATCCGCAACAGCCCGCAGTGGAAGGAAACGCTGTTCGTCATTACCTTTGATGAGCACGGTGGTGTGTTTGACCACGCGCCTCCACCCTACGCCAAGAACCCCTGGCCCAACGACAGTAACGACGGGTTTCGCTACGACCTAATGGGCGTGCGCGTGCCCACCATTTTGGTGTCGCCGTGGATTGAGCCACAAACCGTGTTCCGCTCCAGTGAGTCCACCGCTTTTGATGCCACCTCCATCCTGGCCACCCTGCTGCACTGGGCGGGTGTTCCCAAAGCCCGCTGGTGTATGGGTGACCGGGTTCAACATGCCCCCACGTTTGAGGGCGTTTTGCAACGCAGCACCCCCCGCGAGACAACGCCCAAGCTGGAACCTGCTTTTGACAAGTCCTACCCCAAATCGGGCGCACCCCAAGTGGCAGCTGCCCGCTTAAATGACTTGCACACGCTGATGACACCACGGGTTATCGCCGCCATGGCCAAGGGAAAACTCAACGACGAACAAATCCAGCAACTGACGGAGAAGGTTTTACGCGAGGCCCGTGACGCAGGCAGCCTGCACACGCAGTTGCAACGCTTGGCCAAGCAGTTGGTGTAAGCGCACCCGCAGCCAAGATAGCCGCTTATGCCTTTCCTCGTGCTGGCCCTCGTAGGTCTTTGTGCCATTGCAATAGGTGCCGCGTGGTTGTACAAAACCCACAACCGGGCCCTCGCACATCAACTGAAAAATGCGCTGGAAGCCGCGCGCACCGAGGCAGCCTTGCGCCAGACTGAAGCCCGAGAAGCTCTGGCCCAACAGACGGCGACGGCCTCGGTCTTGCACGTCATGGGCAACTCCATGGCCGACGCCAAACCGGTTTTTGAAAAGATTACCGAGAGCTGCTTTCAGTTGTTCGCGGGCTTGCATGGCGGCATTTTGTACCTTCAGGACGACGATATCGTTCACTTGGGAGCGCACCTCGGACCTGGTGCCAAAGAGTTAGCGCTCGGCCTACCTGGCAAGCTGGAGGCCGGGTCCATTACAGGGCAGGTCATTAAGGGAAAGCGGGTCATCCAGTTTGGTGATGTGCACAATGATCCTGGGGCTACAAGCAAGCTGCGTAACAACAGCAAAACCACCGGCACCAACTCCATATTGTTTGTCCCTCTGGTTTCGGATGGTGTGGGTATTGGCACCATCTATGTCGGGCGTGAAACAGTAGGCGAGTTTTCCGCCAAAGAGGTGTCGCTACTGGAGACTTTCGCGGACCAGGCGGTGATTGCCATTGACAACGTGAAGCTGTTTAACCAGGCCATGGAAGCGCGCGCTGCAGCCGAGGCAGCCAATCAGCACAAGAGTGACTTTTTAGCCAACATGAGCCATGAGATACGCACCCCGATGAACGCCATCATCGGCATGGGTTACTTGGCCATGGGCACCAAACTCACCCCACAACAGCGCGACTATGTACAAAAAATTCAGCAGTCGGGCCAACACCTGCTTGGCATCATCAACGATGTGCTGGACTTCAGCAAAGTGGAAGCTGGCATGCTGCAGATTGAGTCTGGCGACATTCTGCTAGAGGAACTGATGAACGATGTGGCTACGCTGATTGCCGAAAAGGCCGCACAAAAGGAACTGGAATTTGTCATCGATGTAGCCCCTGATGTCCCCCAAGCCCTGGTGGGTGACGCACTGCGCTTACGCCAAATCCTCATTAACTTTGCCAACAACGCGGTCAAATTTACCCCGACTGGGGAAGTAGCCATCGTGGTGCGGGTGGTCACGCGGTCTGACACCGATGTGTTGCTGCATTTTTCGGTCACCGACACCGGTATTGGCCTCACACCCGAGCAAATGGGCCGACTTTTCCAGAGTTTTCAGCAGGCGGATGCGTCCACTACCCGTAAGTACGGTGGCACCGGTCTGGGGCTGGCCATTTCCAAACAACTGGCCGAGCTGATGGGCGGGCAGGTGGGGGTGCAAAGCGAGATCGACAAAGGCTCCACGTTCTGGTTCACCGCCCGCCTGGGGCTGGGCATGGCGACCCCAGCGCTACTGCTTCCCCAAGCTGACCTGCGGGGTAAACGGGTACTGGTGGTAGACGACAACGACCACGCCCGCACCGTGATGCACGGCATGCTGCAGCAAATGGGTCTGCACGCGGTGGACGTAGGCTCTGGCCAAGCGGCGCTGGACACCCTGCGCACCAGCCCGATTCCATTCGACGCCGTGCTGCTGGACTGGCAAATGCCCCGCATGAGTGGCCTGGAGGTCGCCCATAACCTGCGCGGACTGCCCCTCGCTCAGACGCCCCATATGGTCCTGGTGACAGCCTATTCCCGCGAAGACCTGCTCACCCAGGCGCTGGACGCGGGCATCTCCGATGTACTGTCCAAACCGGTCAGCCCGTCCACACTGTTTGACACGCTGATGCGGCTGATGAGCGATGCACGCCCCCCCCCCGCGCCGCGCAGTGTGCGAGGGCCCCAAAGTCTTAACGGACTGACCGGCGTGCGCGTGCTGCTGGCCGAAGACAACCCACTCAACCAGCAGGTGGCGTGTGAATTGCTGGCGGATGTCGGTGCGTTGGTCACCGTGGCGGCGAATGGGCGCATCGCCGTAGAGTTGGCCCAAGCGCAAACCTTTGATGCCATCCTGATGGACATGCAAATGCCGGAGATGGACGGCATAGACGCTACCCGTACCCTGCAGGCCCTGCCCGGCTGGGGCGGCACACCCATCATTGCCATGACCGCCAACGCCATGGCAGCCGACCGCAAGCGCTGCTTGGACGCAGGCATGGTGGACTTTGTGGCCAAACCCATTGAGCCCGAGCACTTGTTCAAAACCCTGTTGCGCTGGGCCTGGAACGGCAGCCCCGAACCCACAACACACCACGCACCGCAGGATTCGGCCATCAGCGCACACCAAGCCCGCTTACTGCCCGCGCACATTGAGGGGCTAGACCTGCAAATGGGCATGCGCCGCGTCATGGGCCGTGCTGACCGCTACCTGGCGCTGCTGTGCAGCTTTGTGGCCGAGCAGGCAGACGCACCAGGACGCATCGAACTGGCCCTGCGGGAGGGCCGCATAGCCGATGCCCAACGCGACGCCCACACACTCAAAGGTTTGGCCGGCACCATTGGCGCGCACGCCTTGTTTGATGCAGCGCACATGGCGGAGGAGGCCATGGAACACGCCACGGCCATCGAATACCTGCCGGAAGTCAAGTACCTGCTGGACGCATTGGTCTTGGCCCTGCAGCCAGTGGTACACCAGCAGGCCACACAGCAAACGATGCCCCCAGGGGCTGTGGACCCTGCGAAACAAGCCCAGGCCATGGAGGTGCTGCTGCACCTGCTACGCAACGACGATGCCAATGCGCAACGCCACTTTGCAGACAACGCCGCGCTGTTTGCAGCCCTGTTGGGCGAACACCACCTGCGCGTTAAGGCCCTGATGAACAGCCTAGCGCTGGACGAAGCCTTGGAAATCATTGAGGCCGTCGCCCTGCCAGCCTAACTTGCCCCCACCAACTTGGACAATGCCTTGACACTAGAGCCCAACACCGCAACCACCGCCCTCCCGATCGTCATGGTCGTGGACGACACAGCGGCGAACCTGATGCTGGTCAACGACCTCCTGCAGGACCGGTACACCGTCAAAATCGCGTCCAGTGGGTCACGCGCCTTGAAGATAGCCCATAGCGACAAAGCTCCAGACCTGATTTTGCTGGACATATTGATGCCAGAGATGGACGGCTACGAGGTTCTGCGCCAACTCAAAGCCAGCCCCACCACCTGCGACATCCCAGTGATTTTTCTGACTGCCCGCAACGAGGAGCGCGACGAGCAAATGGGCCTAGACCTGGGCGCTGTGGACTACATCACCAAACCCATCAGCCCACCACTGCTGCTGGCGCGGGTCAAGGCGCAACTCTTGCTGAAAGAGGCACGTGACACGCTGCTGCGCCGCAACCAAGAAGACACACGGCGTTTCGAAGTGGCCATGGCGCAGCAAATGGAACTGAACGCCTTGAAGTCAACTTTCGTGTCCATGACCACCCACGAGTTCAGAACACCGTTGGCCACCATTTTGTCGTCCTATGAGTTACTACAGGACTACAACGACCGCATGTCACCTACGGCCCGGGAAGACACGCTACAATCCATAGCAAAAGCAGCACGGCGCATGGTCACTATGCTCGACCAGGTGTTAACCCTGGGCAAGGCGGACGCCAAATTGCTCGAATTCAACCCCCAGCCCTTGAACCTGCCCGCGTTTTGTCTACAACTGCGGGACGAGGCGCTGGCCGGTCTGGCGGCGCACCCCTCGGAACATGCGGGGCCGCTGACCGTACACCTGGAGCTAGCACAGGACACTGTGCTCGCGGATGAAAAACTGCTGCGCCACATACTGGGCAATTTGTTGTCCAACGCACTCAAATACAGCCCGTGTGGCCAAAGTGCCAGCTTTCACATTCACAACGATAGCGATGCTGTGGTGTTCACCGTTCAAGACCACGGTATCGGCATACCCGCAGACGAATTGCCCCATCTTTTTGGTAGCTTTCACCGGGCCAGCAATGTCGGGGACATTCCAGGCACCGGGTTGGGCCTGAGCATTGTGAAACGCGCGGTGGAAAGCCATGGGGGTAGCATTGGGGTTCAGAGCGAACTGGGACGCGGCACCCTATTCACCGTGCAGATTCCGCAGCACATGGCATAAGCAGCTTACAGGGGCACGAATATGGAAACCGAATCCAAGAACTCAGAGCGCCCCACCGTGATGGTGGTGGACGACACCGCCGCCAACTTGCTGCTGATGAACGACCTGCTGCAGGACCACTACACCGTCAAAATTGCGTCCAGTGGGTCACGCGCCTTGAAGATAGCCAATAGTGACAAGACCCCCAACCTGATTCTGCTGGACATCATGATGCCGGAGATGGACGGCTACGAAGTTTTGCGCCAACTCAAAGCCAACCTCGCCACACGCGACATACCCGTGATTTTTTTGACGGCCCGCAGTGATGAGCGGGACGAACAAATGGGTCTGGACTTGGGCGCGGTGGACTACATCACCAAACCCATCAGCCCTGCCATCGTGTTGTCGCGGGTGAAAACCCACCTGGCACTCAAAGCGTCTGTCGACTTTTTGCGCGACAAGAACGACTACCTGGAGCAAGAAGTACGACGCCGTATGGCTGAAGTGCGCGATGTGCAGGACGTCACCATCCTGACCATGGCGTCCTTGGCAGAAACGCGGGACAACGAAACCGGCGACCACATCGTGCGCACCCAGCATTACGTGCGCCTGCTGGCCGAGCACTTGCGTGGGCATCCGCGGTTTAGCGCCTACCTGAACGATGTGAGCATTGACCGCCTGTTCAAGTCCGCGCCCCTGCACGATATTGGCAAGGTCGGCATCCCCGACAGTATTCTGCTCAAGCCCGGCCCGCTCACCCCAGAAGAGTTCGAGGTTATGAAAACCCACACCACTCTGGGCAAAGAGGCCATTGAAAGCGCCGAAGCCCGGCTGGGCAAGACCGTGCCCTTTTTAAGTTGCGCCAAAGAAATCGCCTACTCCCACCAGGAAAAGTGGGACGGCTCGGGCTACCCGCTAGGCTTGGCAGGCGATGCCATCCCCATCTCGGCCCGCCTCATGGCCATTGCCGACGTGTACGACGCACTCATCAGCCGGCGCGTCTACAAACCCCCGTTCAGCCACGCAGCCGCCATGGAAATCATCCAGCAAGGCCGGGCACGCCACTTTGACCCCGACGTGGTAGACGCCTTTGTCGCCATTCAACTCGACTGCAAAAGCGTTGCCGAGGCACACACGTCAGATGCCGAGGAGATGGGGGAAGGAGCTTAAAACGGCACGACGTCCGTCGGGTACTTCCAGGAGTCCTTGAGCAAGTAGCTCACCGGCATGTTCAGCGCAATATCGTTGGGGGGAATGGGTTTCATGAACCACTTGCGATACACCGTGTTGATTTCCTTGCTGATCACCAGGCGGCGCATCTCGTCATCCACCAGCTTCTTGAAGGCCGGGTCATTTTTGTTCAGCATGATGGCCAGTGGCTCCGTGGTCATGAACTTGCCTACTACCTTCAGCTCTTTGGGCTTGGGGCGGTTGGCGGCCAGGGCATACAGCAACACATCGTCCATCACAAAGGCATCGGCCTCGCCGGTCTCCACCATCTCCACCGCTTTGGCGTGGTCCGGGGCTTCCAGAATGGTGATGCCCATGAGGCGACTCTTGTTCGCCTCTTCCAATACCTTCAGAGGCGTGGTGCCTTTAGTGGACACAATCTTCTTGCCCTTGAAGTCTTCAATGCGGGTGTAGTTGCGGTCGGCTTTGACCAGCAGACGCGCACCGGTAATGAAGTGCGGCACCGTAAAAGCCACCTTTTGGCGGCGTTCGGCGTTGTTGGTGGTGGAGCCGCATTCCAGGTCGGCCTTGCCCTCTTCCACCATCGCAATACGGTTGGCCGATGTCACTTGCAAAAACTCGACCCCCATGCCCTTGGCACCGGTCTGCTTGCGGATCGCGTCTGCAAGCTTCAGACACAAATCTACGGCGTAGCCCACGGGCTGTTTGTTGGCATCCAGATAAGAAAATGGTACCGACGATTCGCGGTAGGCAATGATCAGTTTGCCGCCTCCGGCCACCCGTTCCAAAACGGTGGCGGCTTGCGCGCCAGAAACCAGGGCGGCGAGCGCCAAAACGAATGGGAGGGGGTGCAGTCGCATAAGTGGTGTCGGGCGAAGCCGATCCGGAGTTGAGCGGGCAGTCTAATGAGAGCCCACCAAAAACGCCAATGAGCATTTTTAGGGCTTGCGATGCGAAAAAAACATAGGGCTGCAAAGCTGCACGCCTGGGCACCCACTGGGGCCAGCGCAGATGGGGCATCAAATCAGCCGTTCAGCCCATGGATAGTGCGGGAGCAGCTCCTTATTTAATAGCAATCAAGCCTTTACGGCGGCCAGACACTGATTTACCCAGGTGATGGCTTCCTGCTCTGTTGCGAAGCTTTGGTTGGGCACCGAGCCCTCGTAGACCGACTTAAAAATCCGCTTGCCCAGCATGTGCCCCTCAACGCTGGCGTCATACACATCGGCAGTGCACACCACCCGGTAGTGCGCCACGCTGAAGCGCAACATCTTGGTTAGCAGGTCTAAAGATTCGGGTGAGGTGAGCAAGGAGTGGGAATAGATACCGATGCTGCCGACCGGACCTTTGGCACTGAGCGCCTGGGTAATGGGCGCAATGCCTTTGCCCCAGGCGCTCATCATCTCCAGATTCCAGGGGCCCTGGATTTCAGAAATCACCACCTGCCCCTGCGTACGGATATGGAACTGTCCGTGCGGTACGAAGATCGACTTGTGCATTCCAACAACCTCTTCATCTTGTGTGCTGACCGGCCACGCATTATCCGAGCCAGCGGATCACAGCTCAAGGCCCTCCATGGCCCTTCATGGCACTTAGCGGCCTTTACAACGCAACATGGCCCCGCAGGGCCATGTTGAATTTTCTGGGCACGCGCAATGTGCCCCAGCTTGGGGCGCTAGCCCCCGGCAACCATGCCCAGTGCCCGTGGCAGAGCCAAGGACATCGCGGGCCAATAAGTGACTGCCACCAAAAAGCCCAGCATAGTCAGCAGCCACGGCCACACCGCCACGGTCAACTCGGTTATGCCCATCTTGGTAATGCCCGAAGCCACATACAGGTTCAAGCCCACCGGCGGATGGCACATGCCTACTTCCATATTCACCACCATGATGATGCCGAAGTGCACGGGGTCGATGCCCAGCTTCATGGCGATTGGGAACAGAATAGGCGCCAGAATCAACACGATGGAAGAGGGCTCCATGAAGTTGCCCGCAATCAACAGCAGCACGTTGGAGATCAGCAGGAAGCCGATCACGCCCACGCCGGTACCAATCATCTGGTCGGCCAATTGCTGGGGAATGTTCTCATGCGTCAGCAAGAAGGAGAACAGCACTGCATTGGTGATGATGTAGAGCAGCATGGCGCTCATGTTGGCGCTAGACAGCAGCACACGGGGTACGTCCTTCAGACCCATGTCTTTGTAGACAAACACTGCCACGATGAAGGCATACACCGCGCTCATAGCTGCCGCCTCGGTGGGCGTAAACACACCGGAGTAGATGCCGCCCATCACCACCACGATCAACAACAGGCCCCAGATGGCTTTGCGAAACGCCACCCAGCGCTCAAGCCAAGTGGCCTTGGGCTGGCAGGGGTAGTTGTTTTTCTTGGCGCGGTACCAGGTGGTCAGGCCCAGCAAAAATGCCAGGGCTATGCCCGGCACCACACCGGCCATGAATAGCGCACCCACCGACGTATTGGTGGACACCGAATACATCACCATCACAATCGACGGCGGTATCAAGATACCTAAAGCGCCCGACGTGGTGATCACGCCCGCCCCGAAGCCTTTGGGGAAGCCGGCCTTGACCATGGCCGGCATCAGGATGGAGCCAATGGCCACCACCGTAGCCGGGCTGGAGCCCGACACCGCCGCAAACAAGGCACACGCCAACACACCGCCCAAGCCCAAACCACCGTGCCAGTGGCCCACCATGGAGGTGGCAAACCCGATCATTCGCCGGGCCACCCCACCATGAGTCAAGAAGTTGCCCGCCAGAATGAAGAACGGAATCGCCATGATCTCGAACTTCTCAATGCCGGTGAACAGCTTGAGCGCGACCGACTCAATCGGCACCTCGGTCATGAAGAACAAAAACGACAGAACCGTCAGGCCCAGCGAAATAGAGATCGGCATACCGGTGAGCATCAGCACTACCAGTAAACCCAAAATGATGAACGCGTTCATGCTGGCTTTCCTTCCAACTCTTCGTCTAAGCCATCAACGTGGCCGTGGTCGTGGTGCGGCAAATCACCGGTGCGCAAAAACTGCACCGTGACCTGAATAAACCGGAAGCACATCAGGTAGGAGCCCAATGGAATGACGGCATAGACGATCCAAGTGGGCCATTCCAGATCCGGGGTCGTAGGGCCTTCGGGCACATCGCCCGTGGCCATTCCCAGGGCATGGAAGACCCAGTAATGCATGCCGTTTTCCCACACAAAGCGCAGGCCCAGCGTGCCCACAATGCCGGTGAACAGCGCGCCTGCCAACAAGCCCAGCACCACAAAGCGGCCCCGGTTTTTGTCGGACATGCGGTTGATCAGCACATCCACCCCCACGTGGATGCCGGTGCGCACGCCATAGGCAGCGCCAAACTTGGCCATCCACACAAACATGATGATGCACAGCTCTTGGGCCCAGCCCATATTCACAGAGAGCAACCAATCCTGCACGCCAGGAATGGCAAAGCCCGAGGTGTAGCGGTGGACCACCGACGCAAAAATCACCAGAGTGGCCGCAGCCATCAGGAAGGTGATAATCCACTCCTCGACATGGTCAAGAAATTTCATGGCCTGTCTCGCTTACAGCTTGGCGGGATCAAACCCGGTTTCTTTGTAAATGCTCTGAATCAGCTCTTTGCCGATGCGCGATTCCATCTCGGTATGGGTTTTGACCATCACTTTTTTGAAGGCCAAGCGCTGTGCGGCGGTGGGGGTGTAGACCTGGGTCTTACCCGAGGCTTTCACGGCATCCAGTGATTTGTCGTTCTCCACTTTGGCAATCTGGTTGGCATAGCGGGTGGACTGCGACAAAGCCTCATCCAATTGCTTGCGAATGTCGGCTGGCAATGCATCCCAAAACTTTTTATTGGTGATCACTGCATAGCCCAGGTAGCCGTGCTCGGTCAGCGTCAGGTGCTTTTGCACCTCGTGCATTTTCTGGGTGTAGAGGTTAGAGATAGGATTCTCAGTGCCATCCACCACACCCGTTTGCAGGGCCTGGTATACCTCAGAGAAAGCCAGCACTTGGGGCAAGCTGCCCAGCGAACGCATCTGCGCTTCCAGCACCTTAGAGGACTGGATGCGCATCTTCAGGCCTTTGAAATCTGCGGGCGCTTGCAAGGGCTTGTTGGCCGAGAACGACTTGAACCCGTTGTCCCAATACGCGAGACCCTTGACGCCTTTGGCATCGAGCTTGTCCAGCAGCATGCGACCCATAGGGCCCTGGGTGACTTTGTGCAGATCGTCGTAGTTGTCAAAGATGTAGGGCAGATCGAAGACTTCAAACTCTTTCACGCCCAAGGGGCCAAACTTGGCCAGTGAGGGGGCCAGCATTTGCACGGCACCAATTTGCAGGGCTTCCATCTCTTCTTTGTCTTTGTAGAGGGTGCTGTTGGCATACACCTCCACCTTGACGCGGCCCTTGGTCAGCTCTTCTGCCTTCTTTTTGAAATATTCAGCGGCATGGCCTTTGGGGGTGTCATTGGCCACCACGTGGCTGAACTTGATAACGATAGGGGCTTGGGCCCAAACAGGTGCGGCCAAGGTGGCGGCAACGGCAACAGCCAGCAGGCTGCGTAGGAAGTGGCGGTGGTTCATAGCAAAAATCTCCTCGTTATGGTGATGCCCGATTATCAAAACACCGGGTTTCGGGCGTAAGTGTGGATTTCCACATTTCTAAACACGGGGCGGTTTCTATGTCACGCCGGTTCTAAACTTGGCACCATGATGCCCACCCCCGAACCGCCCCTGCCCAGCCAGGCACCGCTGTACCGGCGTGGGGCCTGGGCGTGGCCCCTGCTGTTAGCGCTCACCTTTGCCACCACCGTAGGGGCTTGGCTGCAGTGGGCCGACGAGCAAGAGCGCGAGGAAGAACGCCGCACCCTGATTGCCGACGTGCTGTCGCTAGAGAGCCGCATGACCGATTGGCTCACCAACGAAGACACCGCTATCAAGGTGATTGCCAAGCACCTGCCAGCCAACCCCAATGACGAAACCCTGCTGCGCGAGCCTGGTGTGGGCCAGGGCCTGCGCCGTTTGTGGATCAGCGTGACCGTGGTAGACCGGGACAACCGGCTGCAAGCCCACGTACCACTGCAAGCGCCCCGCCCGGCACTGCCGCCGCCCGGCAATCCGCTGGAAGACAACAGCCTGTCGGCCCACCTGGTCACTCCGCTGGCGCATGGGGGCCAGCTTATCGTGCGCTTTGCGCCATCGGCCCTGTTGCGCCAAACAGTGCCTTGGTGGCTGTCGCGCAAATACGATGTGCGCCTGGTAGATGACTATGGCCAACGTATCACCGGCACCGATGATGCCCTGCCGACCCAAGGCCGCCAGAGCTACCGGGTCGCCATTGGCGCACCGCTGCTGGATACCTTTCTGGAGCTGACGGTTCGCGACATCCGCAAGCCGTGGTGGCGCACATTGCCGCTGGCTTTGATGGTCGTTTTTGTGGTCTTGAGTGCAGCAGCTTCGTGGACACTGCGCCGCCAAATGCGAGAGGTTAAAAGTGCCGAGAACCGTTGGCGCACGGAGGCCTCGTGGCGTCAGGCGATTGAGGACTCGCTCACGGTTGGCTTGCGGGGGCGCGACATGGAAGGCCGCCTGGTGCATGTCAACCGCGCCTTTTGCGATTTGGTGCGCCTGGCACCTGAGCAGCTATTGGGCACCTTGCCGCCTATGCCCTATTGGATGCCCGATGCCATGGAAGACACCATGCAGCGTCATCTGCGCAATATGGCGGGCGAAGCCCCGCGCGAAGGGTATGAAACACGCTGGCTACGCGGCGATGGCAGCACCATTGACATCATGATGTTGGAGGCCCCACTGATCGATGCACAAGGCAAACAGATCGGGTGGATGGGTTCGGCGGTGGACATCACCGGGCGCAAGCGCTCGGAAGAGCGCGAGCGCCGCCAATTGGAAACCCTGGCCAATCAGGCGCGGCTCACCACGCTGGGTGAGGTGGCATCGGCCTTGGCCCACCAGCTCAACCAACCCTTGGCCGCAGTCGCCAGTTACAACGCGGGTGTCTTGCGCTCCCTGGAGCGCTCGGGGTTTAGCGACCCGGTGGTGCTGGACGCCTTGCAGCGCGAAGCCGAGCAGGTTGCCGAGGCAGGCCGCGTGGTGCAACGCATCCGTGCTTTTTTGACACGGCGTGCACCGCAACCCGAGCCCGCCAGGGTGGAAGACCTGGTGCAGCGCGCGCTGGCCCTGGTGCGCTATGACGTACAACGCCAGGGCATTGCCATCGAGGTCCGCATCACACCCCATTTGCCGCTGGTGATGGCCGACCCGGTGCTGATCGAACAGGTGCTGATTAACCTGCTGCGCAATGCGGTGGACGCCCTGACCCCACAAAGTGACCGGCGCATTCGCATTGCGGCGGCACCGGCTGGCCCGCGTTTTGTGCGTCTGGATATTGACGACAACGGGGTCGGCCTGCAAGGGCGCAGCATCGACACCCTGGCCTCACCCTTTCACACCACCAAGGCGGATGGCATGGGTATGGGCTTGTCAATTTGTCGCACCATCATCGAAGCGCACCACGGCGCGCTGGAGGCCGGTGCCAGTGAATGGGGCGGTGCACGCCTTTCATTGACATTGCCAGTGTCTGAACCCCCTGTGAACACACCATGACTTACCCCCCAGCCGCAATCCCCAGCGTTCATTTGGTGGACGATGAAGCACCTGTGCGCGATGCACTGGCCTTCTTGCTGCAGTCACACGGTTTGACCGTTTGCAGCTACGCCAGCGGGCCAGAATTCTTGGCCCTGGCAAGCCAGCGGACTCTGCGCGGCTGCATGGTGTTGGATGTGCGTATGGAGCCCATGTCGGGCCTGCAGCTGTATGACGAGTTGCGCCTGCGCGGTGTGCCAATGCCTGTGCTGTTCTTATCCGGCCACGGTGATATTCCCATGGCGGTCGATGCCCTGCAAAAAGGCGCTGTGGACTTTTTGGAAAAGCCTTTTAGCGGCGACCACCTGGTGCAGCGCGTCAAGCGCGCACTGGCGATTGAGGCAGAGCACCACGCCCAACTATTGGCACAAGCCCAAGCCACAGAGCGCTTGCAAGCACTCACCGACCGGGAGCGCGCAGTGATGCGGCTGGTGGCTGCCGGCAAGCTCAACAAAGTGATTGCCGATGAACTGTGCGTGGCGGTGCGCACGGTGGAGGTGCACCGCTCTCGGGTGTTTGAAAAGCTGCAAGTGCGGTCCGCCGCGGAGCTGGCCACCTTGCTGGCGGGCCTGCCGCCCATCTAAACGCTGATTCTTTTAATCCTGAAGGTCTACCCCCAAGGCGTTCAGCTTTTTTGCGAACGCATCCCTGCGTTTTGCGGCCTTAGCTGCGGTTTCGACAGCTGCTTGAATAGCCTTGGGCCCCTTGTTGGCAACCGCTTTGATCAAGCCAAACTTGTGCGCAGCGTCCGCCTCCGCTCTTCTGAAAGTGGCGATGAGTTCGGCATGGGCAAGAGGTTGGTTCACAGGAATTTCATTTTCTAAAGCGCTATTTTCTGCGGCTTTTGCGCTCGTAAGCCTTGAGATTGAGCTGAAACCGCGAGTTGGCGAGAGGTGGGTTTGAAAAGGTATCCATCTCATAGAATCGAAAAAGACAATACAAGGAAATACAAAGATGAACTTCGGATACAACGGACTGCTGGGCCTGCTCGTGCTTGCAGGCGACATTTGGGCCATCCTCAACATTGCCCAAAGCTCTGCCAGCAACGCAAAGAAACTCATTTGGATACTTGTGGTGGTGCTGCTTCCACTGTTGGGATTGATCCTGTGGTTTTTTCTGGGGCCACGCAGCGGGAGGTCTAGCTGACGGGAGTGGTGCCGAACAAGGCCCAGAACTATGGGTGTAAAGAGGCGAATGAAAGGTCTGCCCACCTCACCCTGACACGCTGCGCGTGTCGCCACAGGTGACCTGTATCATGCGGTTACGCAGGCAGATGCCGCCACTTTAAGCTCGTTCATCGGTCGTTGCGCACAACTAGCACTTAGGGAGCTCTGCCGTCATGGTCACACCGACTCGGTCGTACATTTTTGGGGCCCTGTTGGGGGTCGTGGCGCTGCTTTCATCGCCAACTTGCTTGGCCGCCAGCACCCCTCAGGTAGCCGCGAAGGCTGACTTTGCATTGGCCCTCAAAGCCGACGGCACTGTATGGTCTTGGGGGAACGACAACTACGGGCAGTTGGGTCAAGGGCGCCAGTTGTTCAGCAGCGTGCCCGGACGCGTTGCCGGGTTTGCGGCCGCCAAGCGCGTGGTGAGCTCACAGTCGCACGTCTTGGCTTCTAGCCAAACCGGCGAACTATGGGCCTGGGGGCGCAACAGCAGTGGTCAACTGGGTGACGGAACCCGTGCGGACCGAGGCACTCCCGTCAAACTTGAAAACTTGGGCGGAGCGACCGACTTCGCTTTGGGTAATCGCCACAGCCTTGCCCTGATAGCCGATGGCACCGTGCGGGCCTGGGGCGCCAATGAGAGTGGCCAATTGGGCGATGGTACTCAGGTCGACCGCCTGCGGGCCATCACAGTCACAAGCCTCACCCAAGTCGTGGGACTTGCTGGCAGCAATTCACATTCAATGGCTTTGCGCAGTGACGGGACGGTCTGGGCCTGGGGCAATAACAACAAAGGCCAGCTCGGCAACGGTTCGACCACAAGCTCGATGAGCCCTCTCCGGGTGTCGGGCCTCGCCGGTGTAACGGCCATTGCCGCCAACGGGTACAGCGGTGACCACAGCGTGGCCCTTTTGAAAGACGGCTCGGTATGGACCTGGGGCGACAATAGTTTTGGGCAAATGGGAGACGGCACGACCAATGCACGGCTCGCTCCGGCCAAGGTGTCCGGCCTGCCCGAAATCACTGCCATCAGCGCCATGGGCAGCCACACTTTGGCACTGGACAAAACCGGTGCGGTCTGGATCTGGGGTGCCTGGTGGGGCACCACCACCGGCAGTGGCTATGCGCAAGTCCCCAAAAAGGTGGTGGGTGCCGCCAATGCCATCAAGGTAGTGGCTGGTGTGACCTTCAATATGCTGCAACTGGCAGACGGCTCTGTGCAATCGTGGGGAGAGAACTACCTAGGCGAACTTGGCGACGGAACTACCCGGGCGAATGGCCTGCCCCACGCCATGCTCGGGATGTCCAATATTCTGGATTTCTCGGCGGGGCGGGAAAACGGCGTGGCGGTCACCAGCGACGGAAGCCTGCTGGTTTGGGGCTCGGATGCAGACGCCCAGCTGGCAAACGGAGCGTTGACCCAGAAATCCATACCCGAGCAGGTGGCATCGCTCGCCAATATCGTGAAAGTGTCTGCGGGTAGCGGGTTTGGGCTGGCTTTGGGAGGCGATGGACGGGTGTGGTCATGGGGACATAACGGGGCATGGGCCTTGGGTGACCGGACCAACACCGATCGCTCCTCGCCCGTGCTAGTGGAGGGCTTGACGGGTGCCGTGGGCGTCGCGGCGGGCGCGAACCACTCTCTCGCGGTCAAGGGTGATGGCAGCATCTGGTCTTGGGGGCAAAACGAGCGGGGTCAACTCGGTCGTGGCAGCAATCTCACGACGGTGGACCCGGGAACAATCCCTGGAATTTCGGGCATTGTGCAAGTAGCTTGCGGCGGCTACCACAGCCTGGCTTTGGGTCGTGACGGCACCGTTTGGTCCTGGGGCAGCAACCAGAACGGCCAACTTGGTGATGGCAATACCGCCAATCGTGCTGCTCCCGCCCCCGTGGTGGGCCTGAGTGGCATTGTCGAAATTGCGGCGGGCGATGAGAGTAGTTACGCCATCACCGCCGACGGAAAAATTTGGGCGTGGGGCGCGAATGTCAATGGGCAGCTTGGAGACGGCACCGTGGTCGGGCGGCCATTGCCCACGTTGATTGCCGGTTCGGGCTTCCGGGCTCTCGTGCCCGGTGCAAATCACTCTTTGGCGCTGAAAGCAGACGGCACCTTATGGGCATGGGGCCAGAACGACACGGGGCAATTTGGCAATGGCACCACCACGGCAAGCCTGATGCCGATCCAAGTCGCTGCGGGTTACGGTGCCGTGGCCGCAGGAAACCGGTTCACCCTAGGCGTTCACCCCGACGGCACGGTCTGGTCCTGGGGCGACAACTACTACGGGCAACTTGGCACCGGCACAGTGGCAAGTGGTGCTATGGCACAACTCGTGGTCAATGCAACGCTGGATGGCTTCCTAGACCTGGAGCCCAGCATTGCCAACACCATACCGCCCACAGCGGTGCCGCCGTTCTTGGTTCAGGCCAAGAAGTCCGGGGGAATCAGCGCGCAGTCCCTGAGCGTGGACGTGCGTGGCCTATTGAACTATGCGTCGCCACAAAGCCGAGCCATGCGCCCAGCAGCCACGCGACCTACCTACAAACTTTACGTAGTTGCCTATCTCGGTACCCAAGTATTTTCGAGTTGGTACCAACTGGACTCGGCGAAACGATGGAGCGGGCTGCAATTTCCCTTGGCGGAATACCTCGCCGGTGTTTCCCTTAACAGTAGCCTGGACGTCGTGTTGGTAGATATCTTGGATGCAATCGACCTGACGAGCCTCATTGGCGCCCGGATATTTGTGGGTTACGGCACCGACTCCGATGAAATGCTTTCGGCCGGGCGTTACCGCGAAGTCATGACAATTTCCGCGCCACAGTAGGAAGCCCATATGCACTCCGTCAAGCAAAAAATCATTGCGCTGGTTTTGTCGCTCCTGTCCACCTCCGTGTTTGCCGTCTCCGACCTTCAGTTTTTTGCCTATGCCCAGGCCAATTACCCAGAGGTGTTCAATGGAACACCCGTCAGCGGCCAATACCTTCAGTACCACTATGCCTATTTCCCCAGCACCAGCACCTACCTAGCGGTGGATACTGCCGCGAATGCCTATGTGGTGGGACCAGTGACTGGTAACCAATTGCTGGCATTGGGGCCATTGGCCAGTTTTGACCCCCTGATACGAGCCTGGAGTGATCGCAACTTCTTCCAGTCCATGCGCGCGCCACGGCCCATCGAGCCACCCGCCGTGTCTTTCAAGATCGAAGACGTGGTGGGCACGTACCGCAGAAACCCTGTCCAGAACGACTACCACGTCGGCACCATTTCCTTGAAGCCGGGCTCTTCCACTGCACTGATCTGGACCAACCAAGCCGGTGTCACCTGGAATTTGACGCCAGACTTTTCGAAGAATGTTTTGCTCAAAGACGCCAACAGCGTCTACCAAGACCTAGTGGGCGGCACCAGCTTTGTTCTCAATGCCCAAGGCAGTACGTTGACCGGCTTTACCTTTGTGAATGAGTCCTACGCGCGCGACGGCGCTAACGCACTTGCCTTGGTCGACCCCGGTCTGCATTCCTATTTCAATATTGAGACAGACACAACAGTCCCTTCCGGCTTTACTTACGGATTCAGCTTTTATACGTCGATCTGGCCGATGCTCGATACGCCCGTCAATGGTTTTCAGGCCGGGCTTCCCGGAACCTGGCTCAACCCCGACAACGAGAATTTCACCCAGCCAATGTTGCCGCCCGACAACTTCTTGCGTGTGGCAAACCCCAACATGACCGACTACTACCGCGCGTGGTTTCAGTCGGTGGAAGGCAGCGGCGGCTATTGGGTCACCACGCATTTCAAATCCAGTGCGCCCAAATACCGCATCAATGGCACACCCAATGGCTATGTCAATGAACTCTCGGCTCCCGGCTGGGGGTTTGGAATGCCTGCCATAGCGCCAGGGGCTGGGAATGCAGGGAGTCTGCCCATGGGTTCGGCCGGTGTCGCGCAACTCAGCAATCACCTGCTCATGCCGCCCGATGGACTCACGTTCAAAGAAGGTACCGCAGGGGAGTTCTTTGGCATCTCGTGGATGGCCTTGCCGCTCACCCCGGCCAAGACAGGTGCCAACCCGGTCGGCAATCAAAGCTGGACCTTTTTTGTCAATGCAAGCAACTACCAAGGCCCCGTCGCGTTTTATGTGCCCGACGTGTGGGAAGTGCTTGCTAAAACCTACCCTACGGTCACAGGCCGTGGCCTGGACGTGCGTCCCGGTATCGTCAAGAATCTGTCCATGGAAATGAACTCCATGCCATTTTTTGCGGGCAAAGACAAAGCGGGTGTGGACTATGTGCGCATGGCACGCCTGTCGTTTCCCACCGATGCCAATGGACTCAGTTACTTGCTCACTGACTACACGGTGTACTCGGCCGCCGCGCTGTTCAACCCCATGTTGGACTGGGTCGCCGGCGGCGCTGCAGTCTCCGGAAAATTCGGACTGTCTGGCTCGCTCAGCCCCAAGTTGAAGGCCAGCACGATCTACATGTGGCACGACGACATTCACATGCAGAGTGACCAAGGTCTCAGTGACTATGTCGTACCCACCGCCATCACCACACCCAAGGGAGGCAGTGCGTGGGCCTTTCAATGGAAGGGCGCGGCCACAAATGGCGTTTTTCCGGAGTACTACCAAAAGCAGGGGGATGCATTTCGACCCGTTCCCGCAGCACAGGTGCCCGACGAGACGGGCTTGAAAAACGTGAACTTCACCGCCACGGCAGACCGGTTTGGGATCAGTGGCACGCCCTATGTATCGCCTCAAAGCTGGAGTAACCCCAGCCCGGTTTCTGGCCCCCATACCGTTGTTCTCAATGATGGCTCCACTGTCACGTATTCTTGGTATCGCTTCATTGACCAGCCTTCACTCCAAGGGTTTGGCTGGACCGAAGCCGAGAAGAATCGACTGCAAGGCGTAGTGGAAAGACTGCACTCCACCTGGAACAGCAAAACTGAATTCATCGCGCCGCCAACCGTTGGAGACCTGGCCACGCTGGATGCGGGTCTGGTGGTCGTTCCGCCCAAAGGGTTTGAAACAGGCTACGTTCCCATCGTGACTCGACAGGCCAACTGATTTGAAAAATCAAGGCCCAAAATAGGCCACGATTGCGGTCGACCGCCAGGTTGCTCGCTACGGCAAAAAATTGGTCAGGGTTTGAAAATAACGTGTTTTTTGTGAACATCAAACATGTCAAAGCCAGCCTGAAGCTGAAATTGAATCAACACCCAACTGGCGAACTCTACCGCCCTAAGCCCACAGCGCCTGCATCACCCCCGCAAAGTCCGAGCTTTGCGGGGCCGTGACCACCTGCCCCGCCACAAAAGTCTGCGTAAAGTTGGCGCTGGGACTAGAGAAAACCAGTGCGTCCAGCACGTAGTCATCCGGCATACCCTGCAAAGCGGGGGATTGCCGATCCAGCGTCACGAAGTCTGCACGCTGGCCCACCGCAATGCCACTCAGCGGCAGTCCGCTGGCGGCCACGCCACCGTGCAGGGCGGCTTGCAAGAGCGCTGCGGCGCTGCTGCCACTGGTCATGTTTTGACCCAGGTGATGCGCCGCGATATTGCGCTGGCGCTGACTCAGGCGCTGTGAATATTCCAGCAAGCGAAGCTCTTCCACCCAACTGCGTGTCACATGGCTGTCCGAGCCTATCGACCATGCGCCCTGCACCGCTGCATAGCCCGGTAGATCAAACACGCCATCGCCCAGGTTGGCCTCCGTACTGGGGCAAATAACGATGCGGGCACCGGACTGTTGAATGCCCGCCAACTCTTGGGGCGTGGTGTGAGTGGCGTGCACCAGGTTCCAGCGCGCGTCCACCGCGGCGTGGTTCAGCAGCCATTCAATCGGGCGCTGGCCGGTATGGGCCAGGCAGTCGTCTACCTCTTGAGTTTGCTCGGCAATGTGGATGTGCACTGGCAGGCCGGCACCTTGCGCGTAAGTGGCCAGCTCATTCAGTGCGGCAGGGGGCACGGCGCGCAGGGAGTGCAGGGCTACGCCAACGTTGATGCGTGGGTCATTTTGGGTTTGGCGCTTTGCGGATTCGACGATGCGGGCGATGGAGTCGGGCGTGGAGGCAAAGCGGCGTTGGTCGTCACGCAGGCCGGTGGCTGCAAAGCCCGAACGCATATAGAGCGTGGGTAGCAGTGTGAGGCCGATGCCGGTGCGTTGGGCGGCGCGCGCCAAGGCCAAGGACATTTCTGCGGGGTCGGCGTACGGCGTGCCGTCGATGGTGTTGTGCAGGTATTGGAATTCACAAACCTGGGTGTAGCCGCTCGCTAGCAGCTCGGCGTAGAGCTGGGTGGCGATGACTTCCAGTTGCTCGGGGCTGATGCGGTTGGCGGCGCTGTACATGCGGTTGCGCCAGGACCAGAAGTCATCACTGCCCGCAGCGGTGTTGCGCCGCTCCGTCAGGCCGGCTATGGCGCGTTGGAAGGCGTGGCTGTGGGCATTGACGACACCGGGCAATATGGGGTCGGACAAGACCTGTGCGCCTTGGCGCTGGTCTGCAGGCGTATTGACCTGTACTTTGCTCCAGTGGCCCTGGGCATCTACCTCCAGCAACACGTTGGTGGCCCATGCACCTTGCACCCACGCCTGGGTGGCAAAGAAAGTGTTTGCTTCACTTTTCATAGCTTCTCCTGCACATTCCAAGGGCGCTGCAGACCATTTCGCTCAAAATCGGCTGTATCTGCGCGGCCTTGATTGGGTCATACGCAAAGGCAGCCTCTTCTTGCATATAGAGGCTTTGGCACATCTCCAATTGGATGGCATGGATGCTCTGCGCCGGCTGGCCGTAGTGGCGGGTGATGTAGCCGCCCTTGAAGCGGCCATTGGCCACACTACGGACTTGCGGGTGGCTGGCGCAGGCCTGCATCACGGCATCGGTGATGGCTGCATCGGCGCTGGCACCGCTGGCCGTGCCAATGCTCAGGTCGGGCAAGCGGCCTTCAAACAACCACGGGATTTCCGAGCGGATGCTGTGCGCGTCCCACAGCAGCGCGTAGCCGTGCGCAGCCTTCAGGCGCGCCAGCTCGGCAGCCAGTGCGTCGTGGTAGGGCTGCCAGTAGGTGGCGCGGCGGCGCTGGCGCTCTGCGGCGCTGGGCTCGGCACCCACCTGGTACAACGGCGTGCCATTGAAAAAGCGCGTGGGGCACAGCTCGGTGTTGGATGCGCCGGGGTACATGGGTGCATCGTCCGGTGGGCGATTCAAGTCGATCACATACCGTGAGGTGCTGGGCATCAGCACGCTGGCACCCAGGTCGCCCAAGAAGTTATAGAGCTGGTCGAGATGCCAGTCGGTGTCTTCCACTTGCAGTGCCTGGGGTACGAACCCGGCTTGCAAATCTGCTGGGATGTGGGTGCCGATGTGCGGCATGCTGACCAGCAAGGGCACGCTGCCCTGCTGCAACTGGAACACGGGTGGTGTAGGCAAAGTTGGGCTCATACCGGCTGGCCTTTGAAAATAGTTTGAATGCGCGGATTGGCACCCAGGGCATAGCAAAGCTGGGCGGGGTGTTGCACATCCCACAGCACAAAGTCGGCACGCTGGCCCGCGGCCAGCACGCCACGGTCTGTGAGGCCCAATGCGGCAGCGGCATGGCGTGTGACACCGGCCAAAGCCTCCTCTGGTGTTAGACGGAACAGTGTGCAGGCCATGTTCAGCATCAGCAGCAAGGATGTACACGGCGAGCTGCCGGGGTTGCAATCGGTGGATACCGCCATGGGCACGCCGTGCTTGCGCAGCAACTCAATCGGCGGCACACGGGTTTCGCGCAAAAAGTAAAACGCGCCAGGCAGCAGCACCGCCACGCTGCCACTGGTGGCCATGGCTTGCGCACCTGCGGGGCTCAGCCATTCCAGATGGTCACAGCTCAGGGCCTGGTAGCGCGCGGCCAACTGGGCACCTCCGCTGTCGCTCAATTGCTCGGCATGCAGCTTCACACGCACGCCCAGCGCCTGCGCGGCCTGGAACACGCGCTCCATCTGCGCGGTGCTGAACGCAATACGTTCGCAGAATCCATCCACCGCGTCCACCAGGCCCTCGGCGTGCAGCACCGGCAACATCTGCAACACCGCGTCCACATAGTCATCGGCGCGGCCGGCGTACTCGGGTGGCACGGCGTGGGCACCCAAAAAAGTGTTGCGCACATCCACCGCGTGGCTGCCGCCCAGCGCACGCGCCACGCTCAAAGTCTTGCGCTCGTGCTCCAGCGCCAAGCCGTAGCCAGACTTGATTTCAATCGTGGTCACACCCTCGTTGATCAGCGCCTGCAGGCGCTTGGCGCTGGCCAGCTCCAGCTCTGCCGCAGTTGCAGCGCGGGTGGCGCGCACGGTAGACGCAATACCGCCACCCGCTTTGGCAATGTCCTCGTAGCTGGCACCTTGCAGGCGCAGCTCAAACTCATGGGCACGGTCACCGCCATAGACTAGGTGGGTATGACAGTCGATCAGACCGGGCGTAATCAGCGCGCCGCCCGCGTCGTGCAGCACGTCGCAGCGTTCCAGCAAATCAGCGGGTATTTTGGAGGCTTCGCCCACCCACAGTAGATGCTCGCCCTCCACCACCAAAGCAGCTTCGTCGATCAATCCGTAGGGCTCCGTAGCATCCGCGGCAAGTGTTGCCACGCGGGCATGGGTCCAAAGTTGCAAGCTCATAGTTCAAGGCTCATTCGGCTATTTCCATCCAGAGGGCACCGTCGGTTTCCAGAGTTACCTCTGCAGCACGCGGCAGCCGGCACCAGGCCAGACTTTGGGGTGGTATTTTGATAATTTCGGAGTCAAATCGGGCTGTGGCCCAGGTATTGATTGCCCAAACAGCTATCACTTTAGGAGCATCCACAACAAAGCGATTGGATTCAGTGATGCGCCGCATGCTGGGTTCAACGCCGCTTGCTCCATCAAGGAGCGAGGGCGGCAGTGCGTTCTGCGCAGGTAAAGGAGGAGCCCGCAAAGCGGGCGGGGGACACGGAGCAGAACGTGCTGCCGTTCTCGCTACGGAGCCACGCACCATGAGGTTGAAATCCCGAGTCGCACCGTTGAGCAATTGGCAATCGGTAGCGGCTGCACCATCAAAGGTCAAAGGGGCACTGTCTGCGGTCAGCGTATGGCGCGTGCCTTCAATGTCCAGCTCCACGCCCGCACCGCTCAACACCGCAAACCAACGCTGTACCCCCTCAAAGCGCGAGAACGGCCCGCTGCTCTCCACCTCAGCCACCGACATGCGCCACTGCCACTCACCTTGCGGCGGCCATACAACCAGTTCACGCGTCACACCGCCGCCATTGCGCCATGGCGTGGCGACCACGTCGGCCAAAGAAACGATATGCCATTTGGTGCTCGGGCTCACGACTGAAACTCCCCGGCAAACCGATAGCGGGAGCCTGGGTAAATCAGACGCGCCAAGCTGGCCACGTTGGCACCGCTGACCGTCCGGCGCACCATCGCCAGGCAGGCTTCCGTAGCGGCAATCTCTAGTCCCAATGCCTGTTCAGGTGTGGGCACGCAGGCTTCTATCGAATAGCTGGCCTGGGTCAACGGTGCATGGGTCAGCAGGTAGTGCGTGGGCGTAGTGGTTGACCAGTCGGCTTTCAGATAATCCGGTGCGGCTGCGGGGTTTACGTAGCGGTCTTCCCACTGGATGGGCACGCCGTTTTCCAGGTGCACCAGCACCGTATGAAACACCTTGGCACCGGTTCGTAAGCCCAGCATCTCGGCCAGCTCGGGCGTGGCCTTGCTCACCTCAGAACGCACCACACGGCAGGTGTGCACGTGGCCGCGCTCGGTCACTTCTTCCTGAATGTCGCGGATGCGGATGGTGGAGGAAATACGGTGCAGCTCGGCCACAAAACTGCCCAGGCCTTGTACGCGGTTGACCAGGCCTTCGTCGGTCAGCTCGCGCAGCGCGCGGTTGGCCGTCATGCGGCTCACGCCGAACTGTTTCATCAGCGTGGATTCGCTCGGCACCGGGTCTCCCGGCTTCCAGGCACCGGAGCTGATGTGCTCCTGAATGAAGGCCTTGACTTGGCCGTAGGCAGGTAAATGGCTGTTGGACATGGGCGCAGTTTAACGTGATTGACAGCACTTGTATAGACAAGTACGATGCCGTCCATATTTTGTTTTTTTTGAGGAATTGGCATCCATGTCCACCATACCAACTACTCCTTCTAAATCCCCCTTCGCCAACGCCGTAGCACGCTCCGTGCGCTCCCCGCGCGGCACCGAATTGAGCTGCGCCAACTGGCAGATCGAAGCGGCCTACCGCATGCTGCAAAACAACCTGGACCCCGAGGTGGCCGAGAACCCGGACGCGCTGGTGGTCTACGGCGGCATCGGCAAGGCGGCACGCAACTGGCCTGCGTTTGAAGCCATTCTGGACACGCTAAAAAAACTGAAAGAAGACGAAACCCTGCTGGTGCAATCCGGCAAGCCGGTAGGCGTGTTTCGCACCCACACCGGGGCACCTCGTGTGCTGATTGCCAACTCCAACCTGGTGCCGCAGTGGGCTAACTGGGAGCACTTCAATGAGTTAGACCGCAAGGGTCTGATGATGTACGGCCAGATGACGGCGGGTAGCTGGATTTACATCGGCACCCAGGGCATCGTGCAAGGCACCTACGAAACCTTTGTGGAAGCGGGTCGCCAGCATTTCAATGGTGATTTGTCGGGCCGCTGGGTGCTGACGGCCGGCCTGGGTGGCATGGGCGGCGCGCAGCCACTGGCGGCTACCTTTGCCGGGGCCTGCTCATTGAATATTGAATGCCAGCAAAGCAGCATTGATTTCCGTTTGCGTACGCGCTATGTGGACGAGCAGGCTACAGACCTGGATGACGCACTGGCGCGCATTGCCAAGTACAAGGCAGAGAAGAAAGCCGTGTCGATTGCGCTGTGCGGCAACGCGGCCGACATCGTGCCCGAGCTAGTGCGCCGTGTGAAAGCAGGCGGCGCTCAGGCCAAGCTGGCGCGCCCCGACATCGTCACCGACCAAACCTCGGCCCACGACATCATCAACGGTTACCTGCCCGCAGGCTGGAGCGTGGCCCAGTGGAAGGCTGCGCAAAAGGATGCTAGCCAACACGCGGCACTTACACAAGCCGCGGGCGAATCCTGCGCCGTGCATGTGCAAGCCATGCTGGACTTTCATGCGATGGGCATCCCCACCGTGGACTACGGCAACAACTTGCGCCAGGTGGCCAAAGACTTTGGCGTGGCCAATGCGTTTGACTACCCCGGCTTTGTGCCCGCCTATATCCGTCCATTGTTCTGCAAAGGCGTGGGGCCGTTCCGTTGGGTGGCACTCAGTGGCGATCCGGAGGACATTAAGAAAACCGACGCGAAGATGAAAGAACTCTTCCCCGCAAACACCCACCTGCACCGCTGGCTGGATATGGCCGAGGAACGGATTGCCTTCCAGGGCTTGCCCGCGCGCATTTGCTGGATCGGTCTGGGCGAGCGCCATTTGGCTGGTATTGCGTTCAACGAGATGGTGAAGAACGGTGAGCTCAAAGGCCCCATCGTCATTGGCCGCGACCACCTGGACAGCGGCTCCGTCGCATCGCCCAACCGCGAAACCGAAGCCATGATGGACGGCAGCGATGCGGTCAGCGACTGGCCCCTGCTCAACGCCCTGCTGAACACCGCCAGCGGCGCCACCTGGGTCAGCCTGCACCACGGCGGTGGCGTGGGCATGGGCTACTCGCAGCACAGCGGCGTGGTCATCGTGGCCGATGGCACGGCGGAAGCCTTCGACAAACTGGGCCGCGTGCTCTTCAACGACCCGGCCACCGGCGTGATGCGCCATGCCGATGCGGGTTATGACATTGCCAAGCAGTCTGCACACGACAACCACCTGAACTTGCCAATGCAGGCCTAAACCCCAACCCGTTCGGGCTGAGCTTGTCGAAGCCCCGATCCTTCGACAAGCTCAGGACGAACGGAATACGAATTTCGAAAACACCCCTATGACCATGATCATCACCCCCGGCCACATCACCCTGGCCCAAATGCGCCAATTGCACACCACGCCCACACAAGTGGCCCTGGACCCCGCAGCCCTGCCCGGCATTGCCGCAAGCGCGGCCCTGGTGCACAAGGCCGCCCAAGGCGGCGACGCGGTGTACGGCGTGAACACCGGCTTTGGCAAGTTGGCCAACCAGCGCATTGCCCAGGCCGACCTGGAAACCCTGCAATTGAACTTGCTGCGCTCGCACGCCGTGGGCGTGGGCGAGCCCATGGCCGAGCCCGTGGTGCGTCTGATTTTGCTGACCAAGGCAGCCAGCCTGGCGCGTGGCTATTCCGGCATCCGCCAAGTCGTCATCGACCGCCTGTTTGCGTTCTACAACCTCGGCATCACACCCGTCATTCCCTGCCAGGGTTCGGTCGGCGCATCGGGCGATTTGGCACCCTTGTCACACCTGTGCCTGCCTTTGATTGGCGAAGGCGAAGTGTTCTTTCAGGGCACGCGCATGCCCGCCGCGCAAGCTTTACAGCAAACGGGTCTGGAGGCCATTCGCCTTTCGGCCAAAGAGGGCCTGGCGCTGATCAATGGCACGCAAGTGTCCACTGCGCTGGCCATCCACGCGCTGCTGGTCACCGAACGTTTGTTTGAAGCGGCAGTGATTGCCGGTGCGGTAACACTGGACGCCGCCCGTGGTAGTGACGGCCCGTTTGATGCACGTATTCACGAAGTGCGCGGCCAGCCCGGCCAGATCGATTGCGCGGCGGCCTACCGGGGTCTCACCGCCGGTAGTGAAATCCGCAAGTCGCATCTGGAAGGGGACGACCGCGTGCAAGACCCGTATTGCCTGCGCTGCCAGCCCCAGGTGATGGGTGCCTGCCTGGACCAGATGCGCTACGCCACGCAGGTGCTGGTGCGCGAGGCCAATGCGGTGACCGACAACCCGCTGGTCTTTGCAGAAACGGGGACGCTGCTTTCGGGCGGCAACTTCCACGCCGAGCCCGTAGCTTTGGTGGCCGATGCCCTTGCGGTGGTGATTGCCGAAATCGGCGCTATCAGCGAACGCCGTGTGGCCATGCTGGTAGACACCGTGACCTCACGCTTGCCCGCCTTCCTGACGCCCGAACCCGGCCTCAATTCCGGCTTCATGATCGTGCATGTGACAGCGGCGTCTTTGGCTTCGGAGAACAAGTCTCTGGCCCACCCGGCCAGTGTGGACAGCTTGCCCACCAGTGCCAACCAGGAGGACCACGTGAGCATGGCCACCTTTGCCGCGCGCCGTCTGCAAGCCATGCTGCGCAACACCGAGTACATCGTCGCCATCGAACTGCTGTCGGCCGCGCAAGGCATTGAGTTCTTGCGCCCCCTGAAGAGCTCGGCGGTGCTGGAAGGCATTCTGAAGCTGGTGCGTACGGAGTCGCCCGCCATGATGGTGGATCGCAGCTTGGCTGGCGATATGGAGCGCGTACGCAGCCTGGTCTCGGAGGGCCGCATCGGGCTGGCGGGTGAGGCGCGTATTGGAGAGTTGAACGCGCTGCATTTGGGCTAAAAGCGCGGACTGCAAGGTCGTTAACTGACAGCCTTGCAGGTCGTACCTCTGACAATAAGGCTCAGTTTGAGTTCGGCGCGGGGCCTCTCTGGGCTCTGCGCCACCCCCAGCGCTTGCAGTACGGAATACGCTGCGGCCTGACCCACTTCATGCATGGGCTGGCGTACGGTTGTCACGGGCGGTGTCATATAGCGACACTGCGCAAGGTCGTCGAACCCCACTAACGATACGTCATCAGGCACTGCAAGCCCGCGCTCATAAAAAGCCAAGCGCGCTCCCCAGAGCATCTGGTCATTCGCACAAAAAACAGCAGAAAACTGCAGCCCTGCGTCCAACAGCTGGTGGGCGGCACGCCGTCCACCCTCTTCCTGGTAGTCGCCTTCAACGATCAATCGGGGGTCCACACTCAGTTGGGCTTCACGGTGGGCATTCAAAAAGCCCTCCTTACGCTCTATCGCATCTGCGTGCGTGGATGGCCCAGAGATATGGGCGATCCGCCGATGCCCCAATTCAATCAGATGCCGCGTTGCCATCGCACCGCCAGCCGCCTGATCAAAACCGAAAGCAAAAACATTGGGCGCGGTCAATTGCCGGCCCGTAATGGCCGTCGGTAAGTGCCGCGCGATTTCAATGATTTGATCATCACTCAGCGAACCGCCCAAGATGATCATGGCATCCACCTTGCGCGCCATCAGAAGTCGCGCACGGTCAAGCTCCTCCTTCGGATTCCAATGACCTGGAACGACCAGTGGTGCAAAACCGCTTCCCGTTAGGCCCTCCTCGACCCCCTGCGCACCCGCCGTGAAGTACAAGCTTTCCAGTTCCTGGGTGAGGACTCCCACGGTTTTTGTAGAACCGCTGCGCAGACTCCGCGCAGAGAGGTTGGGGTGAAACTGAAGTTTTTGGATGGCTGCCTCGACCGCTTGGCGCTTGTCGGAGGCCACGCGACTATTGCCATTCAATATGCGCGAGACCGTGCTGATCGACACACCGGCAAGCCGCGCCACATCGGTGACGGTTGCGGTGTCGGGGGGCGGCAAGGATGGGGAGGGATTAGCACTCATTTGATCTTTTCCAAGTACAGCGCAGTGTATCGGTATGTAGTGATATCGATCTCTCGGCTGGATCGCGCGCCGCATTCATCGGATGATGAACAACTAGTTTTGCATACATGCTCCACGCACTCGCTTTAAACACACTCTTCAACCACTAGGGTTTTCCCTCGTTGTTGCTGTGTCGCGCTTGGGTTCAAATACCATCCGTGAAAACGATTTCTCAAAAAATATCTGTGCCATTTGGTAACCCGGCTAACTCCATAGAGGAACCGGTAGAGGTGTCGCGCCGCACGCTGTTTACCAGTGCAATGCAGCTCGCTACTGGAAGCCTTTTGGCGTCTGCAGGAGTGCATGCTGCGCAAGCAGAAGCCATGCCAAGCGTTTTGACGGTGGCATCGTTTCCAAATTTGGATCAATCGGTCAAAGTGGCTCTACAGGGTTTCTCCAGACTGCACCCGCAAGTCAAGATCAAGCTGAGTTCTTTGGCCATGGCCGACTTCCCCACCGCCATGACCACCGCGCTCGCCGCAGGTGCCAACTTGCCCGACGTCATGGCCATGGACATGGAAATCATCGGCAAGCTGGCTGAGTCCGCCGGACTGGAGGACTTGTCGCGGCCGCCTTTCGGTGCGCTGCGCTATGCGTCGCAGGTTCCGGCTTTCGCTTTGGCCGCAGCGCGAAGTAGCAGGGGTTCATTAGCCGCCTTTCCAGTCGATCTGGGGCCAGGGGCACTGTTCTTTAGAACCGATCTGTTGCAAAAGGCAGGCCTCGCGGAGCAGGACCTCACCACCAGTTGGGATGGATTTATTGCGGCGGGCCGTCTGCTCAAAGAGAAGACCGGCGTCTACCTGCTGGGCAGCGCCACGGACATCAAAGATATCTACATCCGTAGCAGCCTGAAGGATGGTGACGGCGTTTTCTTCGATGGGCAGGGGAATGTCCTCGTAGAAGAGCCGCGCTTCGTGCGCGCCTTTGGGCTGGCAAAAGCAGCGCGCGCAGCGGGCATCGACGCGCGGGTCAAGGCGTGGTCTAGCGAGTGGGTCGAGGGATTCCGTCGTGACCGCATCGCTTCGCAAATGATGGGGTCGTGGCTTGGGGGGCACCTGAAAAACTGGATCGTCCCGCAGCAAACAGGGCTGTGGCGCGCAGCGCAGCTACCCGAAGGCGCATTTGCGGCCTGGGGTGGATCGTTCTACGCCGTACCCAAGCAAGCGCGCAATAAGGAACTGGCCTGGGAATTCATCCGCTACCTGGCACTCGACCGCGATCAGCAGATGGCCGCTTTTAGAACCCAGGACGCGTTTCCATCGCTGTTGTCTGCGCAAGAGGACCCCTACTTCAATGAGCCACTGCCTTTCTTTGCTGGCCAGCGCGCCCGCCTGCTATGGCGCGACGCCTCGCGCCGAATTCCGGCGGTAGATGCTGACTCCTACGATGCCGTTGCTATCGATGTCGTAAATGCCCAACTCGAACAAGTGCTGGAGCGCGGCAAACCCATTCCCGTGGCGCTGTCGGATGCCCGCCAGGGAATCGAACGCCGCGTTCGCCGTCGTAATCAGGCATAAACCATGTCATCCATGTCAAGTTCCCGCCGAGCCGCGTTTTGGCGACGTTGCGTGCCCTACCTGTTCGTCAGTCCTTTCTTCATCTTGTTTGCGCTGTTCGGGCTGTTTCCGCTACTCTTCTCTATCGTCTTGTCGTTGCACAGTTGGGACCCGGCAGCGGGGCTAGGCGCCATGCAGTGGGTGGGATTGGATAACTATGCGTATGCGCTATTCCAAGACGATTGGTTCCGCAGGTCTCTCTACAACACGGTCTGGATAGCGCTGGTCGCGGGCGTACCGCAGCACGTGGTGGCGCTGCCACTGGCGTACTTTCTGCACATTGCATTCCGCCGCTGGCGAAATCTGGTGCTGGGTATGTACTTCCTGCCGTTCATCACCTCCAGTGTGGCGATATCGCTTGTCTTTACGGCCTTGTTTTCTCGCGACTTTGGCGTGGTCAACGCGGCACTGAATTCCATGGCTGGCCTACCGCTGGTCGGCGCCCTCTTTGCATCGACCCCCATCGACTGGACCCAACCCGAATACACCAAGTGGATGATCAGCTTCGTCGTTTTCTGGCGCTACGTGGGCTGGAACACCGTGCTCTATCTTTCGGCCATGCAAACCATTCCGAAAGATTTGTTTGAAGCCGCAGAGATGGATGGCGCTAGTCGCTTCAAGGTTTTTTTCTACATCGTCGTTCCCATGCTCAAGCCCATGGCATTTCTTGCGGTCACGCTGTCACTGATCGGCAATCTGCAGCTGTTTGAGGAGCCCTTTATCCTGACGGGCGGCACTGGCGGCATCGACCAAGGCGGTCGAACAGCCGCCATGCACATGTACCGCATGGCCTTTACCGAGGGTGACTTCGGCACGGCATCGGCGATTGCCTGGATACTTTTTGTGCTGATTGCAGGCGCAAGTTGGGCCAACAACCGCCTCCTGGGGCAAAAGCCGGTGAAGGGGCGCACATGACAACATTTTGGGCGCGCCCCGCACAGCGCGATGTCTCGGCTCGGCTGAACTGGGGCCGTTTGGCCGGCCAAGTGATCGTCGTCATCGGAGCCTTGCTCACGTTCGCGCCGTTCTATTACATGTTCGTCTTTGCGACCCACACCGATGCAGCCATTTTGTCGGTACCGCCACCCTTTTGGTTTGGTACGGCACTGGGCGACAACCTGGCGACGCTGCTCCAGCGCCTGCCCGACTTTTGGCGCAATATCAGCTGGAGCGTCTATGTCGCCAAGGCGGTGACTCTGCTCAATCTGTTCTTCTGTTCCCTTGCGGGCTACGCCTTTGCGTTGATGGATTTCACGGGCAAGGAAAAATTGTTCAGCGCCATCATGGTGACGATGCTTTTGCCAGCGTTCTTGGGCATGGTGCCAACGGTCCTGATGATGGGCTGGCTGGGCTGGACCAATGAACACCGCGCACTGATCGTTCCGGCCGCTTGCGGGGCCCTGGGAATATTCATGATGCGGCAGTACACCGCCAGCGCCATTCCCTCTGAACTGGTGGATGCTGCAAGGCTGGACAACTGCTCCGAGTGGAGCATTTACTGGCGCGTTGTCTTACCGCTGGTCAGCCCGGCACTGGGTACGCTGGCCCTGATCACCTTCATCGGCTCCTGGAATAACTTCGTCGGCCCCCTCGTCATCCTGCGCGACATGGACCGCTACACCGTCCCCCTCGCTTTGCGGGCCCTTCAGGGGACGGGCCAAACGCCTTTGGGCGCGATATCGGCAGGCGCAGCCATCGCCGTGGTGCCCCTGCTGGTGATGTTCGCATTGGCGTCACGCCGACTCATAGAAGGCCTGACGGCCGGCGCTGTGAAGCACTGAAGCGCGGCTTCAACAAACCTGCCCCACTCCCCCCAAATTTCAACCTCCCTCCATCTCCGCTATTTATGAAAACGATTTCACAGTCTTTTGGCGAACCCGCATTGCAGCATGCCGCCCGAACACACGTACCTGGTTTGTCGGCCAGCGCTTCACTGGCACTGGGCAAAGACTTTCTTTGGGGCGCGGCAACTGCGGCATTTCAAATCGAAGGTGCCGCCAACGAAGACGGGCGTGGCCCTTCCATTTGGGACACTTTCTCGCACACCCCTGGCAAAACGGTGAATGGGGACAACGGCGACGTGGCCTGTGACCATTACCACCGCTGGGCTGGAGACGTAGACATGATCAAAGACCTGGGTGTGGGGGCTTACCGCTTCTCTATCGCCTGGCCGCGTGTACAGCCCCTGGGCTATGGCGCGTGGAACGACAAGGGTTTAGATTTTTATGACCGGCTGGTAGACCGCTTGCTGGAAAAAGGTATTCAACCGCACGCCACGCTGTACCACTGGGACTTGCCCCAGGGCTTACAGGATCTGGGTGGATGGGGCTCGCGCACAACAGCACACCACTTTGCCCACTACGCCGATGTCATGAGCCGCCGCCTGGGAGACCGATTGGCCAGCCTGGCCACCCACAACGAGCCTTGGTGTACCGCAGTGTTGGGGCACGCTATCGGCAAGTTCGCGCCCGGTGCCGCCGATCCTGTGCTGGCCACCCAGGTATCCCACCACCTGCTGTTGTCGCACGGCCTGGCCCTGTCTGCCATGCGGGCCAGCGGTGCGAAGTGTCCCTTGGGCATTGTGCTCAACCAATCCAGCACGACCCCGGCCAGTGGCTCTGCAGAAGACATCGCGCTGGCCCGCCGGGAATACGCCAGCTTTGTGCGTTGGTACATGGACCCGATCTTCAAAGGAAGTTACCCGCAGGACGCGGGCCTGGAACTATTCCCTGAGGTGCAGACCGGGGATATGGACATCATTTCAGCACCGCTTGATTTCCTGGGCGTCAACTACTACACCCGCATCTGGGCCAGTGCGGCCCAGCCCGCGGTCCCGGCACCCTGCAGCCTCGGCAAGTCGGATATGGGATGGGAAATCCACCCCGACGGATTGCGCGAGTTGCTGGTGGGGTTGAATGCGCAGTACACACTCCCGCCCATTTACATCACCGAAAACGGCATGGCGAATGCTGATCGCATCGAGCACGGTGAGATCGATGACACCCCACGCATTGACTACGTACGCGCTCACCTAGAAGCCATCGCGCAAGCATGCAGTGCGGGCGTGGACGTGCGTGGCTACTTCTACTGGAGCTTGATGGATAACTACGAGTGGGACTCGGGTTACGACAAGCGTTTTGGGCTGATCCACGTGGACTACGCGACGCAGCAACGCACGTTCAAACGCAGTGCCCACTGGTATCGCGACGTGGCATTGGCTGCAGTAACAAAGACTGAGGCCTGAGAAATGGCTGAGTTATCACTGCGCCAAGTACGCAAGACTTTCCCGGGCGGCATTGAAGTGCTGCGCGGTATTGATCTGGATGTAGCGGACGGCGAGTTTATGGTTTTCGTCGGGCCGTCGGGCTGCGGAAAATCGACGCTGCTTCGCGTGATGGCGGGCCTGGAAACCATGACCGATGGCGACCTCAGCATTGGTGACCGGTCCGTGCGCGACCTGGCACCTGCCGAGCGCGGCGTCGCTATGGTGTTCCAAAGCTACGCTCTGTACCCCCATATGAGTGTGGCGCAGAACATGGGCTTCGGTCTCAAGATGAGTGGCGTCCCTAAAGCCATCGTGGCGCAGAAGGTGGGTGAAGTTGCCGAAGTGCTGCAACTGACGCATCTGCTGGATAGCAAACCTGGGGTTTTGTCCGGGGGCCAGCGGCAGCGGGTAGCAATTGGCCGCGCCATTGTCCGCACGCCCAAAGTCTTCTTGTTCGATGAACCCCTGTCGAACCTGGATGCGTCTTTGCGTGTGCAAATGCGCATGGAGTTGGCACGACTGCACAAAGCCTTGGGGACCACCATGATCTATGTGACCCACGATCAGGTGGAGGCCATGACTTTAGGCCAGCGGATTACCGTATTCAACGGCGGCCGCATGGAGCAGGTGGGAACACCCCAAACGCTCTTTAACCAGCCAGCCAATCAGTTCGTCGCTGGCTTCCTCGGCTCTCCGCGGATGAACTTCATACCGGTGCAAGCCATTCAAGCAGGCATCCAGACCAACCCCTGGTGTCTGCCCCACCACGTGTCGCGCGAATGCGTCATTGGCATTCGCCCCGAGGACTTTTTGCTGGGTTCGGCTGACGCTGGAATGCGCGCTTGCATAGATATGGTGGAGAACTTGGGCGACGTTGTGATTGCCTACACAACCCTGTCGGGGCAGCCAGCCAGCATAGCCTTGAAATTGCCGGCGGCAGGCTGCACGCTGCAATCTGGCGACGTAATTGGCCTACAGGTTAAGCCAGAAAAGATGCATGTGTTCAACCAAAACGGTGAGGCCCTTGGACCATGCGCTGCCATCTGAATTAGCTGTACGCCTCCCCCCGTTTCGATTGCGCCAGACACAGGGCCAATCTCCAACGACTTGGTCACCGCCAAGTTACAAACCCACCCCCTAGAAGCATTTAAAAGGAGACATGATGAAACTCAGAAGATTGATTGCTGCTTTAGCCGTATGGACGGTTGGCGGCCCCCTCGCGCCAGCGTGGGCGCAAAACGCTGCGCCCGTACCGCCTACAACTGCCTCTGCTGCGCAAGCAAAAGAAGCTGTGCTGGATCAGGTAGTGGTGACGACCAACCGCCGCTTGGAAGATGCGCAAAAAGTATCCGGTGTCGTGCAGTCCTTGGACAGCAAGCAACTGCGGCAAGACGGCATTACAGAGCTACGCAACCTGCAAATTGCGGTGCCCGGAATGAGCATTGCCAACCAAGAGGGCAATGTTGAAATCTACATTCGTGGCGTGGGCTCCAGTAACAACACGGAGCTTGGTGACCCCGGGGCTGCCTCTCATCTCAATGGCGTTTACATACCCCGCCCCCGCGGTTTAGGCCTCATGTTTTATGACCTGGACCGCGTTGAGGTCAATAAGGGGCCTCAAGGCACTTTGTATGGTCGTAATGCGATGGCCGGGACACTGAACATCCTGACTGCCAAGCCCAAACTTGGACAAACCAGCGGTTTCGCCCAAGCGGAGGTCTCCAACCGAAGCGGTCAGGGTTTTGAGGGCGCGGTCAACACACCGCTCGGAGAAAACGCCGCCATTCGGGCTGCGGTGGTCTACACCAAGAAGGACTACGGCTTCGAAAACTACAGCGCGTCGATCCTCGCCAATACGGCGAATCCCACTGCCGCACAAAAGGCTGCCGGTGGACTCAATCCAGCGGGTGCTGAGAAAAACTATGCCGGTCGTGTTTCACTTCTGTGGGATATATCCCCCATGGTGCGTTTTACCGCCATGGTGGACGGCGGACATGAAGGTGGAACCGGCTATCCGGGCGCTAATGTTTGGAGTGCAGTCCAGGCCACTGGTGCCCGCTCAGAAGATTTGGACATACGCAATGTCGTGTATCGTGGTCCACAAGGTGAGACCAGCAATGACCTCTGGGGCGTGCAGTCCAAGCTGGACTTCGATTTGGGCAATGGCATAGGCATCGAAGCCAGTGGCAGCGTGCGGTCGGTGGACTTCTACCAGCGAAACGCGTCATCCGAAGGTGTTGCTTACCCCGGTCGCAACTATTCGGGCCTGAACTGGGACAACTATTCCACCCAGTACTGGCAAACCAAATCCAAAAGTACGATCGGCGAATTGCGCGCTTACTCCACTGATCCCAAGGCGCGGCTGAAATGGTCTGCTGGTGCATTTGGCTTCAACGAAGACCAACAAGTAGGCTACCTTGCACTGGCTGACGCGGGATACTGCTGCTTCTCTGGCACAGAGTTCACGATGCCCTCCGTCAAGGCCAAAGCAGCGGCACTCTACACGGATGCGAATTTCAGTCTCTCTGACAACCTACGCGTTTTAGGTGGTGCACGCTACACCAAAGAAGAGAAATCACGCTACGGTATTGGTGGCAATATTGCGTTGACGCTGGGTGGAGATGCGTTCGCATGCTGCGTTGCCACACGCATTGGAACCGAAGGCTTCGTGCCAGCGCTACTGAATCGCCCTGGCTTCAATGTGACCAATCTAACGCCACAGCAGGTTGCGCAGTTCCTGTCGCAGACCACACTCACGCCAGGACTCCGAGACACGATGCAGCAGCAGATCGCAGCGATCGCCAACGGAACGAATCCCAAGGGAAACTGCTTTATACGCCCTGACATCAATAATGGCTTCGTGACCTGCCCCACCGATCAAAACGGTGGCTTCAGCTATGCCAACTTGTCAATCCCCGAACAACAAGATGGCCAGAGCTCAGCCCGCTTCGGCGATTTTCGCCTGGGTCTAGAGTTTGATCTGGCGCGCGAGACAATGGTGTTCGGTAAAGTATCTACCGGTCACAAAGCTGGTGGCTTCAACGACAGTTTCAAAGCCATCAATGCGGGGGTGCCAGAACTGTTTGCACCTGAAAGCGTCACTGTCTTGGAGGCTGGTGTGCGCCATGCCTTCACGCTCGGAGGTCGCCGCGCGCTGCTCAATGCGACAGTCTTCTCTTACGACTACAAGGATCAGGTCTTCCAAGACCTCACTTGCATCAGCTTTGACAGTACAAAAACACCGCCTTGTAACGGCTACTCACTGGTCAACCGCAATGTCGGCAAGTCAGAAATCAAGGGTATTGAGCTGGAAGGCAAATTCAACCTGTCTTCCGGATTCAAACTGGACGTGAACGCTACGCTGTTGCATACCAGCATTTTGAGTGGGCAGGTCGCCGATGTTCGCGCTATCGACTACAGCCAGGGTGGCAACACACCAATCATCAATTTGGCGGGTAACAAACTACCCTTGGCTTCAGACGTCAACCTGTCAGCCCGAATTCAACAGGTGTTCCAACTGGGCGCTGGCAAATTCGACTGGCAAGTTCTGGCTAGCTACCGCTCGGACTACTTCCTCTCGCAGTTCAATGAGAGCGACGTTGTTTTCCTGGATGGTAAGAAGACCACGGCGCTCGCCGCTGGTTTCTCTGACCGTCAAAAGGGATTCACCACGGTTAACTTGGGTGCGGGTTACACCGTGGGCAAATACCGTCTTGAGGGCTTTGCCAACAATGTCACGAACGTACAAGCGTCTCAAAAGGCCATCGTTGGAAACAGCTTGGATGTCCGCTTCTTAAACGACGCGCGCAGCTACGGCGTCCGGGGTCGCGTGGACTTCTGATCTCGGCGGGTTCGGTTTTTGTGCCCCGTCCGCCATCGCGGTCGGGGCTTTTTTCTGAACCCCAGTTTTTGCAGGTGGGGCCACCAGGTGCCTCCCATTTTCAATTTTTGATAGATCAAGTTGTATGAAAAGCCTCTATGGAAAGTGGGCCCTGCTGACAGGGTCGGCCCGGGGAATCGGGCAACATGTCGCTCTAGGATTGGCGCACCGCATGCGTAGAAACGAACAGCGGGCGTCGACGAAACAAGAACAAGACGCCTACCTACGACGCCAGGTGCTGGTGGCATTGGGCGGCCTGCTTTGCTCCAGCGTCAATGCCTGTGGTGGAAGTAGTGCAGGCGCACCGGTTCCAGTCTCGACGGGTATGCCCACCGCGAAATTGCCTCCTCCCGTAGCTTCCGCTGAACCGGCATCCGCCGGGGCTATCGTCAGCGCTATGGCGGCGGGCTTCAACCTGGGCAATACATTCGATCTGGGCATTCACAGCACGCAGCCCAGCGACATCTATCCGCTGCTTGATCTGTACCAAGCGGCCGGCATGCGCCACATTCGCATCCCCGTCACCTGGATGGAGCCTACCAACGACAGCGTTTTGGCCGATGCCACTGGGCTTGTCAACGCAGCCCACCCACGTCTTGTACAACTGAAGGCGGTGGTGGACTACGCCTTATCCAAGGGCCTGTATGTGGTGCTCAATACCCACCATGAGCACTGGCTGTACAAGCGCTACGACGGTAGCCAAGCTATGGACAGCATCTTTTCTAAACTTTGGCAAGGCATTGCGGCGCAATTTGCGGACTACCCGGAGCGTTTGATCTTCGAGGTGCTGAATGAACCGCAAGGTGTCTTTGGTGATTGGAATGGTGGCTCAAGTCCGAACCCTAGCAACGCACGCGCATTGGAGCTCACACGCCGTATCAACCAGGTGGGATACGACGCCATACGCGCCAGCGCGGGTCTGAACGCCAAGCGTTTGATCATGGTCGGCACCAATGGCATGGGAAACCACACGCAACTGCGCCTGGTCTACCCTGCAAAGACCGATTTACCCGGAGGAGGCATCGACCCCCACTTGGCAATACAGGTACACACTTACGACCCCTGGGGATTTTGTGGACAGGATGGATCCAACGCTGCATGGCCCGGCGAGCGGGCGATTTCCGATCCGATACTTGCTGTGCTGGCCCACGCGCGGACCTTGGGTGTTCCGGTCAATTACGGCGAGTACGGCGTTGGCCGTCAAACCAACACCGCAGAGCGCGATACAGATGTTGTACGGGGCTACTACCGGCTAGTGACCCGTACCGTGTTGCAGAAGGGAATGTCGACCACTGTTTGGGATGACCGGGGGTGGTTTGGCCTGACTGGCGCAACGAATGCGGGAGGCTTTGCGCTCGTCAATCGCATAGTGCAGACCATGTTGTCCGGTTGATCTTATTCATGGAAAAACACACAGCGGACCGCCTAACGGCTTTGCGATTGAGTTAAGTACCTCTAGGATGGGCCAACACCCCCTCTACACTGCTACTCCTAAATGGAGACTGTGTATGAAGGCGATGTTGATTCTGGTATCCGGCCCCTACCTCAGCGACACCGATGGTGACCCTGACAAGATTGCCAAAAACCTTGCCGCAATGGAGGCCATGGCGCTCCCCATTTTTGAGCGCGGGCACCTGGCTTTGGTCGGCGAGTGGCTGGCCTGGCCGGTGATTCGCGCGGCGGGTGGCAGCAATCACCACGACGCGGTTTTCAAGCAATACCAATACCCCGTGGCGCACCGGCTCTTGAGCCGCTGCGACGCGGTGTACCGCATTCCCGGTGCATCCAACGGCGCGGATCTGGAATGCGCCAAGGCGCGCGAAATGGGGCTGCCGATTTTCACGGCGCTGGACCAGATACCGCTAGCCTCCGCGCCTTGACGTGGCCGTTGGCGGCCCTTAGGTACGCGGCGCCGGAATCGTCGCCACACCCACCTCACCCGAGTTGCGTGGCTTGAAGAAGTTGTAGTTGCTGTACGGATTGGTGGGCAAATACACCGCGCCCGAGAGTGGTGCGATATTCAGCATCACGCTACCCGCCTGCACTTGGGTATCCGCCGCAATGCCCAGCGCATCCTTCAATGGAATACCGTCGTACCAGTGCGAGTACGGCAGCATCAGGCGCACTTGCAGCGCCGCATCCGATCCGTTGACGATGACCAGAGCTTCTTCGCCCGGCACACCGGTGGCGCGCAAGAACACCAGCGCATTGCCGGGCAAGCGGTCGCCCAGCACGATGATGTCGCCGTACTTCAGCGCGGCGCTGGCTTGGCGCACGGCAATCAATTGCTTGAGCCAGGCGCGTTGCTCTTGATTCCACTGGCTCTCGTTCCAGGCCATGGGGCGGCGGCATTCGGGGTCGGCACCGCCGAGCATGCCGTTTTCTTCACCGTAGTAAATCAGCGGAATGCCGGGCAGCGTGCATTGCATCAGCCAAGCCAGCTTGGCGCGCACCGGGTCGTTCACCACCGTGCCCAGGCGCGGCGTGTCGTGGCTGGACAGCAGGTTCCAACTGCACAGCAAGCCCTTGAGGCCATAACCTTCGCGCGCATCGCGCACGGCACCGTTCAATTGCACGGCATCAATCTCACCCGCCAGCCAGGCCAGCGTGGCCGTGCGGTACCAGTAATTCATCATGCCCTGGTAGCCGGGCTTGCCCTCTTGGGCACCATCAAACCAGCTGCCCGAAAAGCCGTTCAGCTCCCCCAACAAGCCGGCCTGCGGAAAGCGCGCACCCACGATGTTGGCCATTTCGCTGGCTACCGCAATGCCGACATCCTGCGCCACATCAAAGCGCCAATGGTCCACGCCCTGTGCCAGCCAGTGCTGGACCATGCTGTCGGAGCGGCGGTACATCACATCACGCACGGCCAGGTTGGAGAGGTTCAGCTCTGGCAGCGTGTCGTGCCCCTGCCAGCACTCGTAAGAGCCGTCGTCGCGCAGCGTGAACCAGTCCTTCTTATCCGGGTCGCCCGCCTTCGCAGCCAAAAACCAAGGGTGGGTGTTGGACACGTGGTTCAGCACCGCGTCCAGCGTCAGCGTCATGTCGCGCGCGTGCAGCGCGGAAATCAGACGTTGCAAAGCGTCTTCGCCGCCAAACATGGCGTCGATCTTGAAGAAGTCGGCGGAGTCGTATTTGTGGTTGCTGGGCGCCGAAAAAATCGGCGTCAGGTAGACATTGGTGATGCCCAAGTCCACCAGGTAATCCAGGTGGTCGGTGATGCCATCTAGGTCACCACCACAAAAGTGGTTCGACCAGGGGGGTGAGAACTTCATCTCATCCCATTGGTGTTTGACCACACCGGGCAGGTCGTAGGCCAGGTCTTGCAGTTTTTCAGCGCTGGTTTTGCCACCGCCAATGGCAAATCGCTCGGGGAAAATTTGGTAAACCACCTGGCTGGCGGTCTTCTGGGTACGGGCGTCTAAGGGGGTGAATTTCATGGGCTGCCAAATGTTTAGCGGCACCATAGCAGAAGCATCGTGGCCCAGAGTTACGGCGAGGTTTCGTTTTGGGGCGCTTTGTGCAAACAACAACACCCGGGGCCAGGAGGCGGGGCGGCAAAGCGTTCTGCGCAGGTAAAAGGAGGAGGCCGAAGGCCGGGGGACACGGAGCAGAACGCTTTGCCGCCCCGCCTCCTGGCGTGCGCTTCAGGGAAGTTCCGAGGCGCTCAAGCGAACAAATTCAAACGCGAAGCCAGTTGCTGCAAGCCGCGCAACGGGCTGGCGGAGGCACCGGCTGATTCTGTGGCAATCGGCGCGACCGGTGCCGCCAAAGACGCCTGGGCGTAACGCTTTTGCCGCTCGGCCTCATCCTTGAATTCGCGCATGGCCGAGACCGCCACGGACACGAAATCGGGCTGGCGCGCCACCACGATGCCGTCGGCATCGACCTTCAGGGTGGTGACGGCATTGGCACTACGTTCTTGGGCACGCTGGTGCGCGGCCTCCATTGCGGCCAAATCAGCTTCTTCGTTGACTGGCGCTGGCGCTTTGCGCACATTGCCGTACACAACGGGCGCCGGCGCAGCCTCCGAGGTCTGGGTGTCTGATTGCAGGGTGACGATGACACTGACCTGCGCGGGCTCAATGCGCTCCGACAAAGTGGGTACGCGGGCGGTGAGGCGTGGCGCGGCGGCTTTGGCATCGGCGGCTTTGCCTCCAGATGTGGCCGAATCGGCCACTGCAGCCAATCCCGCTGGGTCGGCAGACGCAGGCTCAGTGCTGCGGGCCACCGGACCGAGGTCGGCGGGAAAGCGCAGATGATGAAGGCGATCAATGGACATGTGTGCAGTGTGGCGAACCGGCTGGCGCATCATGCCAAAAATAAAGGGGAAAAAGAACGGCTTTTCCGGACGATAGGGTTACGACTCACGCAAACAAGCCATGCAAATACCAATGGGCGCTGGCCGGGCCGCCGGGGCCAGGCAGGCGCTCGCGGTAGACCCACAGCAAACCTGCACGGCTACGCGCCACGAAGTAGTCGCGCAAGGCGAAGTCGGCGGCCTCCTCCAGCCAGCCAGCCTCTAAACGCTGGGGGCCGGCCAATAGCTCCAACGCACCTTGGTACTGCGGCTGGCCCTGTTGCACCACCAGGCGCTGGGGGGCGGCTAGCAGCCAACTGGGGTACAGGGCTGCAAAAGGGGCTAATACGCCATACGGCTGCAGCGCTTGCTTTCTTATTTCATTGTGAGCCTTTTGTGCTTTCCAGCCCGTGGATAGTGCGGGAGCAGCTCCTGATTTAATAGCAACTAGAGTATCTGCAGGCTCCCAGTACTGCATACGCTCAGGCCGGTGATCCGCTTGCAAGCTAGGCACTAAGACCTGCTGCGGCCCCAGGCGCGCACTCAGGCGCTCCAGCAGCTGGTGCAAGCTGTCGCCCTGGCGTTGGTCTTCGGGCAGCAGGCTCAGGCTTTCACCGGCCAGAGCCTGGGTTTGCCGGCTGCGCAGGCGCAGGTGCAGCACCGGCGCGGGCAGGTTCACACGCTGCAGTTGTTCGGCCATCAGGCGCTGCAGATGCTGCATGTCTTGCGTGGGCTGGGCCGTGCGCAGCACCAAACGGCCCAGTTTGCCGCCGCTGTGGTGGGCATCAATATGCTGGGCGTTGGAGCGGCGCGCGTCCAGCTCCCACAGCAGCTCCAGCGCCAGCACCCCGCGCTGGCGCAGTTGCAGCCAGACCCGCAGTTGCGCCAGCAGGCGGCGTGCGCCAAACATCAGCGCCGGGGCCGCGTCCACACTGGCCAGCAGCTCCAGCGGCGCATCAAACACTTCGGGCACGGTGAGCCAGGGGTAGACCTCGGGGGCTTGGCCATAGGCGCGGTCGAGCGTGGCCACCAGATCGGCGCCAAAGCGGCGCGCCAGCCCCCCACGGGGCAGCGCGCGCAAATCGCCCCAGGTGCGGCAGCCCAGGCGCAGCAATAGGGGCAGATGCTCACGCGCTACCGCCAAGCAGTGCAGGGGCAAGGCATCCGGTGGGCTGTGCGGCTGCTTGCTCCATAAGCGGCCAAGTGCTATCAAAGAAGTAGCGCCTCCCGCACTATCCACGGGGTCAAACGGCTTTTCTTGCCTATAAATACGCGCGACCAATGCACTGAGCCCGCCAAATAAACGCGCACTGCCCGAGATTTCCAGCAACACAGCGCCGTCCACCCGCGCCACTAGGGGCGTGAACTGCAGCGCCCACCAGGCCAGCGCTGTCTGCGGGTCCACCAGCGCATCCGGCTGCGCGGGCACAGCGGGCGCTTGCGGACTAGGCTGCAGTGCGATCCAGTGCATGGTGGCTCTCAAAAAGCGGCAGGGGGCGTTGCGCTGCCGCCAGCAGCTGTGCCAGCCCGGCATGGGGCGCGGCAAACACCACGGCATGGTCTAGGGGGGGGCCCCGGCGTTTGAAAATATGCACTTGCAGGGTGTCGCTAGGCCGGTCCAAGCCGTCCGTGCCGGGCGCAAGCAGCAGGCGCAGCACGGCGGGAGATGACTCTTGGCGTGCGGCGCTGGGGCGCATCACAAACAGCAGGCGGTTGTATTCGCTGGCGGCCATTTGCAGGCGGCGCAGTTGCTCCGGGCGCACCTGGGGCAGCCAGGCCAGCACGGCGTCCACCCCCGCGCAGCGCAGGGCCTGCTCGGTGGCCCACAGGCGCTGGGCCGCCGCTGCAGTGTGCACCCACAGCAGGCGCTGGCTGGCCACACCGCGTGCTGACAGCGCCGGGCCAAACGGCACATGGGGCGGAGCCACCAGCACCACCGCCGCCGTACCGCAGCGGGCCAATGCGGGGGCTAACAAGCGCCATTCACTGTGCTGATACGGGTTTTGCAATAGCTCCGTCAACGCCCCCACCGGCCAACCGCCGCCGGGCAACTGAGCGTCCAGCACAGCCGCCCCCGTGGCCACCACGTGGGCCACTGGCGCAGCCAAAGTGTGGGCGTGCCAGACATCGGCATGCAGGCTGTCATGCAACCCGGCCCGCGCCTCCACCGGCACGGTAGCCAAAGACAAACGAGAGGGAGAGCGAGACACGGCAAGGCTTTGCAATTAATACTGTAATTATTAACAGTATAATTTGTGTGACCGAGTTTTGGAGTGTTTTTATAAATCTTCATCGCCTCCTTCAACCAACTAGGTTAATATCTAAATGGAAAAAAGCTCACCCCACTGCAGCTTGAGGCTGGTCCATGCGTTGATTCATGCAAAGAAGGTGCGCACAACCCAGACCGCGCGCGTCGGTGCAGATGCCTTGGGTTTTGACTTTGTCGGGATGATGGCCGTGGTGTTGGCACTCAAACCCACGGATTTTTATAAAAGCATGACGACCCATGCCGATCACACGCTATGGCAAGACGTGTATCACCCCAAAACCGCAGTGGGGAATGTGTACCTGAAGCTGATGGTGGTTGACGACCTACTAATCGTGTCGTTTAAGGAGTTATGAGCATGAAGTGTCCTGTTTGCGGTGCCGCCGAATTGGTGCACGACACCCGCGACCTACCGCACACCTACAAAGGCGAAACCACCCTGATTGCGTCTGTCACCGGCGATTTTTGCCCAGCCTGCTCGGAGTCCATTTTGGACAGCACCGAGTCGGCACGCGTGATGCGCGAGATGCGTACGTTTGCCAAACAGATCAACGCAGCTATCGTAGACCCGGACTTCATCGTGAGCGTGCGCAAAAAGCTGGCACTCGACCAACGTGAGGCCGCTGAAATTTTTGGTGGTGGTGTGAATGCCTTCTCGCGCTACGAAAACGGCAAAACCAAACCGCCTTTGGCCTTGGTAAAACTACTCAAGGTATTGGACCGCCACCCCGAGCTTTTGAGCGAAGTCAAGGCAGCTTGAAAGCTGGGAATCAATCTGTGACTTGAGACGCCCCGCACCCACTAGGCCCCTGGGCACCAAAGTGTTTTGCGTAGGTAAAAGGAGGAGCCCGCAAAGCGGGCGGGGGACACGAAGCAAAACGCTTGGGTGCCCAGACGCCGGTCTAGGAAGCAGCAGGAAACTTAGGCTGCAGCAAATCCCAGCGATTGCCAAACGTATCCTGAAACACCGCCACCGTGGCGTAGCTCTCTTCCCGCGGAGTTTCCAAAAACTGCACGCCGCGCGCCACATAGACGGGGTAGTCGCGCCAGAAGTCATCGGTGTTCAAAAACAAGAACACACGCCCACCCGTCTGGTCACCAATGCGCTGGGTTTGTGCATCCCCTTTCGCCTGGGCCAGCAAAATACGCGTCTCACGCGAACCCGGTGGTGCCACCAGCACCCAGCGCTGGCCATTGGGCATGGGAGTGTCTTCGATCAGGTCAAAGCCCAGCACCTGGGTGTAATAGGCTATCGCCTCGTCATAAGTGGGCACCACCAGCGCCACACACGCAATCGTTTGAACCATGGGAATCCGGAAAAAGAAAGACTAGGCGAAAAAGAGATTAGACGGTGGGAAGCACGGGCCCGACCACTTCCACCAGTTCCACCATACTGGCTTTGATGGCGGCAGAAATATCGCGCTCCAGCACGGGCATGGCCTCTTCAAAAGGCACTAGCAGGCGATTCAGGCCATAGGCTCGGTTGCGGCCATTGACCTTGCCCAGGTACAGGGCCATGTCGGCGATCTGCATGGCCTTTTCCCAGTTGCATTCCTCTTCGGTCAGGCCCGAGAACGGCAAGGACAAAAAGCCCCCAGTCACGGTGACCTGCAATGATTGGCCATTCACCTCGATAGGCGTCTCGCCAATGACCTTGAGCACGCGCTGGGCCAGGTTTTTGAGATGCCCAGAATTGGCTTTGGGGGAATAGACCAAGAACTCTTCACCACCCCAGCGCATCACCATGTCGGAATCGCGCACCGTGCTGCGCAGGCGTTTGGCGATCTCCACCAGTACCGTGTCACCACCCGCGTGGCCCAGGGTGTCATTGATGTGCTTGAAGTGGTCAATGTCCAGAATCATCAGGCCATCGGTATTGGCGTCTTCACGCCGTCCATTGCCGGAGGTGGGCGCACGCTGCTTCATCAGCTCCAAGAAAGAGCGGCGGTTGTACAGGCCTGTCAGCGGGTCGCGCACCGAATGGAACTCAAGCTGCTTATTGGCCTCATGCAGCTTTTGGTTGGCCTTGCGCACCCTGCGGTAGAGCATGAACATGAAAACGCCCGCCATCACCGTCACCACCGCGCCCAGAATGGTCACGATTTGCTGCAGGCGGCGGTTGTTGATTTCGGCATCCTTGAGGCTGTTTTCTCGGGCCAGCAGCTCGATTTGCTTTTCACGCTGCACTGAGTCAAATTGCTCTTGAAGGGTAGCCACCGACTTGGCACGGTCTGCACTGAAGAGATCTTTGGCGATCTTTTGTTGCTCTCGCACCGTGTCATAGGCCTCGCGGTGCAGCCCGGCCTGGGCGTACATGCGGGCCAGCTCTTCCAAAATGGACTCTTCATCGGCCCGGGCCGAGGACTCGTGCATAAACTTGAGCGCGGACTGGACCTCGGCCGCACCTTCTTTGATGCGCCCCTGGCCCATCAGAGAGAAGCCGAGATTGGACTGCGCGGTGGCCACGCCGCCCAATTCGCCCGCCTCTTGAAACTTGGCCATCGCACGGCGCGCCAGCGCCTCGGCTTTGGCGTAGTCTTTGCGGATCAGGTAGGTATCGCCCAAGTTATTCAGCGCAGTCGCCTGCAGCCCAACCAGGCCAGAATCTTGACCCATCTTCAAGGCCTGCTGGTAGGCCTCCACCGCGGGTTCCAACTTGCCGCTGCGGGAGTTCATATTGCCCCGGTTCAGGTACAAGGTACCTTGCATATTGGTGGCACCTATTTCCTTGGCCAAGACCAGCGCATCGTCAATCACGCCAAGCGCCTTGTCGAGGTTTTGCATGGCCGCATACACGTTGTTCAGTAAATTAAGCGAACGCAGTAGCGAGGCCTTGGCTTGCCGGGGGCGGGCCTTGGCGTAGTCCATGCTTTTGAGGACGCTGGCCTGTGCCGCTTCAAACTGGGTTGCAGTCAACTGCGCATCACCCAGCGAAAAATAAAATCGCCACAGAGCCGTGGCGTCTTTGGTACGCACCGCCGTGGGCTCCATGGCTTGGAGTTGAACAATCGCCGCCTCGGTCTTACCAGAGCGGGCCATGAGATACGCGTTTTTGGATGTGGCAATCACCAGGCCGATATCGTCTTTTTGGGCCTGGGCCAGCTCCAGCAGTCTGACGATGGTGGCATTGGCGGCATCCAAACGACCGGCATCCGCCTCCACATTCATCAGGGTGTGCAGGTATTCACGCTGGACTTCGTAGGAGCTGGACAACGCGAAGGTCTTGCCCTGGGCCAGGAGTTGCTTGAGCGCTTCGGCGTTGTCTTTTTCTGACAGGGTTTGCAGCGCGTCGATCCGATCCAGCGCGTCCTGCTGCGCAAAAACTGCACCGTGCGCGACCCACAGCGCCACCAAGCAGCACAGCATGAATGAACGCCCCAACCTGATCACAGCATGTTCCTTTTGCCGGTGTGCCGCTGAAAATAGCGGTCTTGTTGTATCTTAGCCCCAAGCCTGCGGAGGATACAAAGAACTTTAGGCTGGCGCTACGGCCCGGCCAGTTTCTGGCCAGCGGTGGCGAATATAAATCCAGGAGACCAAGCCCAGGCACATCATCAACAAGGATGCAGCCGCCAGGCCTACCGTGGAGTGCATCACCATGGGGGAGATAACGCCCGCCACAATGCCATTGGCTGTAGAGCCCACAAACATCTGCAAGGATGAAGCCATACCCCGGCGCTCAGGATGCAAATCCAATACCAGCAAAGTAACGACCGGCACCATCAGCGCCCAGCCAAAGGAAAAAATGCCCAATGGCAAAAGCGCCCAACTCACATGCGCGGTGAAAAAGAGATTGGCCGCCAAATTGACCACGCCAATCAGCAGCATGATCACAAAGCCGTGGCGAATTTGCTTTTTGGGTTCAATCTTGCCTGCCAGACGGCCGCTGACCATGGCCCCGCCCATGATGCCGCCAATGGTTACCAAAAAGCACCAAAAGAACTCCTGCGGCAGCAAATGCAAATGCTCGCCCAAAAACACCGGTGCGCTCAGGATGTACAAAAACATACCGTTGAAGGGCACGCCGCTAGCCAGAGCCAGCAAAATGAAACGCGGGTCTGAGCCTAGTTTCCAGTAACCCGCCAACAGGTTCTTGACCTCAAACACCTGACGCTGGGTGTCATGCAGTGTTTCGGGCAGGTAGCGGTAAATGGAAATCCAGAGCAGCACCCCAATCACCGCCAAAAACCAAAAAATCGTGTGCCAATTGGAGTGAATGAAGACCCAGCCCCCAATCATGGGCGCAATGGCCGGGGCCACGCCAAAGAAGATGGTGACCTGGCTCATGACCTTTTGCGCCTCGGAGGGCGGGTACATGTCCCGAATCACCGCACGCGACACCACAATGCCCGCGCCAGTAGAGAGGCCCTGTATCGCACGAAAAAAGATCAATTGCCCAATGCTCTGCGACAGCGCACAACCTACGGACGCCAGCGTGAACACTGCCAGCCCCCATAACACCACCGGGCGGCGGCCAAAACTGTCCGAAATGGCACCATGGAACAGGCTCATGAAAGCAAAGCCAAACAGGTAGGCCGACAGGGTCTGCTGCATCTGCACCGGGGACGCGTCCAAGGACTGGGCAATGCCTGCAAACGCGGGCAAATAGGTGTCAATGGAAAAGGGGCCAAGCATGCCCAACAGGGCCAGCAGAATGGCAAAGGCCCACTGGGGGGCCTGCCAGAGTTTGTGTGCGTCTGGATTCATGCAGCTATTGGAACACGGGCGTGTAGAGTCCGGTTGCTAGACCACCGCTGCTCCGTCAGGGGCGCTCACCTACTTCGCGCTTCAAGCGAGAAGCGCTCAAAAGCGCTTGCTGCGCCAGCCGGGTGCTGGACTGAATGAGACTGAGGCCATCGGAAAGAATATGGGCCGACTCCGTCAACACAATGTCAGGTGCCAGCTTTCTGAGCTTTTCAGCGGCTAGCTCTTCGCTCAGGCTGCGCTCATTGGCTTGCAGACCATCGTCTTGCCGCACATCTTCCGATACTTTGCCCTCTTGTGCCTTGTCTGCTGCTTTGGCCTGCGCGCGCAGCTTTTCACGCGCCTTCAATTTGAGCTCACGCGCTTCGCGTTCATTGCGACGATCACGCTCATTGAGTGACAAGGACGTATCCGCCTTGCGCTGCTGGTACTCGGCAATGTCTTCTTTCAGAAACTTAAACTCTACGCTCTCGGCAATGCGCTGCTCGTGCTTCATCTGCAGCAGCGGGGCCAAATCGCTCATATCGCCAATGGGTTGAAACTGGGCTGCTTCGATCTGCCCCCAGGCCAGCGCGTTGTCGAACGCCGACTCCCCGCTTTCGGTATCTGCAAAGGTCGGAAATGCGATGTCGGGAACCACCCCGCGCAGTTGCGTCGTACCGCCATTGACACGGTAAAACTGGGCAATCGTCATTTTGACTTCGCCCAATTTGCCGTTGTCGTTACGCGCCATCGCATCCAGATTCACCACAGTTTGTACTGTGCCTTTGCCATAGCTGGGCTCACCCATGATGAGGGCGCGGCCGTAATCCTGCATGGCGGCGGCAAATATCTCCGATGCAGAAGCCGAGTTGCGGTTGATCAACACGCCCAGTTGCCCATCCCAGGCAACCGCATTGCTATTGCTGCTCTCCACACGAACGCGCCCCCGCGCATCGCGCTGCTGCACCACCGGTCCGCCGCCAATGAATAAATTGGACAGTTCCACCGCTTCCGTGAGTGATCCACCACCGTTGTTGCGCAGGTCAATCAGAACACTGTCCACACGACTTTGCTTCAGCTCTTCCAGCAACAGCGCTACATCGCGTGTGGCGCTTCTGAAGTCTTTGTCACCTTGCTTGCGGGCCTCAAAATCTTGGTAGAACGTGGGTAGGGATATGACCCCGATACGGCGCAGTTGTTCGCCATCTTTAACTTCAAGAATGGACTTCTTGGCAGCTTGTTGCTCCAGGGCGATTTTCTTTCTCACCAAGCTCACCAGCTGTTGCGGTGCATCTGCACTTGCATCTGCGGGCAATACATTGAGCTTGACCAGGGTGTCTTCCGCACCGCGTATTTTTCGGACCACATCGTCCAGACGCCAACCGGTGATATCGGTCACTGCAACATCTTGCGCTTGGCCGACGCCTACGATCCGGTCGCCTACACGCAACTTGCCCGACTGGGCCGCCGGCCCACCCGGCACCAACTCACGGATGACGGTCATTTCGTCACGCTCTTGCAGCACCGCGCCAATGCCGACCAGAGACAGTTTCATGGCGATATCAAAGTCTTCTTTGGCTTTGGGGCCGAGGTAGTTGGTGTGGGGCTCAATGGAGCTGGCATAGGCATTCATGAAGATCTCAAAACCATCTTCGCTATTGAGTTTTTTAAGCCGTGCCAGTGCATAGTCGTAACGCTTTTCCAGCGTCTCGCGAATGGCCTTGTCGTCTTTGCCCGCCAGCTTCAGGCGCAGCCATTCATTCTTGACCCGCTTGCGCCAGAGGTCCTGAATGGCGCTCTCCGATGCGGCCCAAGTCTCTTTGGACCTTTGGTAGGTGTAGCTTTCGTGTTGGCTGAAATCAAAACCACGGCTCAGCAGCGCGCGGGCGTAGGCCAATCGCTCACCCAGTCGCTTTTGGTACAGATTGAACATGGCGAACGGTGCCGTCAAATCGCGCCCGATGATGGCGTCGTCGAGTTTTTCGCGCACACCAGAAAACTGGTCAATGTCCGTTTGCAAAAAATACACTTTTTCAGAGTCCAGGGATTTCAAAAAACGGTCAAACATTTTTTGCGACATCGCGTCGTCCAAAGGCACGGGCTTGTAATGAAAACGCGATAGCAACTCTGCGGTCATGGCAGCCGCCCGGACGTGCTGCGGCGCGGGCTCCAACACGGTGGGGGTTGCCAAAGCAGCGGCATGTGACGCGGCAGGCGCACCCACTGCAGCAGCTGCAAACAGGGCGGTGGCTATCCAATACAGGCTTTTTTTCATAGACATAGTTCGGAAATGATGTGGCGGTTGGAATAGAAACGCGGCGTTCGGTTCCATGGTTGGTGCGTAAAGAAGTTCACGGGGGGGTTCTAACAACGATCCCAGGCCCACTTGCCTGCCGCAGCGGACAAGCTGCTCACCACTGCGCCCCAAGCCATGTCAACAAGCGCCACTGACCCAGGCCAATTCTTTAAGGTGGCCCAATTGGTGAGGTCATAGGTTGCGTAGGCAAAAAAGCCAAACAAAGCGCCTCGAACAAGGGTAGTGCCCCAGCCGCCGTCTGCCGTGCCCTTGCCCGCAGGCAGCACCACAAACACCATCAGGCCCAGAGCATAAACGGCGTAAAACACCACCGCCACACCGATTTTGGGGTCTTCTGCCATCAAGTGCCCTATCCCCTGCTGGTACCAGGATGTGGCCACAAGGCCCAGCCACAGCATGTCCAGCGCCACCATCAGCAATAGCGTGGCAGCGTAAGCGGCAATGTTTTTTTTCATGGTGCCAGCTTACCCGATGCCATCCGATTGGGTTTGGTGCTTGCTTGCCCCAACAGCATCCATTCCCGAATATCCACGCGCAATGCACGCAGCGTGTGGTGGCACACAGACGAGGGGCCAACGCACAGAAACAATCAGCCCGTCAGACATTTGAAATATTTATCGAATTGAAAGTAATTAATGAAAACAACCAAACTTTTGTGCCTTTTAGGGCTAACGGGCATCGGAACCATGATGGCTCCCTACGCCATGGCACAGGAGCGCCCCTACTTTTACACCGGCGCATCGATCGGGCAAAGCCAATCTCAGTTGGACGAGCAAGCAACCGTGAACAACCTGTTGGGTTACAGGGTTCTTACCACCGGCACCCGCCGCACCCCTGAGGATTTAGGCTACCGCCTCTTTGGTGGTTATCAGATGAACCGCAATTTTGCGCTGGAGGGTGGTTACTTCAATTTGGGTAAATCGGTCTTCGACACGACCACACTGGCCGGCCCCTTGCGCGCCCAGACTGAGGTCGAAGGTATCAATATTGACCTGGTCACGACCCTGCCTTTGACGGAACGATGGTCCTTGCTGGGCCGATTGGGTGCGCAATACGCCCACACCCGCACGGGCTACGACGGTCGAGGTTTAGCTGCGGGCAGAGCGCCGTACGCGGTCGGCGTGGGCAACCAGAGCAAAGACGACGCCAATCTCAAAGTGGGTGTTGGCATGCAATATGAGATCAGCCCATCGCTGTTTTTACGCGGAGAAGCCGAACGTTATCGCATCCATGACGGCGTCAACACCAAGGGCGACATTGACTTGTTTTCTGTGTCCCTGGTGATGCCTTTTGGACGCGAAGGACGACGCCAAGCGCCTGCCATGGCACCCGCCCCTTATGTAGCACCCGCGCCAGCGCCCGTGGTAGCACCAGCACCTGCACCAACGCCTATGCCTGTTGCAGCAACGCCGCCGCCACCACCGCCCGTGGTAGCTCCCCAGCCAAGGCGCGTTCAGTTCTCGGCCGACTCCCTGTTCAGCTTTGACAAAGCCACCATGCGCCCGGACGGCCAGGCCGCTTTGGACACCTTTGCCAGAGACCTGAAAGGTGCACGCTTCAACATGATCACGGTCGAAGGCAATACCGATCGCCTGGGCTCTGCTGCCTACAACCAAAAGCTCTCAACCCAGCGCGCCCAGGCCGTGAAGGACTATCTGAGCAAAACCATCGGGATCGACGCATCGCGCATTTCTGCAGTCGGTAAGGGGGAGTCCAACCCTATGACCAAGCCCGAAGACTGCAAAGGCAACAAAGCCACCCCGGCGCTGATTGCCTGCCTGCAACCGGACCGCCGCGTTGACGTAGAAGTCACCGGTGAACGTTGATCGGGTTCGGCCCACAGCATCACTCTTAACCATCACCTTTAACCATCACTTTTTTTAACTGGAGAACTACTATGACCAATCGCACCACACTCGCACTCATCACTTCCGCATTCCTGCTCTTGTCCGCAACCGGCTGTGCCGTGAGCCGAGGCCAGGAGTCTGTGGGGAATTACATCGATGACTCCACCATCACCACGCAGGTGAAGGCTCGCATGGTCGAAAACAAACAAGTCGACGCAGCCGCCATCAGCGTGGAAACCATGAAGGGCACCGTCATGCTGTCCGGCTTTGCCAAAAATGGTACTGAAAAGACCATGGCCGAGACCATTGCCCGCGGTGTTAAGGGCGTGACCAACGTCAAAAATGAAATTGCGGTTCGCCCGTAATTTGCGCTAGTCCTTCCATCCTTCTGGAGAATCCACATGACTCAATCAAATAGTTCATCTCCCCGCATGCTGGCTTTGGCCAGCCTGATGGCACTGGCTTTGAGCGGCTGCGCTGGCATGAGCGAGCAAGAAAAAGGGACTGCCACCGGCGCAGTGATCGGTGGCGTGGCGGGTAGCGCCATGTGCGGCGGTCTGCTGTGCACCGGTGCCGGTGCCGTGGTTGGCGGCGCCATTGGTAAAGAGGTCACCAAGCCCAAGTAATGGCGGGGCGACGCCACCTTGGTGGCAACTAAAAACATCGACGCGCTCACACAGAGCGCGTCGATGTTTTTGCGTCATGTGCATGCTCAAAAACGCCCAGCAAAATCAGAAGATGGGCATCGCGTTAATTTGCCACTGATGCCAAACGCTTCAACTGGATTTCTGCCAAGCTGGGGTAAAGCGGCGCGCTAACGAGGCGGGACACCCCGCTGGCCACCATGGAGCAGGCCATCAAACTCAGCACCAGGCCGTGTCCATCGACCATCTCCATCACGATGATGAAGGCTGTCATGGGGGCCTGCGTCACCGCCGCCAAAAAGCCAGCCATACCCAGAGCGATCAGGGTGGGCGCGTTGGCGTAAGAGGTGATGATGGCAATGTCATTTCCCAGCGCGCCACCAATGGCCAGTGAGGGTGCAAAAACACCCGCAGGCACCCCCGCCCAGGTCGTTAACCAGGTCGCTATGAACTTGAATAACACGTAGACAAATGATGTATCGCCGTTGCTTTCCAACATGGCACGCGTGTGCACGTAGCCGCTCCCAAAAGTTTGCCCCTGGCTCACAATGCCCAGCACGGCAACGGCTAGCCCACACCCAGCGGCAAACCATAAGGGTGAGCGCTGCCGCAACCGGGTAAACCAGTCTGCCGACGTGCCAGACAAGGAGACAATCAACAGCCTGGAGAACAATCCGCCAGCCAGACCACTCATCACCGCAACCAGGAGCGCCGGCATCAGTAACGCCCAGCTCAATTTCTCGACGCGGATCTCGCCAAAATGGCTTGCATTTCCGTAAGCAGAGAGACCCATAAGACCGCCCACAACGATGGCTACCAGAATCAAACTGGTGCTGCGTTGCCCGGACTTTTTGGACAACTCCTCGATGGCAAACATGACGCCCCCTAAGGGCGTGTTGAACGCCGCGGCAATACCAGCAGCACCGCCCGCGATGAGAAGACTGTGCTCGGGTATTTGGGCTTTTTTGGGCAGCCACCTGCGGGCATGGTGCATGACCCCAGCCGCTATTTGCACTGAGGGGCCTTCACGCCCCACCGACAGCCCGGCCAACAAACCCCAAGCCGTTAAAAAAACCTTGGCAATTGAAAGCTTCAGCGAAACAAAAAGACTTCTGGACGGCCCGGTAACTTGCGGCTCAAGGGCTGCCAATACCTGGGGAATGCCAGAGCCCGCAGCACCGGGAAAGTAGGTGCGTGTCGTCCACACAATGGCGGCCGTGCACAGCGGCGTCCACAAGAGCGGCCCCCACCACAGCTGACTTTGAAACGAAAAAAAAGCCGAAATCGCATGCTCGGTCAGCCAGGTAAACACCACCACGGCCAGACCTGCCAACGCCGCAAAAGCGATCACCACGCCACGCCCAGTCCAGAGATGCCAATCCGAAAGATCGTCTTTCACTGCCTGAAAAGCGTGAGGGTGTTTACGCATAAATGGCTTGCGGAGAGGTCGTAACTAGCATGGGGGAATTATATATTGCAGCAAATGTATATGGTACATTTGTGCAAACATATCTACAAAACGCAAGCTGAGGAGCACAGCCATGTCGAGCTTTAAGCCATCGAGGCCGCTAACCTTTGGTATCGAACTGGAACTTCAAATCATCAAGAGACGCGATGGGCTTTTGTCGCCCTCCTGTCCAGCCCTATTGCAAAGTCTTCCTGCCACCTCCAGGGCCTTGTTCATGCCCGAGGCCACCCAGTCCACCATTGAGTTTGTGTCTACCGTTCACTCCGATGTGAGTGACATGCACAGCGAGGCCAGCCAACACCTCAAGAGCCTGGTAGAGACTGCAGCGGAGATGGACTTGGGGCTGCGCGGTGGTGGCAACCATGCCATGCACTTCTGGGGTGATCGCATTGCAGCCCCAACGGAGCGCGGGAATCTTCTCCAGAAAAAGTATGGTTTCCTACCCAAGCGTTTCTCAACCTATGGTCTGCACGTTCACATTGGCATGCCCGACGCAGACAGCGCTATCCGGGTCGGCAACGTGTTGCAGAAGCTAACCCCCCTGTTCATAGCCCTTTCAGCGTCCTCGCCCTTTCACCAAGGCATGGACACGGGGTTTTGTGCTTCTCGGCCGCTGGAATCCCTGGTGTATCCGTTTTCAGGCGGCATGCCCGTGTTTGATGACTGGGCAGACTTCAGCGCCAAAACGTCAGCCATCTACCAAACGGGGCTGGCCAGTTCACTCAAAGACTTGTACTGGGATGTGCGCCCCAAGCCCGAATACGGCACCATAGAGGTCCGCTCCTTCGATATGCCGCTGCAACTTGAAAAGGCTGTCGCTTTGGCAGTCCTGGTTCGACGGTGTGCGGCATTGGCCCTAGAAGGGCGTTTGAAGCCGCCAGAGAATCCGCTCTTTAACTTGGACCAGTGCAATCGATTCCTGGCCTGCCGCGATGGCATGAACGCTGAACTCATCAATCCATTTACCGGTGGCAAGATGACCATGCACTACTGGTTCAAGTCATTGCTTCGCGAGCTACGACATTTGGACATACCCGCAGCGGAGCAGACTTACATGGAGGTGCTCGAAGACTACGTGCAGTTGCATGACAACGCGCAGTGGATGCGCAAACTGTGGCTAGAAACAGGCGGTGATAGAAAGCAAGACTTTCAGAGCTACTGCGAAGCACTTTCACAAGCCTTGTTGCACGTAACGCCCGCCCGCGGCGCACAGCGTCACTAGGCGTGCCGGGCTCAAGTCAGCCAGCGGGAATGACAACTATCATTGCCCGTTCAGCAGTTATTGGAGCGCTCGCCCATGCATACAGACACCCCTCCCCTGCCGGAAGCAGTTTCGCCAGCGCAAGTCTTGCGTCGGTTTCGGGTCGTGTTCAATGCAGTCCGTACGCATTTCAGCCAGATTGAAAAGCAGGTGGGCTTAGGCGGTGCCCAGGTTTGGGCACTCAGCGTGATCAAAGACAACCCTGGCATTGGCATGGGGGGCATTGCTTCGCACATGGATATTCATCAATCCACCGCGAGCAATTTGATAAAGGTTTTACTCAATAAGGAGTTGATCACGCTTGAGAAAAGTGCCGAAGACAGGAGAAGCGTGCGCCTGACGATTCTTCCGGCGGGCAAAAAAATCCTGTCCAAGGTTTCAGGCCCCTTTGAGGGGGTACTACCCGCAGCCCTGAGCAGTCTGGCACCCGACGTATTGGCTCGGATGGATGGGGACTTGCATCAACTGATCGGCCTTCTCAATGCGGACGAAGCTGCAGCTGAAATTCCTTTGGCTGAGATTGGGTGAATGGGTCTGCCCCGATGGAATCGTGACCAAGCATAGGAGACTGCTTTTTGTGCCGTATCGCACCGACTGCTAGCGCGTACGTGGGCAATATCACCTCAATGAATTCAAAACTGGGTGATAGAAATTCAAGGCCCTAAAAACCCAATAGTCAGTAAGGATTAGCACTCCTCTCAATAGAGTGCTAATATTATGTCCATGAACACAAGGAGTTCCTCCATGTCTTATGCCATTGGTTCCGTAGCCCCCGCCATTGCTCCCAGTATCGCGCTGGCCAACCCCTGGTCGGCAGTGCCGTCTCTGGGCAACCTGGATGCGTATATTTCCGCAGCCAACCGCCTGCCCATGCTCACCCTAGAGGAAGAGCAAGAGTTCGCCCGCAAATTCAAAACCGACAACGATCTTGAAGCCGCCGGTAAGTTAGTGCTCTCTCACCTGCGCCTGGTGGTGTCGGTGGCCCGCCAATACCTGGGTTATGGCCTGCCCCACGGCGACCTGATTCAAGAAGGCAATGTGGGCCTGATGAAGGCGGTCAAGCGCTTTGACCCCGACCAGGGCGTGCGCCTGGTGAGCTACGCGCTGCACTGGATCAAGGCCGAAATCCACGAATACATTCTGAAGAACTGGCGCATGGTCAAGGTGGCCACCACCAAGGCACAGCGCAAGTTGTTCTTTAACCTGCGTTCGATGAAGCAGCGTTTTAAGAGCGATGACGCTGCGGCCGATCTGGAAACCCACCGCGAAACCCTGAGCCCCGAGCAAGTGGCCACCATGGCGCGCGAGCTGAAGGTCAAGCCCGAAGAAGTGCTGGAAATGGAAACCCGTTTGTCGGGCGGCGACGTGCTGCTGGACCCCACACCGGGTGACGATGGCGAAGACGCCTACGGCCCCATCGCCTACCTGACCGACACCAGCCACGAGCCTGTGGCCATGATTGAGGCACGCCAACGCGACTACCTGGCCACCGACGGCATTGCCGCCGCACTGGACAGCCTGGACCCGCGCAGCCGCCGCATCGTGGAAGAGCGCTGGCTGAAGGTGAACGACGACAACTCGGGCGGCATGACGCTGCACGATCTGGCTGCAGAGTACGGCGTGAGCGCTGAGCGCATCCGCCAAATCGAAGTGGCAGCTATGAAAAAGATGAAAACTGCGCTGGCTGAATACGCCTAAGCCTTAAGGCTGCGGTTCAATCCGCTGGCAGTGCCACTGCACAATACCCCTGCAGACTCCGGTCTTCAGGGGTTTTTTATTGCCGTTTAATGGGTTGACTATGCGTTTCAATGCGCTTTCGCGCCGTCTATTTGCTCTTATTTTAGGAGCTGCTCCCGCACTATCCACGGGCTCAACGGCCGATTTGGCACGCAATCAAGCAGCGCAATGGCCCAACCGCCCCCTTCGCATCATTGTGGGCTTTCCCGGTGGCTCCAGCCCCGATTTGACCGCCCGTGCGCTGGCCGAGCCCTTGTCCAAGGCGCTGGGTCAGCCCGTGATCGTGGACAACAAGGTGGGGGCCTCGGGCAATATCGCCGCAGACGCCGTGGCTAAGGCCACCGACGGCCATACGCTGGGGTTGATGATCAATGGCAACCTGACGATCGGCAAGCTGCTGAACCCCAAGCTGCCGTTTGACCCGCACAATGATCTCGCGCCCATCAGCTTGGTGGGTACGTCGCCCTTGGTGTTGACGGCACCGTCCAACGCCCCCGGCCGGACCGCGGCAGAGCTGCTGGCTGCGGCGCGCCAGGCCGGCAGCACCTGGAACTACGGCACACCGGGCGTAGGTACCGTGGGGCATTTGGGTATGGAGCTGTTAAAAGGCCGCGCAGGCTTAGGCGTCGTGCATGTGCCCTACCCCGGCTATCCGCAGGTGGCCACGGCGATGATGGGCGGCGATATCCAGCTCGCGCTGCTCCCGCCTGCACTGGCGCTGACCCACATCCGTGCGGGCAAACTGCGCGCCGTGGGCATCACCGCCAGCGTGCGCAGCAGTTTGGCGCCCGAGATTCCCAGCCTGGCCGAGCTGGGTGTGGTCAACCTGAATCTGGAAATCTGGAACGCGGTAGTCGCGCCCAGCAGCCTGCCCAAGCCCGTGGCGGCAAGGCTATCCGCCTTAATCAGCGAGATAGTCCGCACGCCCGAGATGCGGCAAAAACTGCTGCAACAGGGCTGGACGGTGGCGGGCACCTCGGCCGAAGGCCTGGCCAAGCGCATGCAGGCCGATACCGCCGCTTTGGCCGCGATTATTCAAAGCCAGAAGATTACGACCGAATAGGTCGCTCAAGCGCCTTTGAATAGCTGCGCGATGTCGTCGGCCAACACCTTAGGCCCGGTGCCGTAGCGGGTGAACAGGCGCAACTGGCCCTTGGTGTCGTACACATAGCTGCCCGCCGAGTGGTCCATGGTGTAGCTGGTTGGCGTGCTGCCGTCCACCTTTTTGAAGTAGACCTTGTAGTCTTTGGCGAGCTGTACCAGCTTGTCGGGCGTGGCGGTCAGCGCCAGAAAGCTGGGGTCAAAATTGCCCATGTAGCCCTTCAAAACCTCGGGCGTGTCGCGCGCGGGGTCCACGGTCACAAACAGGCCCTGTAGGCGCTCACCGTCTTTGCCCAATAGCTTTTTCACCTCGGCCAGCTCGGCCATCGAGGTGGGGCACACGTCCGGGCACTGGGTGTAGCCAAAGAACATGACGACGACCTTGCCTTTGAAATCACCCAGGTGGCGCACCTGGCCGTTGTGGTCGGTCAGCTCAAAGTCTTTGGCGTAGTCGGCACCTGTCACGTCAATGGACGCAAAGGCGGGCGCTTTGTCTGAACACGCAGTCAAAAGTGCCATAGCGGCCATGGATAGTGCGGGAGCAGCTATCACTTTAATAGCAAATCGTCTGAGCATGGCTGACTCCTAAATAAAGACGTAGTGGTCGATCAGCAGTGCGGCAAACAGCACGCTCAGGTGGATCAACGAGAAGCGGAAGGTGGCGCGGGCCAGCTCATCCGAATAGTTGGCGCGCAGACGCCAGGCGTAGCTGCAAAACCCGATACTCAAAATCACCGCCACCACCAGATACAGCCACGAGCTCATGCCGTACACAAACGGAAACACGCAGGCCGCCGCCAGAATGAAGGTGTAGAGCAGGATTTGCAGGCGCGTGAACTCGCTGCCATGGGTCACAGGCAGCATGGGCAGGCCGGACTTGCGGTAGTCCTCCACGCGGTACAGCGCCAGCGCCCAGAAGTGCGGCGGCGTCCACAGGAAGATGATCAGGAACAGAATCAGCGCTTCAGGGGCGACATCGCCGGTCATCGCGGCCCAGCCCAGCACCGGCGGCATGGCACCCGACGCGCCGCCGATGACGATGTTCTGCGGCGTGAGTGGTTTCAGAATGACGGTGTAGATCACTGCGTAGCCGACAAAGGTGGCAAAGGTTAGCCACATGGTCAGCGGGTTCACCCAGCGGTACAGGATGGTGGAGCCAGCGATACACAGCACAGCTGAGAAGATCAGGGTTTGCGTGTCGGTGAGCTGGCCACGCGCCGTGGGCCGCCACGCGGTGCGCTTCATCTTCGCATCAATGCCTTTTTCCACAATGCAGTTGAAGGCGGCGGCGGCACCAGCCACCAGGTAGATGCCAGCGCAAGCCACCAGGGCCAGGCGCACCTGCTCCCAGCTAGGTGCGCCGGGCACGGCCAGCACCATGCCGATCAGCGCGCAAAAAACAATCAACTGGATCACGCGTGGCTTGGTCAACGCGTGGAACTGGAGCAGCACCGATGGCGGCGAGGTAGAGGCGGTCATGGGTTCAATCTCCGTGTCTGTGGCCCGGTTGCCGAATTGCTCAGCAGGGCTACCAAAATGACGACCAGGGCGCCAGCGCCGCCGGTGTGCAATACGGCGGCTAGCAGCGGCCAGTCCAACACCGCGTTGCTCACGCCGGTGGCCAACTGCAAAAGCAAAACACCCAACAGGGCGCGCGATAGAAAGGGGAACGCCCGGCTGCGCCACAGCGCCACGCACAGGCCGCCCAGCGTCAGTACCGTGAGCAGCGCCAGCATGCGGTGCACTACATGAATGGCTGTGAGCGCAGAAAAAGGAATGCCCGAGCCATCCGCCGACATCCCCAGTGCGCGCCACAGCGTAAAGCCCTGCCCAAACGCCATGTCGGGCCACCACTGGCCCTGGCACTGTGGAAATTCGGTGCACGCCAACACCGCGTAATTGGTGCTGACCCACGCGCCGGATGCGGCTTGGATGACCAGCATCAGCAAGCCCAGCAGCATCCACGCGCGCAAGCCCTTGCCCACGGCAGTGGGCTGCGTGCGCTGGCTGTGCCGCGTCCATTGCACGGCCTGCACGGTGAGCAGCGCCAACAGCACATAGCCCCCCAGCAAATGCAGGCTGACGATGGCCGGAAACAACTTCATCGTGACCGTGAGCGCCCCGAAGGCACCCTGAATACACACCCACACCAGTGTGGCCGTGGCCCACCAGGGGTTGGGCGCAGCCTGGTTGTCAGTGCGGGTTTTGCGCGCACCCGTGGCCAGCCACCAGCCCATGCCCGCCAGCACCATGATCAGCCCGCCTACGCTGGAGGCCCAGTAGCGGTGCAGCATTTCTACCCAGGCCTTGTCGTGCGTGACCGGCCCGGTGGGCAGCGCAGTTTGGGCGGCCGTGATCTCGGCGTGCGCGCCCAGTGGCGAGGCATTGCCGTAGCAACCCGGCCAATCCGGGCAGCCCAGGCCGCTGTCGGTCAGGCGCGTGAAGGCACCAAACATCACCAGATCAAAGGTCAAAAACAGTGTGACTAGCGTGAGCGCGCGCAGACGGTGCGCGGTACTAGCCTTGCGGTTGCGCAAGCCCACCCACAGCAGCGGCAACGCGGCCAGCGCCGCACCCACCATCAGCAGGCGCAGCAGCGGAGACAGGTCGTACAAGGTATGGTGCATGAGCAGAGAACGGTAAGCGGGTCGACGGCCAGGCCTTAACGGCCGCCCTTGTCCCAGAATGCGGACGCGCGCATCAGGCGCAACAAATCTTGTTTGGTCTTGGCGGCCGTCGCGTTGTCCGACTGCGGTGGAAAGCGCATCATCCAATTGCCAATCGGGTCGACCAAGTACAGGTGTTCGTTCAGCGCGTGGCCTGCCTGGGCTTCCAGCCATTGGGACAGCTCGGCTTGCGGCACGCGCAATACGGTGGCTTCTTTGAGTGCGGGCAACAGTTGGTCAGGCACCGGGGCGCTGTCGGCAATCAGCCAGACCCAGTCCAGACGGTCCTTGTCTTTGCCCAGGCCCTCACGCAGTTGGCGTTGCAAATACAGATGGCGGGCGCAGGCATCATCACACGCCGCCGCGGCTGTGCTCATTAGCAGCCATTGGCCTTTGAGCGATTTCAAGTTGACCGGCTGACCCTGCAAGTTGTGCGCGACGACGTCGGGCAAAGGACGCTGCGGGTCGATCAACTCGCCAAAGTTGCGTCGGCCATCCGGGCGCACCACGTAATAGGTGAAATACGACGCGATCACGGGTGCAGCACACACCAGCATCACCGCGATCATTTTCCAGCGCCCGGTGCGCGTGCGGCCCTCTGCGGGCTCGCCCAATTGCTCGGGCGCGGGCATGGAGTGGACGGTCATTCCCAAGGGTTCGTCTTGGGCGGCGGGCTTGGCAGAGGGTGGTGCGCTAGACATGGCGTTTGGGCTCGTGGGAGCGTCGGTAAATGGGGCGAATGATTTGAAACCAGAGGGTCAACGCGGCGACCAAGGCGGCCAGCGCAAACCACTGAAAGGCGTATCCGTAGTGCTTGTCCACGCCAAGGTTGACAGCGGGCCACGCACGGCGCAATCCCTCACTGGGTGCACCGCTTTGCAGCACGGTCACCGCCATCAAGGGCAAGCCGATCTCAGCACGGAATTGCGCCAAATCGAGATTTTGCCGGATTGTGCCAGCCGTAGCAGTGCCGGGCTCAAAGAGCTTGGACGGCGGGAGGCCTATGCGGCCCTCCATCTCCACCGTGCCCGAAGGGGTTTCTACCTGCGGCAGTTGGGTGCGATTCTCAAAATTGCGGGGGGCCCAGCCGCGCTGCACTAGCACCGCGCCGCCGCCTTCCAGCACCAACGGGGTGAGTACAAAGAAGCCGACCTTGGCTTCCATTTGCCGGTTGTCCAGAAACACTGTAGACGCAGCGGCCCAGGTGCCACGCAAATGCACGCGCTGGTGCACCAAGGGCAGTGGGTCCGCCGCTTGGCGTAGCTTCGTGGCGGTCAGTGGCGTCTTGGCACCCTGGTCATCCATGGTCTCTTGCAAGGCAATTTTTTCAGCCGCGCGACGCAATTGCCAAAAGCCCAGCGAGGTGGTCAATGCCACCGTCAACACAGCGCCTATCAATAGGACTACCAACCGAATACGGGGATTCACCAGATAATCCTATTCATGAATTACCTTGTTGCACTGGCCTTTGTGGCCATTTTGGGAAGCCTGGGCGCAGCGCTATTTTTCATGTTGCGCGGCGGCAATACGGCCGAGGCCAAAACCAAACGCATGGCCAACGCATTGGCTTTGCGGGTGGGCTTTTCCGTTTTGCTATTCGTTTGCATTTTGTTGGCCTGGAAGCTGGGCTATATCCACCCTACCGGGCTGCCACAGGGCAAATAAACCCGAGCCTGTTGCGCACTGCGCATCAGAATCAAAAAGGCACCGCAAGCGGTGCCTTTTTTGTCGGGGGCTAATGTAATCAGAGCCAGTAGACCAGGACATACAGGCCCAACCAGACCACGTCCACAAAGTGCCAGTACCAGGCTGCACCTTCAAAACCGAAGTGTTTCTCAGGCGTGAAGTGGCCTTTTTGCAGACGCAGCGTGATGAACAAGAGCATCAACATACCGACGAACACATGGAAGCCATGGAAGCCGGTCAACATGAAGAAGGTGGAACCATACACGCCCGAACTGAGCTTGAGGTTCAACTCGGTGTACAGGTGGTGGTATTCATAACCTTGCACACCCAAGAAGATCACGCCCAATACGACGGTGAGCCACATGAAGCCGATGGTCTTGCTGCGGTTGCCAGCAATCAAGGCATGGTGGGCAATGGTCAGGGTCACACCGGATGTCAGCAGCAAAGCAGTGTTGATGGTGGGCAACCAAAACGGGCCGACCGTGGTGAAGGGCTCCACGATACCGGCAGGAGAACCCGTGACACCGGCGGCCACGCTGGGCCACACGGCCTTAAAGTCAGGCCACAACACCGCGTTATCCAGGCTGCCCAGTGCAGGCACAGAGTGCATACGCGCCCACCACAAAGCGGCAAAGAACGCGCCAAAGAACATGACCTCCGAGAAGATGAACCAGCTCATGCTCCAGCGGAAGGACAGATCGATCTTGCGACCGTACTGACCGCCTTCGCTCTCGGAGATAGCGTCACCAAACCACTGGTACAAGACGCCCAGCCACCACAGCAGGCCAAAGACCAGGGAATACATGCCCCATTCGGCACCATTGACCCATTGGCCTGCGCCCAGGATCACAAAAAACAGGCCCAAGGCGGCCATAGCCGGGTGGCGTGAGGGACCGGGTACAAAGTAGTACGGGGTTGTGCCGTGTGTTGTTGAACTCATTTCAGCTCCATTCCTTCCAAATTCTTGTCAATCCTACCCCGCAGACCGGGGACTTATTTTGCAACCACCCAATTAACCAAACCAATCAGAAAACCTACCAGCAGCAGAGCTGCTATGACGCCCACCAGCATCACATGCAGCGGGTTTACTTTGGCCAGATCCTGCTGGTAACCCTGTTTGCTGCGAATACCCAAAAAAGACCATGCCACGAGCTTGATGCTGCGCACAAAACTTCCAGACTGCGCCGGTGCTGGAGACTCAAGCTCACTCACGACTGCTCCTTCGCGCCATGGTCTTTGACCACAGCCACCGGGGCAGGCGGCGTCTTGCCACCCACTTCAAAGAAGGTGTACGACAAGGTAATCGTCGTCACGTCTTTGGACAGCTTGGGGTCAATCACAAAGGCCACCGGCCAGGACTTCTTCTCACCCGGCTCCAGCGTGTACTGGTTAAAACAAAAGCATTCCAACTTGTTGAAATGCGGCTGCGCCTGCTGCGGTGCGTAACTGGGAATGGCCTGCGCGGACATACGACGGTTCTGAATGTTCTGGAACTCGTACATGACCGTGGTCAGCTCACCCGGATGCACTTTTACCGAGCGCTGCGCAGGTTTGAAATCCCAAGGACCGCGGCTATTGGCGTCAAATTCAATCGTGATCGTGCGGCTGGTGTCTACCTGGGTATTGGCGGGCAATGTGGCTTTTTGGCCTGTCACCGTCTGCTCACCCAAAGCCAGCACGTTGATACCGGTCATTTCACAAATCGCCCTGTAAATCGGCACCAGCGCGTAGCCGAATCCGAACATGGCCAGCGTGATAACTGCCAGCTTGCCGACCATTCGCGTATTTTCGCGCTTGAGCTTCATCACTTGCCCGACAAAAGGACCATGCGGACCATAAAGCCGACAAAAAATGCCACGGCCACGGACGCCAGAATCAGGCCCGTTTTGCGGTTGGCTTTCTTTTGCTCGGGGGTCATGTTCAGCCAATCACCTTGGTGGCAGTCACGTCCAGCTTGGGCGGAGTCTCAAAGGTGTGGAACGGCGCAGGCGATGGGACTTCCCACTCCAAGCCTTCTGCAGCTTCCCACGGTCTCTGCGGCGCTTTTTTGCCCTTGCCCATCATCGTTGGAAGCACGATAAACAGGAAGAAGAACACTTGGGCGAAGCCGAAGAAGAAGGCACCTATGGATGCCAGCGCATTGAAGTCGGCAAACTGCATCGGGTAGTCGGCGTAACGACGAGGCATACCGGCCAGACCCAAGAAGTGCATTGGGAAGAAGGTCACGTTGAACGCGATCAGCGACCACCAGAAGTGGATCTTGCCCATGGTTTCGTTGTACATGACACCCGTCCACTTGGGCGACCAGTAGTAGTAACCAGCAAACATCGCATACAAAGAACCCGCCACCAGCACATAGTGGAAGTGGGCGACCACGTAGTAGGTGTCTTGCAGCTGAATGTCGATTGGCGCCATGGCCAAAATCAGGCCGGTGAAGCCACCCATGGTGAACACGAAGATGAAGCCCACCGCGAACAGCATCGGGGTTTCAAACGTCATGGAGCCTTGCCACATGGTGGCGATCCAGTTGAAGATCTTCACGGCGGTCGGCACGGCAATCAACATGGTTGCGTACATGAAGAACAGCTGGCCTGTCACCGGCATGCCGGTGGTGAACATATGGTGCGCCCACACGATGAAGGACAGAATCGCGATAGAAGAGGTCGCGTACACCATGGAGGCGTAGCCGAACAGCTTTTTGCGCGCAAATGCGGGGACGATCTGGCTGACGATGCCGAAGGCCGGCAAGATCATGATGTACACCTCGGGGTGGCCGAAGAACCAGAAGATGTGCTGGTACATCACCGGGTCACCACCGCCAGCGGGGTTGAAGAAACTGGTGCCAAAGTGGCGGTCTGTCAGCGTCATGGTGATCGCACCAGCCAACACGGGCATCACGGCGATTAGCAAGTAAGCGGTAATCAACCAAGTCCAGCAGAACATCGGCATCTTCATCAGTGTCATGCCAGGGGCGCGCATGTTGAGGATGGTCACGATGATGTTGATCGAACCCATGATGGAAGAGGCACCCAGGATGTGCATGGCAAAAATACCAGCGTCCATGGAGGGACCCATTTGCAAGGTCAGCGGTGCGTACAGCGTCCAGCCAGCAGCGGGTGCGCCACCAGGCATGAAGAACGAACCCACCAACATACAAGCCGCCGGAATCATCAGCCAGAAGCTGAAGTTATTCATCCGGGCAAAAGCCATATCAGCCGCACCAATCTGCAGCGGAATCATCCAGTTCGCAAAGCCGACGAAGCCCGGCATGATCGCCCCGAACACCATGATCAGTCCGTGCATGGTCGTCAAGGAGTTGAACAACTCCGGGTTCACCAATTGCAAGCCCGGCTGAAACAGCTCGGCGCGGATCAGCAGCGCCAAAACGCCGCCCACCATCAACATGGTGAAGGAGAACAGCAGGTACAAAGTACCGATGTCTTTGTGGTTGGTCGCGAAGACCCACCGACGCCAGCCCGTGGGGGCATGGTGGTCGTGGTGATCGTCATGGGCGTGATCGTGATGGTCTAAAACGGCGCTCATTCTGGTGTCCTTCTCAATTCTCAAAAATCTTATCTATCCGCGGATATCAGCCGTGAAGCGGGGCTGCATTACTTGCGCAGCGCCAAAATTTCGGCGGGCTGAACCACTTGGCCAGTCTTGTTGGACCAATTGTTCTTGGTGTAGCTAATCACGGCTGCAATATCGGTGTCGCTCAAGGCTTTCCAGGACGGCATCGAATTGTTGTTTTGCCCATTAAGCAAAACCAGGATTTGCTTCTTGTGGTCAGCATCGAGCACCACGGCTGCGCCATCCAATGCTTTGATAGCACCAGCGCCTTTGCCGTTGGCTTGGTGGCAGGCCGCGCAGTTTTGGGCGTAGACCTTCTCGCCGCGCTTCACGATATCGTCCAAAGCCCAGACCTTGCTTGGGTCATCCGCCTTGGCGGCCAGCTTCTTCTTCTCTGCACCCACCCAGGCGCTGTAGTCTTCTGCGGACACGACCTTCACGTGGATAGGCATGTAAGCGTGCTCTTTGCCGCACAGTTCGGCGCACTGGCCGTAGTAGTCGCCCACTTTTTCAGCACGGAACCAGGTGTCGCGCACAAAACCCGGGATAGCGTCTTGCTTGATACCGAAAGCTGGCACCATGAAAGCGTGGATTACGTCATTGGCCGTAGTGATGATGCGGACTTTGCGGTCCACGGGCACCACCAACGGGTTGTCGACTTTCAAAAGGTAGTCGTTGTTAGGGACTTCGCCAGCCTTGGGGCCGCCGTTGTTGGACATTTCGCGCTGATTGGCATCCAGAGTGGAGACGAACGAAATTCCTTCACCCTCACCCTTCAGGTAGTCGTAGCCCCATTTCCACTGCATGCCCGTGGTCTTGATGGTCAGGTCGGCATTGGTGGTGTCTTTCATAGCCACCACCACTTTGGTAGCGGGCAGAGCCATCAAAATCACGATCACGAAAGGAACGATGGTCCAGATGATTTCAACGCTAACCGACTCATGGAAGGTGGCAGCTTTGTGGCCCTTGGACTTGCGGTGCTTCCAGATCGAATAGAACATGACCGCGAACACAGCAAAAAAGATGACAGTACACAAAATCATCATGAACCAGTGCAGCCACTGCTGCTCCCGCGCGATGGCGGTAACAGCGGGGTGCAGATTCAATTGATTCACGGCCGGGCCACCTGGCAAGTCGCCAGTCACGCCAGTGGCGTAGGCAACACCAAATACCACTGAACCCATCCAAGCCCCAGCTGCCAGCAGCAGCGTGACCAACGTGTTGAAAATGCGCTTCATCATGTTCACTTTCGAATGCCCCATAAAACCAAAACCTTAGAAGTCTAAGCCAGACCTGCTTCAAACCACCTCAAACCATCCGCAATGCCAACCGAATCTCACGGGCCAAAGCCGGGCGAAGTTCGGGGCGCACAAAGCGCCCTACCCGTACCGTTTTGCCCTGCCCAGTCAGCTCAATCAACGACTTGTCGTAAGCGCCCGGCTCGACCCGCACCCAGTTACCCAGGAATTCGGACCGCTCCAGCTTGCCACCGCACTCCAGCTCCACCAGCAAACGACCGTCTTGCAAGACGATGCGTTCCCCATCGGTAGCATGCCGGGCGTAAACAAAAAAGGCCACGCCCAACATCAGCATTTCAAGAAAGGCGAAGGGCAGCACCAAGGTGGCCCCTTGCATCCAAAAAAAACCGGAAATTGCCAGGGACACGAAACACAGTGAGAGGTAAACCGCCGCCAATTGCGCGGGAGTCACCGAACAATTACGCTGTAAAAACCACTGGATGTTGCGCCCTTGCACCGTTGCAAACCGGAAAACCAGATTTGTCATGCGTTTTGCCTGCATTGACCGGCTCCAAGAAGCCGGGTCCGCAATCAAGGGGTATGCCTTGATTTTCCAAGGGGCAATTGTAGCCCAGCGAACCTGGCCCAGGACCGGTGCCAGCTATCCCGACAGGCCTGTGCGGGCATCGATTCAGGCTGCCCCGGACCGGGGTTGGCGCAAAGCGGCCCGCATTTCATCCAATGAAATGGAAGTCTGGGGCGCTACGGCAAGTCGGGGCTTGGGTTTGAAGGCGTGGCCGTAGACCACTTCAAAGGTCACAGTCAGACGCCCATCGCCACCTGGCGGGGTCAGCCCGGCGCGCACGGCTTCCAGCCAGCGGGCCTTCCAGCCCCGGCCACGCAGGCCCGCGAAGCGGTGGATATTCAGATTGCGCCCGAGTTGCCGCAGCTCGTCCAGCAGCGCCTCCGGACTGGAGTAGCTCAGCGTGATGCGCTCCATATCCATGATGGGCTCGGCAAACCCTGCACCCACCAGCATGTCGCCCCAGTCGTGCATATCAGTGAAATCGTGGGATGGCAAGGGCCAACCCTGCTGCGCATACACCCGGCGGAGTTGACCCAGCGTGTCGGGCCCCAGGCAGGAAAACATCAAAAACCCGTCGCTGGCCAGCAGGCTGTGCCACTGGGCGATCAACGCCTGTGGGTCAGGTGCCATGTGCAAGGCCATATTCGCCCACAGCATTTGAACGGGCGCGTCAGGGAGCCGAAAGTGCCGCTTCGGTCCCATCCAGCGCTGCGGACTCCACCACGGTTTTGCTATAAATTTAGAAGCTGCTCCCGCACTATCCATGGGCATTTCGGGCATAAAACACTCTGAATTTGGATAGCGACGCTCCAACAGAGCTTGGGCCTGCACCCCTCCGCGCAGTGGCTCCCAATGCAGCCAAGTGGCGGGCTTCAGGGTCATCCACTGCAGGCGGTCCTCCATGCGGCGCGCCACTTCTTCGTGCAGCCAGGGCGAAGCCGCCATGGGCTGCGACGGCAACAGCGCAGCCCAACGCGCGGCGGCGGTGGCATCAAGGGTGGGGGGGCGGCTGGTAGGCATGGGATAGGGCAGAGCGTGGCGAGTATATTGGCTCGATGTTTCGTACCCTGCTGCAAGGTCTATCGCGCCACATGCCCAGCCAATGCGCGGTCTGCCACAGTTGGCCCTCGCAGCCGGTGTGCGAGGCCTGCGTGGGCCAATTTGCCCAGCCCCAACATCGCTGCCACACCTGCGCCCTGCCGCTGACCGGCAGCGCCACCCAATGCGGAGCCTGCCTGCGTGAGCCGCCACCCGTAGACCAGTGCTTGGCCGCCGTGGCCTACGCCTACCCGTGGTCGGATCTGGTCGTGGCCTTCAAATTTCAACAGCACCCGGCATGGGCGCGTGGCTTGGCGCTGCTGATGCGCAGCGCCCCGTGGGTGGAGCCAGCGCTGGACGCTGCGGATGTACTGCTGCCCCTGCCCTTGTCGAAAGCACGCCTGCAATGGCGGGGCTATAACCAGGCCCAACTGCTGGCCCAGGCGCTGGAGCCCGGCAAATGCCAGACCGAAGTGCTGCTGCGGATCAAAGACACGCCACCCCAGAGCAGCCTCCCGCGCAGCGAGCGCCTGGCCAGCGTCCGCGATGCGTTTGCGATTGACCCGCTGCAGATCGACCAGTTGCGCGGCAAAAACGTGGTGCTGGTGGACGATGTGATGACCAGTGGCGCGTCGCTGGCGGCGGCGGCACGGGTGATCCGCCATGCAGGGGCTGCCCACATCACCGCCTTGGTCTTTGCTCGGACTGAATGACAATACCGCCCATGTTTCATATTGTTCTGGTTGCGCCCGAAATTCCACCCAATACGGGCAACGTCATCCGCCTGGCGGCCAACACTGGCTGCACGCTGCACTTGGTGGAGCCACTGGGTTTTTCGATGGCCGACAAGCACATGCGCCGTGCTGGGCTCGATTACCACGAGTACGCAACGCTGCGCAAACACGCCGATTGGGATACTTTTTTGCAAACCGAGAAGCCCGACACCACGCGCCTGTTTGCGCTCACCACACGCGGCACAGGCCGGGTGCACGACGTAGCGTTTCAGCCGGGTGACTGGCTGGTGTTTGGCTCGGAGACCAAAGGTTTATCAGACGCCGTGCGCGCCAGCTTTGCGCCCGCACAGGGCCTCAAACTCCCGATGCTGCCGGGCCAGCGCAGCCTGAATCTGAGCAACGCCGTGGCGGTGACGGTGTTTGAAGCCTGGCGGCAAAACGGCTTTCAGGCCGCCGCGCCTATCGCTACCGTTTAAGGGTAAGAGCGCGCAATCGACTCGGCGATGCACACCGGCTTGGTGACTCCCTCGCGCTCCACCGCCACTTCCCATGTCATCTGCATACCGTTGTTGTCAATTGGGTCGCAGGCCAGCAGCTTCATGCGGGCGCGCAGGCGGCTGCCCACGGGTACGGGCGACGTAAACCGCACCTTGTTCAAGCCATAGTTCACACCCATACGGGTTTGCAAAATGTGCAGGGCCGACTCAAAAAAGCGCGGCAACATCGACAGCGTCAAAAACCCGTGCGCAATAGGCGCGCCAAACGGACCAGCCTTGGCCCGCTCCACGTCCACGTGAATCCACTGGTGGTCGCCCGTGGCCTGGGCGAACAGATTGACTTGTTCTTGGGTAACGGTGATCCAGTCGCTCTCGGCAACGTCTTGGCCCACCAGCGCGGCCACTTCGGCCAATGTTTGGAATGTTTTCATGCGAGGACTTTAAGCCCAGGGGCTGCTTGGGGCTGTAAACCCAGCGACAAAGCACATGCATGTCGGGAGTTTGGGCGACATAGCGTTTTGCGCAGGTCAAGGAGGAGCCCGCGCAGCGGGCGGGGGACACGGAGCAAAGCGCTATGGCGCCCAAAATCCCAGCGCTAGCAAGTAACGCCTAAGCCTCCAGCCACTCACAAATACTCTCCCACTGCACCAAATCTTTCTCCACCCGGCCAGGAGCCACATCAAACAGCGTGAGCCCACGAGCGGCCAAATGGATGTAGTTTTGCGTGTCCCGCAAATAGCTCAGCACCGGCACGCCCAACTGATCCACAAACTCGTGCAGCTTGTCACTGGCAATCGTGCGGGCGTCCACCCGCATGCCAATCAACCCGATCTTGATCCGGTCGGCGTGCTTGTGCGCCGCCAACTGGTCCAAAAAAGCGCGTGTCGCAAAAATATCGAAAACACTGGGCTGCATCGGAATGACGATCTTGTTGGCGATCTTCAGCACCTCATTGAGCCGCGCGCCGTGCAGACCACCGGGTGTGTCCAGCACCACATGCGTCGTGCCTTTGGGCGGCTTGGCAATCGCATCGCGGTCAATATCCCAGGTGGTGATCTTGCGCGCGGCGGCGGGGCGCAGGCCCAGCCACAGCGCCGAGGACTGCTGCCGGTCGGCGTCGCCCAACATCACGGCATGGCCGCGTGCGGCGAAATAGCCCGCAATATTGGTGGCCAGCGTCGACTTGCCAGCGCCGCCTTTTGGATTTGCTACAACAACCACTGGCATACGCTGCACTCCCTTGTAGATGACAGGACGGGTCTGCAGTGCAGACTACGGTCTGTACCGAGAACACCCCTCATTAAAGTAATGCTATGTTAGCGCCATGGAAACACCCGCCCCCACCTGGTTAATAAACACCTTCATTTACCTGAGCGCCGCTGTGGTGGCCGTACCACTGAGCCAGGCGCTCGGCTTGGGCTCCATCATTGGCTACCTGGCGGCCGGCATGGCCATCGGCCCCTGGGGTCTGGGCCTGGTGACCAATGTCGAAGACATCCTGCACTTTGCCGAGTTCGGTGTGGTGCTGATGCTGTTTCTGGTGGGCCTGGAACTGGAGCCCAAGCGCCTGTGGAGCATGCGCCGCCCGATTTTTGGTTGGGGCAGCGCCCAGGTGCTGGGTTGCACCGCGGCGATTTTTGCCTTGGCCATGGTGGCGGGTGCGCCCTGGCGGGTGGCGTTGGTGGCGGGCATGGGCTTGGCGTTGTCCAGCACAGCCATTGCGCTACAGGTGATGAATGAGCGCAATTTGATGCGCACTGGCAGTGGCCAGGCCGGGTTCTCCATTCTGTTGTTCCAGGATATTGCCGCCATCCCCATTTTGGCCCTGCTGCCCCTTTTAGGGCAAAGTTTGGAGGCCAATGGGGCTACAACGCCCGTCAATCATGCGGGAGAAGCTCTCAAAATAATAGCAGTCATTGGTGGCATTGTGCTCGGCGGGCGCATCGCCATCCGCCCGGTGTTCCGATTCATTGCGCGCAGCCGCGCGCCAGAGATCTTCACGGCGGCCTCGCTGCTGCTGGTCGTCGGCATTGCCGGGCTGATGCAGTTAGTCGGCCTGTCGATGGCCTTGGGGGCGTTTTTGGCCGGTGTGCTGTTGGCCGAAAGCGAATACCGCCGCGAGCTGGAAACCAATATCGAACCTTTCAAGGGTTTACTGCTGGGCTTGTTTTTCATCGCCGTGGGCATGGGCATTGACTTTGGCGTGCTGGCCGAATTCCCGCTGCAAATGCTGGCTATCGTGGTCGGGTTTCTGGCGGTGAAAGCAGCGGTCATCTACGGCATCGGGCGGTACATCGGCCTGCCGTTTCAAGAGCGGCCAGTCTTCACCTTGCTGCTAGCCCAGGGCGGTGAATTTGCGTTCGTGGTGTTTCAGGCGGCCGAGGGGGCCAATGTGTTTTCCAGCCAGACCTCGTCTTTACTGGTGGGCTCGGTGGCCATCTCCATGCTGGTAAGCCCACTGATTCTGGTGGCCATGGACCGCTGGCTGCTGCCGCGCTACGCCCACTGCGGCGTGCCGGTGTTGGAAGAAATTTCTGAGCAGCAAGACGCCCCCGTCATCATTGCCGGCATGGGCCGCTATGGGCAAATCATCGCCCGCGTGCTGATTGCCCAAGGCTATAACTGCACGGTGCTGGACCATGATGCCGAGATGATTGAAACGGCCCGCCGCGTGGGCTACCGCGTGTTTTATGGCGACGCTACGCGGCTGGACCTGCTGCGCACGGCGGGTATTGCCAAGGCCAAGCTACTGGTGGTGGCGGTGGACAATGTGGAGCAAAGCCTGGCGGTGGTGGACCTGGCCAAAGAGCACTACCCCGACCTGCCCCTGGTGGCCCGTGCCCGCGATGTGACGCACTGGAACCAACTGCGCGACCGCGGTGTGATGCTGGTGCAACGGGAAATGTTCGAGTCCAGCCTGGCCAGCGCCCGCAGCGTGCTGGAGATTCTGGGTCAGTCCCCTGAGGCATCTTTGCAAACGGTTTCTCGGTTCCGCCAGCACAACCTGGAGCTGTTTGAGCAACTCCACCCGCACTACAAAGACAGTGCCAAACTGATGTCCGTGATCAAGCAGGGGCGCCAGCAGTTTGAAGAGCAAATGGCCCGCGAGCGCCAGGAACTGGCCCAATCCTCCGCGCCCCATGCCTCACTCGATCACCGCACGGGTGCCGACGTGGGCAACGCCGGTGGCGGGGGGGTATTGGGAGGTGGCGAAGTAGAGCGTGTGGGCGGCGGTGGCGGCGCTGCTGCGTAAATAACAGGAGCCGCCTGGCGGTATGCAAACCGGGGCGATACATTGCCTTTGGCCAGCATGCACTGCTCATAGGCGGCGTCATAGCGCTGCTGCTCATGCGCTTCGTTCACGGCACTGCGGTTGGCACCCGATGCGGTGCCCACAATCAAACCGGTCACTGCACCGGCCGCTGTGCGGTCATGGCGGCGTCTACTAAATACCGAACCCACGGCAGCGCCCAGCACCGTACCCACCACGGCCGATGACACGATGGTGGGGCCTTGCGGCTCGGTGCTGGTCACGCTGTCCGCTTCACTGCGGCAAAAATCAGCCTCGGCGGCAAACAAATCCGGCGGCTTGCCCGCTGGGGGTGCCATCACTACACGGGGGCCATCGATGGCTTGGACGGGCATGGCCACCAGCAACGCAACGGTCGCCATCGCTAAACCCACGCCACGGTGCAGTGCGGCTTTCATGGCGTGGTCGGAGTCATAGGCGTGGCGGGCGCTGGTGTGGCCGGCACGGTTTTCCAGCCCGTGGGGCAGGCTGGCACATAGGGGTAATAGCCATTGGCCGCTTCACAGAAGTACCACACCGCCGGGGTGGGCGGTGGCGGGGGTGCGGAGGGCGCGGCTTGAATCACCACGGGTACGGACTGCTCAACCACCACCACGGGAGGCCGGTACGGGTCTGGATACGGGTAAACAGGTCGCGGGTACAGGTACCAAATACCGCCCGCCACCCACCACCAGCCCGAGCGCCCAGCATGCGGGCCGTGGTGCCAGTTGCCTGCGCGCCAACGGTAGGCGTCTTGGCTTTCAAACTGGCGGATGTCGCCGCGCCATCCGGGGCTAGGGTTGGGGCCTGCAGCCCAGGTTGGCCCTAGAGCCGTGGCAAGCAACGTCACAGCCACCCCTGCCATTGTCGATTTGAGTTTCATGTTTATCTCCTCTGGATCCTGCGCATGCTGGGCTCAACGAAACCAAGCACTGGTCTGCTGACCCGGCCCGCCCTCGTCGATGATGCCCCGAACTGCTGAATTTGATAGTCAAACGCCTATTTGGTTTCCTTCTTTACCTAGGCTTAACCGGACGGACACCGCGCAGACCCGCACGGCTTTGACACTGGGTCCATGCCAATCAAATACTGCCCCATCGATGGTGGAAATTTCGGTGATGACCTCAACACGCTGTTGTGGCCGCGCCTGTTTCCTGACTTTCACCGCCTCACCGCTGAATTCACGGTTTTCGGCATAGGCACCCTGCTCGATGGGCACCACGATGCGGTGGCCAAAAAGATCGTGCTCGGCTCCGGCCTAGGAGAGCATGCCTGTGCCGAGCGCGACGCCAGCTGGGAATTCCGCTGGGTGCGCGGCCCGCTGACCGCCAAGGCCTTTGGTATCCCCGCAGAGCGCGCATTGGGCGACTCTGCGCTACTGTGGCCCGAGCTGCAAAACCGACGCGTGCACGCGCAGCGGGGGCCAATTGGCCTGATTCCCCACTACCGCACCTGGGACAGTTTTGACTGGAACAAGGTAGGTGCCATGGCGGATATGGTGGTTATCAACCCTCGCCAGTCACCCAGCCAGGTCATTGATGAACTGCGCGCCTGCTCCCGCGTGTTGGCGGAGTCTTTGCATGGCGGCATTTGTGCCGATGCACTGGGCGTGCCCTGGGCACCCTGCATCCTGGCGCACCGCTTCAACGAATTCAAATGGAAAGACTGGATGGCCACAATCGACCGGTCGTTTGAGCCCCTGGTGGCAGACCGGCCTTTGGTGCGCTGTATTTCACGCACCAAAGCTTTGGCCAACCACGCTGCACGCTGGTTGCACTACAAGGAAGATTCACGCCGCCCCGCGCTGCGCCCGGTGGCTGCCGCCACTGCGGTGGATGTGATCGCGGTGGCCCAGAGCCTGAAAGCCTTTGCCAGCCAGGAGCAGCACTTTGCCTGCAGCTCCGAGGCCGCTCTGGCGCACCAGCGTGAACGTATGCAAGACGCCTGCCGCACCTTTGCCCAGGACTACCGGCTGGCTTTCACGCCTTGAGTTCTGCCTTGAGTTTCACCCCGTAAGTTTTAGCCCCTGAGCAAAGGGGCCAAAAAAGGCATCAGGCGCAAATCGGCCTGGGCCTTTTGATCAACTTGCAGCAAGTCGTACAAGGCCTTGGCCGACATCTCCAAGTCTTCGAGCGCCGTCATGCGGTTGCGCGAGCGATCCACCGACGCGCGAATCGCCTGCATGCTGCCCGAACCTGTGGGGGTCGCCCCCACTGCGGACACCCCCCGGCTGCGCTCCCGCGCAGCATCGGCCTGCAGAGCACGCACCTGACTGGCAAATGCACTCCAAGCTGTGGCTTGCTCTTGGGTGAGCCGCATATCCACTTGCAGCGCATTGAGCTGGTAGTTCAGTTGGTCAGCGCTAACCATGTCGGGTGCACCGGCACCTGCAGGGCCGGCTTCTTTGCTGCCCTCTTTGCCGGCCTCGCGTTCACAGCCTTTGCTGGCACCGCCATGGCGCGCACCGCCGCTGCCTGGCATGCCTCCGCCGCCCGCTCCCCCAAATTGGGCATACGCGGTGGGCATCAGCAAGAGCGAAGTAGCAAGGGCACAGGCGGCCAGAGAAAAAAGAGACTTCATCGTGTCAAAACTCCAAAATGGGGCAATAGTGAAGCGTGCGCGGTACCGCGCCGCACCAGTCTTTAACTGTGCCGACGAAGCGCAGAGGCCATATGTGCGGCAGGTAAAGGCGCAGTAAAACTGCGGTGGACGCTGGGGATTACCCCCGCCCCGCCAGGGATGTCGGCGATGGCCACTGGTAAAGGCCGGTTTATCATCGGGGCATGCTCAGCACGCCAGACCTCGCCCAGATTCGCTTCCAAAACGCGATGGCGCTGTTTGATGAATTTGTAAACAACACCGTCAAACACCCGGACGCGGCCACGCTGCGCGGGCTGGAGGGACGCTTTGCCCAAAAGCTGCAGTTGCAGCCCAGCTACTGGAGCCAGATCAAGGGCCGCTCGCGCCAGATTGGCGAACGCCTGGCGCGCCAGTTTGAGCAGCTGTGCCACAAACCCAACGGCTGGATGGACCAGATCCACAACGCGACCAGTTCGGCGCTTTCCACCTTGGTGGTGCCTGCCGTCGGCAGCGAGAGCCCTGGCCCGCAAGATGATGATGAACGCTTTATCGTTGGCCTGGTACTGACCTACTACCGCCGCCACCCCCAGCGGGCGCGCACCCGGCTGCTGGATTTGTTGGGCGAGGTACTCACCCCCACCGCCGCGGCCCCTGCACCGAAGGCCAAAATGCCCTCGCACCCATTGGCAAAAACCACCGCCAGCGCCGCGAAAGCGGTGTCTGACGAGGCCCACGCTCTGTGGCTGCGTAGCCAGGTGCATGTTGCGCCGCTGAAACAAAAAAAGTAACGTCAACGACTTTTTTGTAATGAGCTATTGCTCAAGATAATATTTTGTTTATCATTGAGGTAAGTTTGCAATCAGGCCTCGCGCTCTGAGCCGCAAGCGACACACTCCACACCAACCACCGGCCGGCACTGGCAACAGTCGTCCGCCCCCTCTTGATGGCACCCCGCCTGGGGCTGTGAATGCAGCCGGGTACCCATCTGCATACCGGCAATTGCATTGTTACGAATGACTGAAATCAACCACTACCAAACACGCCCCCGAAGTTGAGCGATCCTCCGGCTGGGGCAAGGAGAAATTATCATGATAAAAAGTTTGCCTTGGAGTTATCACCCAGCGGAGCACGCCGTAGAGCACCGGTTGCGCCATGCAGTCGCCGCCGTTTTGCGCGGCGCTAGCCGGATGTTGAGCCGCCTGGCACGGCGCATCGCGGCATCCAAAAAAAAGGTGCGCCATGCGGATATCGGCCACCTGGAATTTTACGCCGAAGCGGGCGCGCCCGAAGGTGCCATCTACGCAGATGGCCTGTTGGTGGGCTATGTGACGGGCGTCAACCGCCTGTAAACACTACGATTGAGCGCAATGCCGGACATCGCGCAGGGGACTAAAGTGCCGTGTTAATCTCACGGCATGTTCAGTCCTTCTCAAGCCGATGTTCGGCGTTTTTTTTGCTCTACCTACGCCAAGGCCCGCGCGGGGTCTGCCATGGAAGCTATCGAAACAATAGCAGCACAATGGATGGACGAGCACCCCGAGTACGCCGCTGACTTTGCCGATGAGGAAGCGGCCCTGCGCGCGATGGGTGAAGTCAAGGAAGGCCAGACCAATCCGTTTTTGCACCTGTCCATGCACTTGTCTATCAGCGAACAGTGCAGCATCGACCAGCCCCGCGGCATTCGCCAGGCGGTGGAGCTACTGACACGCAAACGCGATTCATTGCACCAGGCCCACCACGAGGCTATGGAGTGCCTGGGCACGATGCTGTGGGAAAGCCAGCAGTCTGGTCGCCCGCCCGACGGCAATGTTTACGTCGCTTGCGTGCAGCGGCACGCTACCAAAGACTGAACCCCCCGGGCTCTGGCGGGTTGGATGCTCTGCTCCGTGTCCCCCGCCCGCTGCGCGGGCTCCTCCTTTACCTGCGCAGAACACCCAACCCGCCAGAGCCCACGCCAACAAAGTTTTCACCCCAACAAAAAAAAGCCGCTAAGAAGCGGCTTTTTTTGTTGGAGCTGTAAGTCTTAACGAAAGCGGTTCTCTGGCACTACTTTCAGCTCAGTAGGCAAACCGCCCAGGTAATTCGCCATGATCTTCAGCTCAGTATTAGAGAACTGCTTGGCCACACCACCCATGATCGCGTTGCCACGGCCCACTTGGGGGTTGTTTTCGACCTTGTAAGCCTTGAGCGCCACGAACAAATAGTCGCTGTGTTGGCCGGCAATCTTGGGGTAAGTGGGGTCCAGAGGCTTGCTGAAGCTATCGCCGTGGCAAGACACGCACGCGCCTTTGGTGATCAGCTCCATGGCCTTGGCAGAACCCTCGGGCGCTTTGGCCAAAGGTGCTGTGCCTTCTACGACACCGCTGGCTGCATAAAACGCCGACAAATCAGCAATGTCCTGGTCGGTCAAAGACTCAGCAACACCGCGCATAGTGGGGTGCTTGCGCTCGCCCTTTTTGTAGGCATTCAGGGCGGATGCGATGTAAGCCGCGCCTTGACCGGAGATCTTGGGGACCTTGTGGATTTCAGGGAAGCTGGCCTGGTAGCCCACGATGCCGTGGCAGCCAATGCACATGGCATTTTTCTTTTGCCCTGCTTTGACGTCGCCTTTGACTTCTTCAGCGTGGGCGGAAAATGCTGTCACAGAAGCGACGAGCAAGGCAGACAGGGACAACAGCAGTTTGTTCATTTTGCGCAGACAATCAGACGGTGATTGGTATAAATCGACTCAGTCATTATATCGACGACGCTGCCCTTCAGCGGCCCAAGCACCGCACCCGTTCTATTTAGTCCAGCAGGCCCCCACCATGAAATTCCAAGGAACCAAGAATTACGTCGCCACCCAGGACCTGATGCTGTCGGTCAATGCCGCCATCACGCTGCAGCGGCCTCTGCTGGTCAAGGGCGAGCCCGGCACGGGCAAGACCATGCTGGCGGAGGAAGTGGCCGAGGCTTTGGGCATGCCGTTGCTGCAGTGGCACATCAAATCGACCACAAAGGCCCAGCAGGGCCTGTACGAATACGACGCCGTGAGCCGCCTGCGCGACTCGCAATTGTCCGATGTGGACGGCGGCGAGCGCGTCAAGGACATCCACAACTACATCATCAAGGGCGTGCTGTGGCAGGCCTTTACGGCCGATCAACCCGTAGCGCTGCTGATTGATGAGATCGACAAGGCGGACATCGAGTTTCCCAACGACTTGCTGCGCGAGATCGACCGGATGGAGTTTTACTGCTACGAAACGCGCCAACTGATCAAAGCCAAGCACCGTCCGTTGGTGTTCATTACCTCCAATAACGAAAAAGAGCTGCCTGACGCCTTTTTGCGCCGCTGCTTCTTCCACTACATCAAGTTCCCCGATGCCACCACCATGCAAAGCATTGTGGATGTGCACTTCCCCGGTCTCAAGAAGGAACTGGTCAGCGCCGCCATGAAGACTTTCTTTGAAGTGCGCGGATTGCCGGGCCTGAAAAAGAAGCCCTCCACCAGCGAGCTGCTGGATTGGCTCAAACTGCTGCTGGCCGAAGACATTCCCGCTGAAGCCTTGCAAAGCAAAGACGACAAGATGTCGGTGCCACCGCTGGTGGGTGCTTTACTGAAGAACGAGCAGGACACCACGCTGTTTGAAAAGCTGATGTTCATGCAACGCCACAACCGCTAAGACTAAACCCATGAACAAACTTTTGCTAGAAGGCTTTTCGGACGCTATTGGCTTTGTGGGCGGCGCTCTGCTGGGCTTTTGGGTAGGCCAACTATTGGGCTGGGATATTTTTGCGCCAGGCTATAGCAATGCCAGCATCGGCGGCATTTTGCTGGCCGGCGGCGGCGGCGGGCTGGGCTTGCAACTGGCACGCAAATGGCGCGCCCGCAATCTGCCCAAAGACGAGGAATAACCATGGCTTTTGTAGAGCCCGTCCATCTGGCGGCACGCGGTATCGAACTGGTGCCACTGTCACTGGACCACGAATCAGGTCTGCGCGCTGCGGCGGCGGACGGTGAACTGTGGAACATCCGCGTGACCTCCGTGCCTGAGCCAGAAAGCACCCGCAAATACATTGAGGATGCGTTGGCGATGCGCGAGGCGGGCAACCGGTTTGCGTTTGCCGTGCTGGATACCAACAGCGGCAAGGTGCTGGGCACCAGCAGCTACCACGACATCCTGCCCGCAGTGAAGCGAGTGGAGATTGGCTACACCTGGTATGGCAAAAGCAGCCAGCGCACGCATGTGAACACCACCGCCAAGCTGCTGCTGATGACCCACGCATTTGAGACGCTGGGCTGCCATGTGGTGGGCTGGCGAACCGATAACTTCAACTTTGCATCCCAAGCCGCCATTGAGCGCCTGGGTGCACGCAAAGACGGCGTGATCCGCGGCCACGCGCTGCGCCGCGACGGCACCATCCGAGACACCGTGATGTACAGCCTGCGCAGCGGCGAGTGGCCTGAGGTGAAAGCCCAGTTGGTGTACCTGCTGGACAAGCCACGCTGATCCCACGGAGCCATGAATGCAAACTTCAAAAGACAAAAAAAGCAAATGGGGCTCTCAAGAACGCTGGCTTGACAACGCTCCGCTAATTGCGATCTGCGCAGCATTACTACTTTTGGCGCTCTATCTCGTGCCTATTAGCTATCCACTTCAGAAACGGTCTGACGCGTGGGGGCAATTTGGTGACTTCATGGGTGGTCTGCTGAATCCGTTAATTTCTTTGCTCACACTTTTTGTAGCAGTGGCTGTGTGGCGACTCCAAAAGAAAGAACTGCAAGAGACCAATATCGCCTTCATTAAGCAGAACACTCAACAAACCTTTTTCAATTTGCTCCAGCAACATCGCGAACTTGTTAACGGTGTTGAGTTGACTGCAGATCACCAACACTGGCATCAAGAGGGGATGCTGAAGGCCAAATACACTGGCCGATCAGCCTTCGCAATCGTTGTTTCAACTTTATCGCAGGAAGATAGAGGTAACTTCACGCCAGACATCGTTGCAACTTCAACCAAGTCTGAGAAGTTCACTTGCGCAAGTACCACCTCTTTCGAGTCCCAACTGATGTTTTCCTGCTGGTACATCGGCAAGACCAGCAACTTATTGACCAGCAATACCAGACCCTTCCCAAATGCACTGGAGATGTCGTTCGGACATATTTTTCGTTCGATCTTTCAAATACTCAAATTTGCTGCGCATGCTCCAGGTTTGACAGTCGCTGAAAGGCGCGACTTGGTGAACTATCTTCGCGCTCAGATGAGTGAGGATGAATTCGTGCTGTACGCGCTTTCTTCACTTACCCAAATTGGTGAAAAATCCAGAGCGGTCTCGATAGTGTTCGACTTCTTTGAGAATCGAATGCAAACGTTGAAATGGGCAAGCCCGATGTTGGACTTGCTTTCTCAAACTGACAAGAATCTCGAATTCGCTCAGCAGAATGGCTTTAGCCCACTGGAAGATTGATGTTACTGGACTTCTTCTACACCCTACGTTCGGCCAAGCTGCCGGTCTCCGTTAAGGAATACCTGACGCTGCTGGAGGCGCTGCAAAAAGGCGTGGTCGGACCCCAAGGCGCCATCGGGAGCGATGACGCAGCGGGCTACAAGATCGACGACTTTTATTACCTGAGCCGCACCGCGCTGGTGAAGGATGAGAAGCACTACGACAAGTTCGACCGGGCCTTTGGTGCCTACTTCAAAGGCATCGACATGGTGGCGGACTTCACTAAGGACATTCCTGCCGAGTGGCTCCGTAAAAACCTCGAAGGGATGCTCTCACCCGAGGAGTTGGCCAAGCTGCAGAAAATGGGCTGGGACGAGTTGATGGAGACGCTCAAGAAGCGGCTGGAAGAACAAAAAGAGCGCCACGAAGGCGGCTCCAAATGGATTGGCACAGGCGGTACATCGCCGTTTGGCGCCTACGGCAACAATCCGCAGGGCATTCGCATTGGTCAAGACAAGAGCCGCAACCGCAGCGCCGTCAAAGTGTGGGATCAGCGCGCTTACAAAGACTACGACGACACCCAGGAGCTGGGCACGCGCAACATCAAGGTGGCGCTGCGCCGCCTGCGCAAGTTTGCGCGCGAAGGCCATGAGGACGAGCTGGATCTGGACGAAACCATCAGTAAAACGGCGGCCAATGCGGGCTACCTGGACATCAAGATGCGGCCCGAGCGACACAACAATGTCAAGGTGCTGCTGCTGATGGACGTGGGCGGCACCATGGACGACCACATCCAGCGCGTGGAAGAGTTGTTCAGCGCCACCAAGACCGAGTTCAAGCACCTGGAGTTCTATTACTTCCACAACTGCGTCTACGACTTCATGTGGAAGAACAACCGCCGCCGGTTTGCCGAGAAGTTTGAGACCTGGGACATCATCCGCAAGTACAACAAGGACTACAAGCTGATCTTTGTGGGCGACGCCACCATGAGCCCGTACGAGATTTTGCAGCCCGGCGGCAGTGTGGAATACAACAATGAAGAGGCTGGCGCGGAGTGGCTGCAGCGCCTGCTTCATGCCTTCCCCAAGTTCGCCTGGATCAACCCCGAGCCGCAAGGCGTATGGGAGTACCGCCAGAGCATCAGCGTCATTCAGCAAATCGTGCACAACCGCATGTACCCGCTGACCATCAAAGGCCTGGAAGATGCGATGCGGCACTTGACCAAATAAGGTAATTGCGGGGCAGACCTTCAGCTCTGCCCCCAACTGGCTAGGCAATTACAATCGCGCCGCTGTCTTCGTAGTTCAATGGATAGAACGGCCCCCTCCTAAGGGGCAGATACAGGTTCGATTCCTGTCGAGGGCACCATAGAAGCCCTTGCTTTTAAGCCCAATCGGGCTGTGGCCCAGGTGGAATATGCGGGGCAAGCTATGAAATTCATAGCGAAACACCCTGGTGCCCGACCAGTCCACCGCCTTGCCCTGCAAGGCCTTCCCCGAACTTCCCTTGTTTTCACGCATTTCAGTCGTTATAAATTTTTCACTCTATAACACAGAGTACTCTATAATTTTCAAAATGACGACAAAATTACCCCCCTCCATCGATGCGTACGAAGCGCGCAGCGCACTGAAGATCGTTCAGGACAGCGCGCAGCGTGGCACCACGCTGTACCGGTATCACCAGGCATCGCCCTTCTTTTCCCTGTGGGCGCTGGTCTGGTTTTTGGGGTTTTGTTTGAGCGATGTGTTTCCTGGCCGGGTGGGTACGGTTTGGCTGTGCGCGGATCTGCTGGGAATGGCCGGTTCGGTGGTGTTGGCGCGCAGCAAGTTAACGCACAAGGGCACCGACCACTCTATGTTGTGGCGCTTGGGTGGCATGGCTGCGGTGCTGGGCATACTGGTGTTCTGCACCCTGCTGATTTTTGAAGTGCGCAGCGGCCGCCAGGTGGCCGGCTTCTTTGGCCTGCTGGTGGCCAGTGGCTACACGATCATCGGCTGCTGGAGTGGATTGCGCTGGCTGGTGGCGGGTGTGACGATGGGGGTTTTGACGCTGTCGGGCTACTTTCTGCTACCCGCGTACTTCAACCTCTGGATGGGGTGCGTCGGCGGTGGCGTTCTGGCGCTGACAGGCGTGTGGATGCGAAGGGTCTGACATGGGCCAACTGAACGACGTCATCCACCAGCCCGTACGGCTCAGGATCATGGCGACTCTGAATACGCTTCCGCCCGATGAATATATCGATTTCGTCCGGCTGCGGGCCATCGTGGGCGCCACCGAGGGCAACCTGGGCGCCCACCTGTCCACGCTGGAGAAGTCCGAATACATCGCGGTCATCAAAGACCACGTGGGCAAAAAGCCGCGCACGCAGATGCAGATGACGCCGTCTGGCCGCCTGGCATTTGAGCAGCACCTGATCGAACTCAAAGCACTGCTCTCCGGCAGTATTTAACAGCCCCACATTTTCTTTCTCACGTACCACCCAAGGACTTGTATGACCTCCATCCCCATGAAACTCAGCAGCATCGTTCTGGCTTCTGTATTCGCCGCCGTCAGCCCCACGGCCCAAGCGCAAATGCCAGAAAGCCCAGCCGTACTGGTGGCCAAGCAACGCGACGCCATGGCGCAGTTCAGCTACCTGGAAGGCGTATGGCGCGGCACCGCCTGGACGCTGGACGCCACCGGCAAACGCCTGGAGATGACGCAGACCGAACGAATCGGCCCATTTTTAGAGGGCACGGTGCGCATGATTGAGGGGCGCGGCTACATGGCCGACGGCTCGCTGGGCTTCCACGCGCTGGGCGTGCTGTCGCATGATCTGGCGAAGAAAACCTGGTCACTGCGCTCCTGGGGCCAGGGGCGCGGCGGGGAGTTTCCATTCACCCCCACGACCGACGGTTATGTCTGGACCACGCCCGCGGGCCCGAATGCAACGATCCGCTACACCGCCGTTTTCAAGGGCGATACCTGGCGCGAAATTGCGGAGTACGTAGCGGAAGGCAGAGCGGCCAGACAGATCTTTGAGATGAACCTGATGCGCGTGTCTGCCACCACTTGGCCGGAAGACGGCGCTGTACTGCTGAAATGAGCGCTGGGGGCGTGAAAATGCCTTGATTTCAAGCCAAATACGCGTTCTAGGCCGTGGATAGTGCGGGAGCAGCTACTAAATCAATAGCATTCAGCCAATTCTAAGCCCGCGCCCGCAGCGTCCGGCTCAGCAAAATAACCGGTATCAGGCCGACCAGCACCAGTGCTAAACACGGCAGCGCGGCCTCGCCCAGGCGCTCGTCCCGTGCCAGCTGATACGCCACCACCGCCAGCGTGTCGCTGTTGAAGGGCCGCAGCACCAGCGTGACCGGCAGCTCTTTCATCACGTCCACAAACACCAGCAGCGCCGCGGCAGCTACCGAGCGGCGTAAGAGCGGCCAGTGCACGCGCGCCAGCAGCGCCGCGTTGCCGGCACCCAGCATGCGGGCGGATTCGTCCAAGCTCACCGGCACGCGGCTGTAGCCGCTTTGGATGGACTGCAGCGCCACCGCCGAGAAGCGTACCAAGTAGGCCCAGACGATGCCAAAGGCCGTGGCGGTAACAAAGTAGCCCACTTGCCACTGCGGTTGCCATTCCTGAATCCAGCCCACCGGCAGCAGCAGGCCCACCACCACCACCGCGCCCGGAATGGCATAGCCCAGGCTGGCGAGCTGCACGGCCACACGCCCGCTCCAATGCGCGCTGCGGCGCAGATTAAACGCCAGCGCCAAGGCCACCCCCACGGCCAGCAACGAGGTCAACGCACCCAGGCGCACGCTGTTCAGCGCCCAATCGCCAAAACGGGCCCACGGGATCTCATTGGTGTCCAGCAACAGCGGGCGCAGCATAAAGAGCACCGGCAGCACAAAGCCCATCAGCACCGGCACCAGGCACACAGCCCACACCAGCCCTATGCGCGCACCATGCAGGCGATAGGCAGCACCGTCTTGTGTACCCTGGCGGCCGCCTTTGCTGGCGCTAAAGCGCATGCGGGCCTGCGCGCGGTGTTCCAGCTTCAGCAGCACTGCCACCCAAATCAATAGCAACGTAGCCAGTTGCGCGGCGGCCATACGGTTGTCCATCGCCAGCCAGGCTTTGTAAATACCCGCGGTGAAAGTCTGAATGCCAAAGTAGCTGGAGACACCAAAGTCAGCCAAGGTTTCCATCAGCGCCAGCGCCACGCCAGCGGCCACGGCGGGGCGGGCCAGCGGCAGCGCCACCTCGCGCAGCCTGCGGCCCAAGGGCGCGCCCATCAGCCGGGCGGCTTCCAGCAAATGCCCGGCCCGCTCGCCCAGCGCGGTGCGCGCCAGCAAGTACACATACGGGTACAGCGCAAACGTGAACACCCACGCGGCCCCGCCGACGTTGCGCACCTCGGGGAATACACGCCCCTCCACGCCCAGCGCCGCGCGCAGCCCCACTTGCAACGGGCCGCTGAACTGCAGAAAGTCGGTATAGGCATAGGCAATTACGTAAGCAGGCATGGCCAGCGGCAGCAGCAGCGCCCACTCCAGCCAACGGCGGCCCGGAAAATCAAACACCGTCACGGCCAACGCCGACGCCAGCCCCACCACCACCACACCGACGGTGACCAACACACAAAGGATCAAGGTGGTGAACAGGTAGTCGGGCAAAACCGTACGGGACATCTCCTGCAGCAAGCCCAGCGAAACACCATCCGGTGAGAACAGCGCGCCCCAGGACGAAAAAACGGCCAGCACCGGCAGCATCAAGGCCGCGACCAGCACCAGCAGAAACCAACGGAACAGAGGGGGAAAGCGCATGAAGAAGGCCGCCGCGGGCCAAGAATCTAAATGAGAATTGTAAGCATCTACAATTCAAACCATGTTTTTGGAAGTGTCTCAATTGCGCGTGCAGTACGCGACCCAGGCCGCACAAGCCCGCGCCGCGGTGCAAAACGTAACTCTGGGGCTGCGGGCGGGAGACATTGGCGTGCTGATCGGCCCGTCGGGCTGCGGCAAGACCACGCTGCTGCGCGCGGTGGCCGGTCTGGAGCCGGTGAGTGCCGGCTCGATTCGCCTATCAGGCCAGACCGTCAGCGATGCGACCACCCACCTGCCCGCCGAGCAGCGGCGCATTGGCATGGTGTTTCAGGATTACGCGCTGTTTCCGCACATGGATGTGGAGCGCAACCTGGCCTTTGGCATCCAGCATCTGCCCAGCGCACAGCGCAAACAGCGCGTGCGCGAGGTGTTGGATTTGGTGGGCCTGGCAGGCTCAGAAAAACGTTTTCCCCACGAACTGTCCGGCGGCCAGCAGCAGCGCGTAGCCTTAGCCCGGGCGCTGGCACCCAGCCCGCAGTTGCTTTTGCTGGACGAGCCTTTTTCCAATCTGGATGTGGACCTGCGCGAACGCTTGGCACACGAGGTGCGCGAGATACTGAAAGCTGCCGGAGCAACCGCCTTGTTTGTGACGCATGACCAACTGGAGGCTTTTGCCATCGGCGACATGATTGGCGTGATGCACGAAGGCCTGCTGCACCAATGGGACGACGCCTACACGCTGTACCACCGACCGGCCACGCGCTTTGTCGCCAACTTCATTGGCCACGGGGTGTTCACGCCCGCCACTATCAGCACGGTGAACGGCCAGACGCTGGTGCAAACGCCGTTGGGCGATCTGGATGACGTGGCCGAGTGCCCTGTGCCCTCAGCATTTGAAGGCGGCCAGTGCGATGTGCTTTTGCGCGCCGATGACATCGTGCACGACGATGACGCATCGACCAAAGCCGAGATCCTGCGCAAGTCATTCAGAGGGTCAGAGTTTTTGTACACCCTGCGCCTGGCCAACGGCCAGGTGGTGATGGCCCTGGTGCCCAGCCACCACGACCACAAGATTGGCGAGTGGATCGGCATCAAGGCCCAGGTGGACCATGTGGTGACGTTTCAGCGCGAAGGCTGAACCAGTCTTAGGCGCGCAGGGCGGCGATGGTCTCGCGCAAATCGAGTGCCCACTGCCTGCGGTCGCGCCCATTCGAAACTTCAGGTTCCCCGAATTGCACTATGGCCAACAGGTTGTCTGCACGCAGCGTGCGCCACAGCGACTGCACCAAGGTGTCGTCGCCAATGAAGCACGGCGCAAGGCTGTGCTGGCCGGTGGTGGCATCGGTAAATGACAAGGCCACGGGCTGCACCGGTGATTGGGCAGAAATAGCGGCCTGCAACAAATTGCCGTGAAACGGCAGCAGTGAAGAGCCATCGCCCGTCGTGCCTTCAGGGAAAACGGCCAGCACATCGCCCGCTTTCAAACACTCCACCATGTGGTGCACCACGCGCATCGCATCGCGCGGGGATTCGCGGGAGATGTAGAGCGTGCCAGCGGCCGTGGCCAGGGTGCCGACGATGGGCCAGTGTTTGACATCATCCTTAGAGATAAAGCGGCAGTGGCGGGCCGCATGCATCACCACAATATCGGCCCACGAAATATGGTTGGAAGCCAGCAGCACGGGGCCATGGGATGGCTTGCCGCGTACCACCAGTTGCAGGGCCAGCCGGTCCAACATGGCAACCGCCCAGGCCTGCACACGCGCCTCTTGCTCTGCGGTCGACAAGCCCGGGAACACGCGGCGGATGATCCACAGACCATAGGCCAGATGGACCAGGACCTTGGAGAATCGCCAAGCCGCGCGCAAGGCCTTCATGAGCGAACTTTCATGGCAATTTCTAGCGGGTCGCTTGGTAGGCCAGGCGGCCACCGGCCACCGTGGCACGCACCACACCGGGAAGCTCCAGCCCGCTAAAGGGTGTGTGGCGGCCTTGGCTCTTCAATTCAGCCGGCGTCACCACCCAATGCGCCTTAGGGTCAAACACGCAAATATCCGCCACCGCACCCACCGCCAGTTGCCCGGCTTGACCAGCGGCCGCGCCAATGACTTGCGCTGCCTGCACGGTCACCGTGCCAAGGGCTTTCTCGACCGGCACCTTCAGCTCCTGCGCCCATTTCAGTGTCAAGCTCAGCAGCAGCTCCAGGCCCGTGGCGCCGGGTTCGCATTCGGCAAAGGGCAAAACCTTGGCATCAGCATCCACCGGTGTGTGGTCAGACACCAGTGCGTCAATCGTTCCATCGGCCAAGCCTGCTCGCAGTGCATCGCGGTCACGCTGCTGGCGCAGCGGTGGATTCAGGCGCATGCGACTGTCAAAGTAGCCAATGTCCACATCGGTCAGGTGCAGTGAGTTCATGCTCACGTCACACGTCACCGCCAGACCTTGGGCCTTGGCATCCCGTACCAGGGCCACACCGGCCGCGCTGCTGATGCGGCACAGGTGCACGCGGGCACCGGTGGCACGTACCAGCTCAAAGATCGTATGCAACGCAATGGTCTCGGCTGCCACGGGCACGCCGCTCAGGCCCATGCGGGTGGCCAGTGGTCCGCTGGCGGCCACGCCCTGGCCCAGGTAATAGTCTTGCGGGCGCAGCCACACCGCGTAGCCAAAGGTGCTGGCGTATTGCAGCGCCCGTTGCAAGACTTGGGTGTTGACCAAAGGCACCTCGGCCTGGCTGAAGCCCACGCACCCGGCTTGGGTGAGTTGCAGCATTTCTGTCAGCACCTCGCCCTGCAGGTTTTTGGTCAGGGCACCCAAGGGAAAAACACGCGCCTGGCCCAAGCCCTCAGAGCGGTAGCGCAGCATTTCTACCAGGCCGGTTTCGTCCAGCACGGGATCGGTATCGGGCGGGCACACCACGCTGGTGATGCCGCCGGCCACCGCAGCGGCCAGCTCGGAGGCCAACATGCCTTCGTGCTCGTAGCCGGGCTCGCGCAGGCGTACCGACAGGTCGACCAGGCCCGGGCAGACTACACAGCCTGCGGCGTCCAACGTGGTGTCGGGTTTGAAGCCAGGGGGCACCTGCCCGATGGCCAGAATCTTTCCGTCCTGTAAGGCCACATCGGCGATGGCATCGTGCTTGGAGCTGGGGTCGACCACACGGCCGCCTTGAATCAGTAGGTTCATTGTTGGTTTCTCCACCTCAAGCCTCGTTACTCGCCACGATACTCATCACCGCCATGCGCACGGCGATGCCAAAAGTCACCTGCGGCAAGACCACGCTTTGCTGACCATCCACCACCGCCGAGTCGATTTCGACACCGCGGTTGATAGGACCCGGATGCATCACGATGGCATCGGGCTTGGCGAGTTGCAACTTCTCGGGCGTCAAACCAAAACTCTTGAAAAACTCGTGTGATGAGGGCAGCAGCGCGCCACTCATGCGTTCGTTTTGCAGGCGCAGCATGATGATCACGTCGCAGTCCTTGATGCCCTCTTCCAGCGTGTGGCATACGCGCACACCCATCTGCGCCATGTCGGAGGGCACGATGGTCTTGGGGCCAACAACACGCACTTCGGCGCAGCCCAGCGTCGTCAGCGCGTGAATATCGGAGCGGGCCACCCGTGAGTGCAACACGTCACCCACGATGGCGACCGTCAGATTGCTGAAGTCTTTCTTGAAATGCCGGATGGTGAACATGTCCAGCAAGCCCTGGGTGGGGTGGGCGTGGCGGCCATCACCCGCATTGATCACGTGCACATGGGGTGCCACATGCTGGGCGATCAGGTAGGGTGCGCCAGACTCGCTGTGGCGCACCACAAACATGTCGGCCGCCATGGCGCTCAGGTTGGCAATGGTGTCCAGCAGGGACTCGCCTTTGGACGCGCTGGAGCGGGCGATGTCGAGGTTGATGACGTCGGCACTCAAACGGGTGGCGGCAATCTCAAACGTGGTGCGAGTGCGGGTGGAGTTTTCAAAGAAGAGATTGAAAACACTTTTACCGCGCAGCAGTGGCACCTTCTTTACTTCGCGGTCGTTGACCGAGACGAAGTTGGTAGCGGTGTCAAGAATGTGGGTCAGCACATTTTTGGACAGACCTTCGATCGACAGCAGGTGAATCAGCTCACCGTGTTTATTGAGTTGGGGGTTGCGTTTGTACAGCATGGCTCAAGTCTCCTCCACATCCAGGCGCAAACGTCCGGCGTCATCGCGCAGCAGTGCCAGTGATTGCTTGGCTTCAAGACGCACGGTCGCCGCCACAAAGTCGGCCTGGATGGGCAATTCGCGGCCACCGCGGTCTACCAGCACCGCCAAGCGCACCCGCGCCGGGCGGCCGTAGTCATACAGCTCATTGATTACCGCGCGCAAAGTGCGGCCGGTGAACAGCACATCGTCCACCAGCAAAATGTCCGCGCCATTCACATCGAAGGGCAGCGACGTTTGCCCGCCCCCGGACAAGCCGCGCTGGGCAAAATCGTCCCGGTGCATCACCGAAGAGATCACACCTGCCGGCCCAGCCAAGCCCATGTCGGCCTGCAGCCGCTGCGCCAGCCAGGCTCCGCCAGAGGTAATGCCCACCAAACGGGTAGCGGGCTGGCACAGCGCCTTCACGCCCGTGAGCAGGTCTAGGTACAGCGCTTCTGCGTCCAATGCCAATGTGGTCACACCCAACTCCTAAAAAACTGTTCCAAAATGATGCAGGCTGAAGCCGCATCGGCATCTTTGGCGCCGTTGGATAACGCCTCGGTGGTGCTGTAGCGCTCATCCACCTCAAAAACCTTCAAGCCATAGCGCCCATGCAACTGGCGCGCAAACTTGCGTGCGCGCAAGGTATTTTCGTGGCTGGCACCGTCCGGGTGAAAGGGCACGCCCACCACCAGTGCATCGGGCTGCCATTCGGCAATGCGTTTGGCGATCTGTTCAAACTTGGCATCACCCGCCGCCGCAATCGATCCCAGCGGCTGGGCGCTGCGCATCAGCCGGGTGCCCACCGCCACACCCGTGCGCTTGGCGCCAAAGTCAAAAGCTAAAAAAGTGGCAAAGTGTGCGGGAACTTCCGGCGGCGTGGATGGAGACGCAGAAGATGTGGACTCGCTCACGCGTGGCCCGCCTGCGTGGACAGCATCCAGGCCTGCAGCCCCAGCAAAGCCAAAGCCTTGTCGTAGCGCTGGTCCACTGGGGTTTCAAAGATGACTGTGGGGTCGGCGTCTACCGTCAGCCAGCTGTTCTCGCCCAATTCCGTTTCCAATTGCCCTTCACCCCAAGCCGAGTAGCCCAGAGATACCAAAACACGTTGCGGACCCGAGCCTGTCGACAACGCCTCCAAGACGTCTTTGGACGTGGTCATTTCCAGACCACCAGGGATGGTCATCGTAGACGCATACAGAGACTGGTTGGGGTCCTGGCCTTCAGCACGCACGGTTTCGTGCAGTACAAAGCCACGTTCGGTTTGCACCGGCCCACCCTGAAATACGGGGCTGGCGACCAAGTCGAGGCGCTTCAGAGGTAAATCTATTTTGCCGAACAGCGCTTCCATGTCCATATCGGCGGGCTTGTTGATGACCAAGCCCAAGGCCCCCCGGGGGCTATGCTCGCAGACGAAAACCACGCTCTTGAAAAATATGGCATCTTCCAAACCCGGCATCGCGATCAAAAAGTGGTTGGTCAAATTGACGGATGCGGAATCGACAGACATAAATCTATTTTAACGGCTGCTATGCACAAAGAATTCAAAAAGGGACTGGTATGGTTCCGCCGGGACCTGCGCGTCCATGACAACGCGGCCCTGAGTGACGCCATTCTGCGTTGTGAAGAGGTGCTGTGCGTCTTCGTGTTTGACCGCAGTATTCTGGATGCATTGCCCCGGTATGACCGGCGCGTAGAATTTATCCACGGTAGCGTGGTGGCGCTGGATGCAGCACTGCGCGCCCTGGCAGAGAAGCCGGAGGCGGGGCTCATTGTTTTGCATGCTACGGCCGAAGAGGGCTTGCCGTCACTGGCCAGTGAACTGCTGGTTGATGCTGTCTTTACCGCCCGCGATTACGAACCCTACGCCCGGCAACGCGATGACAGCGTTCGGGCTGCGCTAAGAACCCAGGGCATCGCTATGGTGACCGTCAAAGACCATGTGATCTTTGAAGAGCGTGAACTGCTGACCCAAATGGCCAAACCCTACGGCGTGTTTACGCCCTATATGCGCAGTTGGCTGGCCAAGCTGGAACAACAACTGCCCGCCATCCACAGCAATGCCTCGGCCGACAAAGTGTTGGGAAAGCGACCCAGCCAACACGCTAAGCCACCACCCAGTTTGCAAACACTGGGGTTTGAGGCTACCAACCTGTTGCAGTTGGGCATTGCTCCCGGAGAGGCGGGCGCCACCGCGCTATTGAATGACTTTGTGGGGCGGCTGGACCGCTACGACGAGACGCGCAACTTTCCCAGTGTGAAAGGCCCCAGTTACTTGGGGGTACATCTGCGTTTTGGGACCGTGTCCATCCGGCAATTGGTGCACTTGGCATATCAAGAGAAATTGCAAGGCAGCGCGGGTGCCAGCACCTGGCTGGGTGAGCTGGTGTGGCGGGATTTTTACTTTCAGATCCTGGCTAACTTTCCGCAGGTCAGTGTGGGCGCTTTCAAACCGGACTATGACGCGATTGTGTGGGAGTCCGGAGAGCTAGCCCAACTGCACTTTGCGGCGTGGTGCGAAGGGCGCACAGGCTACCCCATCGTGGATGCTGCGATGGCGCAGCTCAACCAGACGGGCTATATGCACAACCGGCTGCGCATGGTTGCCGGCAGCTTTTTGGTGAAGCATCTCGGCATTGACTGGCGTTGGGGCGAGCGCTACTTTGCCGAGAAACTCAATGACTTTGATTTGTCTGCGAACAATGGCGGCTGGCAGTGGGTGAGCTCTAGCGGCTGCGATGCCCAGCCTTACTTCAGAATTTTCAACCCGGTGACCCAGAGCGAGAAATTTGATGCCGATGGAAAGTTCATCCGCCGCTACATTCCCCAACTAGCTAAGCTCGATGCCAAGTCGATCCACGCGCCGTGGGCTGCCAAGCCTTTGGTGATGGCATCGGCAGGTGTGGTGTTGGGAGAGAACTACCCTCAGCCGATCGTGGATCATGCTGAGGCACGCGCCGCAACGCTTGCGCGTTACGGCATCGTTCGCAAAACCGATTAAGCGTTCTGCGGTAACTTGCAATAGCTTCGTACCAAGCCCATCAGTTCATCCTCGGAATAGGGTTTGCCCAAGTAATGGTCAACACCCAATTCCTTAGCATGTTCTCTGTGTTTTTCGGCGATACGCGACGTAATCATGATGATCGGCAAGTCACGTAAGCGCACATCCCCGCGAATGTTGCGCGCCAAATCGAATCCATCCATACGCGGCATCTCAATGTCAGACAGCACGACCGCAGGCACTTCCTCTTGTAGGCGCTCCAATGCTTGCAACCCGTCTGCAGCCAAAGCGACGCGATAACCTTCACGCTTCAGCAAACGCTGGGTCACGCGCCGAACCGTAATGGAGTCATCGACGACCAACACGAGTGGCACTTCTGCATCTGCAGCAGCCATCGTTGCGCTGATAGTCAGGTCTTCTTGGCCCGTTGGGGCTGCAATATTCAATTGCCGTGCCTGGTCACCATACACAGTCGCCAACGCAACCGGGTTGTAGATCAAAACCACCGCACCGGAGGCCAATACAGAAACGCCCGCCAAACCAGGCAAACGAGCCAGCTGAGGTCCGAGGTTCTTCACCACAACTTCTCGGTTGCCCAAAACCTCGTCCACATGCAAGGCCATTCTCTGTCCTGCGCTTCGCAGAACAGCAACGGGCATAGTCCGTGTTTTCATTTCGTGGCTTCGAGCCGAAACCTGCAATAGAGCGCCCGCCCAGAAGAATGGCAGTACCTCATTGGTGAACTCGAAGCCATCGCGTTCGTAGGCCTGTTCAAGCTTCGCCAAAGGAACTCGAAGTACTGTCTCCATCAGGTTGGAGGGCACCCCAATCGTAAACTCACCCATTCGCAACATAACCACTTGGGTTACAGCAGTGGTCAGCGGGAGCACCAGTTTGAAGCTGGTACCCTGACCTGGGTTGGTCGATGTTTCGATGCGCCCACCCACCGCAGAAACCTCGGCACGCACAATGTCCATGCCCACGCCACGCCCCGACAACTCGGTCACTTGATCGGCGGTTGAAAAACCCGGTGTAAAAATCAAATTCGCCGCATCGGCATCTGACAAGGCCGCGTCCCTATCGATGACTCCATTTGCAATGGCCTTTGCCCGAATTTTGTCCACATTCAAGCCACCTCCGTCATCGCTAAAGGCAACAGATACGTCATTGCTTTCTTGGTGAACACTGATGGTGATGGCTCCCGCAGCTGGTTTGCCAAGAGATGCACGCGTCTCTTGGTTTTCAATACCGTGAGCGACCGCATTGCGCAGCATGTGTTCAAACGCGGGCGTCATCCGGTCGAGAACACCGCGGTCCATTTCAATGGAACCGCCAACGATATCCAGCTTCACAGACTTCCCTGCGTCTTTGGAGGCCTGCCGCACCACACCATACAGGCGCTCTGATATCGCCTCAAACTCCACCATACGGGTTCGCAACAGATCGCGTTGTAGCTCGCGCGCCTGACGGCCTTGGGCAATCAAATCATCTTCGGTGCCTTCAACGGATCGCTGCAAATTGCGTTGAACGGTTGCAACGTCGTTAACTGACTCAGCCATCATGCGGGTGAGTTCCTGCACGCGCGTGAATCGGTCGAACTCCAAGGGGTCAAAGGCTTGCGCCGTATCTTTGGTTTGCGCCAAACGCGACTGCATTTGCGATTCAGCTTGCAATTCCACATCCCGCAATTGCTGACGAAGTCGATCCAGATTACCCCCCAGCTCACCCAACGACGTCTTCAGTTGGGTCAAGCGTGCGTCCATACGGGAGCGCGTAATCATGACCTCCCCAGCCTGATTGACCAGGCGGTCTAAAAGCTGAGAACGCACTCGCACAGACTGATTGGAAACGGCCTTGGTAGGCATGCTCACTGCCGCCGCTGGCAGGGGAATCAGACGCCGGACTTCAGGCAGTTTGGGTTGTGCGGCCTCGACAGCAACCGCAATTGCTGCGTCTTGACCATCCTCAACCTCGACGCTTGCGACCGCATCCACTGCAACGGACTCGGCAAACGGCTCGGGCACTGCTCCGAGCGCTTGGAAGGTGGATTGCAGGTTGTCGAAACGCGTGAGCAAGGGCTCCAGTTGCACCGTTTGCAGCGATTCGGAGCCCAAATACTCTATGGCGGACTCCATGCGGTGCGTCATTTCACCCAGTCGCATCGCACCCGCAAGGCGTGCACTACCTTTGAGAGTGTGCAAAACCCTCAGAACTTCGCTACGCGCACCCAATCTCTCGGGAGATCCAACCCACTGCCGCAGCGACGATCCGAGCTGAGGCAGCAATTCTGTTCCTTCTTCTTCGAAGATAGGAAACAAGTCCTCATCCAAATTATCAACGGCATCAATATCATCATCCACCGCATCCGCAACCAACAAGGGAGCAGCGGCAGCAGAAACCGCTGGCAAGACCGTCGACATGTCGAACACTGACACAGCGGTTTGGTGTTCGATATGAGCGTCAACCGGCGCATCCGTGTCCGGTGTCACGATTTGCGCCGCAACGGGCAGGTCTTCGACCTCGGCTGGCGGCAAATACGCCTCTTGCTCTAGTTCTACGTCCATCGCTTGCGGAACATCCACAACTTCCAACTCGGGCGTTGACTCGGGTTCAGTCGCCTGCACGACTAAAGGCACCGGCTCAGGCTCAGGCTCTGCCTCGGCCACAACCTCTGGCAAGTCAAAGGGCTCTGGCTCCGGTAGCAGTTGCTCAACCGCCGACTCCATGGTTGGTGCTGGGAATTCGGTCTCAATGACGGCCTGGAGCCGCGCGGAAACCGATTCGTCCGCTTCTTTCAAAAAGCCAGCAGCGAACTGGTGCAACAACCGGCGTATATCTTCCGATGCATCACTAAATACTTCAGCATGCTCAATCGATCCACGTCCGTGCAGTTGCACGTGCTGCAAAGCCTGTTCCAAAGACCTTGCCAACTCTGACAATGCAACAAACCCTACCGTGGCAGAACTTCCAATCAAGGAATGCGCCAAGGCCACCAGGGAGTCGGGCAGGGGTTCGTGTAGCTCAAGTGCCCATTCACTAATTTCCACCTGCAAACGACGCGACCATTCGTCAGCCTCATTCAGATAAACGTTGTACAGCGGAATACTCAACCGAAGTGGGCCAATGACCTTGACAGGCTCTTCATGCGACGACTCCATGGGTGCCAAGGCCGTTTCAACCATATGGGGCTCAGGCATTTCGACCTGCGGAGCCGGTTCGTCAACCACGACCGCGATCGCTTTATCGACTTCAACCTCACCCAACGACCCAAAATCGAACTCGCTGAGGTCCAAAGCGACGGGTGCTTCAACGACAACAGGCCCTGCCTCGGAATCACCTTCCAAACTTAAGGTAAGGGCAAAATCAGCGGTCTGAGTCGCTGCAAAGTCTGGAACCGTAGCGGCGGGAGAAGAAGCATCAATCGCAGACGAAACCGCAGCGATATCCATGGGCTCAGGTGCAGCAACGTCGTCTAACGCAAAGTCAACTTCAATGGCTTCCACCAACTCAACTGCTGGGAGCTCTAATGGTTCAACCGCCGCAGGACTTGGCGACTCATCCGGCACCTCTATCAGCGGCAAATCAAAGCTCATAGCCTCAATTGCAATTGCAGGCGGCATCTCATCTTCGACAGCCTGAGCCACCGTAAAGGCGACGGTGTCCTCTACAACGGGCATCGCCCCCATAGACATGGCTGGCGTGTTCAATCCAGCCCAATGATTGTCTAAGCGCAGGCCATCGGATGCTTTGCGGAAGTCTGCCGCATTCCACGTTTGGTCAGATTTCGACCCAATATCTTCGACCCAACGACCAAATGCAGTCATCGCTGCAGCCGTAGCTCGCATCAAATCTTGGCTTGCAGATCGCTGCTCTGCAAGCCATGTGTTCATAAGTTGCTCAAATGACCAAGCGGCCTCACCAAACTCATTGAGCCCCACCATTCGGGAACTACCCTTCAATGTGTGGAAGGCTCTGCGAAGTGTGGTCTGGTCCGCGAGATTGGAGGGGTCCGTCTCCAAGGCTTTGACAGCGGCAGTGCCGGTCTGTACAACCTCTCTCGCCTCCTCCAGAAAAATATCCAGAAGCTCCATGTCATCGTCGGCATCTTCCTCATGCACTGGCGATGGCACCGCCACTGGAGCCAATGCAGGGGCTGGCGCTACCGCGGCAGACTCGACAACCGAGGGCACCGCCTCAGGCTGGATTTCAACAGTTGGCACGGGCACTGCCACTGGTGCCGGCGCTTCAGGACGCTCTCTCCCCATCAGAGGCTTAAATTCTCCAAGGGCTTCGTCGTAAACAAAAAGCTTCTTGGCCAAAGTGCGCTGGTAGCTCAACATGTCGATGAGGAAACCCATGGCACCCAAACTATTTCCCAGCTTGTCGAAAATCCCAAGCCTCGCGCTGGCTTCATCGATATCGTCAACCAGGAACTGCTCCACGCTTGACCGCATACGTAGCGCTGCCAGCGAAGGCTGATCCAGACCCAAAACGGAGAAGACACCGCGCATTTGCGCCAGCTGACTCGGTACCTCGCGCAGCGGAGCTTTGTCTTTGGGATTTCGGAAGAACTTGTCCAGGGATGCTTCCACCTCACCCAAACTGCTCCTCAGCTCATCCACAACACTACCCATGGTCTGTCTATCACTCACGCGGCGATAGAGGTCCTCCATCCACGCTTCCAGTGGCTCAGGTTCACCGCCATCACTGACCTTATCGAGACGGTGCGCCAAGCGCACGCTCCGGTTAGCCATATCAGACTCTGTCGGGTCGAGGTCCTCGTAGGCCGCCTCAAGGTACAGCACGGCCGTAGCCACTTCCATCCCGACCGCTGCACTGGGTGCACCGCCGGATTGAACGGTCATATCAATAGACCGGAGAAGGGCTCGCGACAGCTCCCCACACTCCGGGTGCAATTTCAGCACGGAGTCCGCTAAAGCAGTGAATTGCTCAGAGGCAATCTTCAAGCGGTTTGCATCACCCCCTGCCAACGCAGACCAAGTTTCAGCCGCAGACGCTATCCGTTTGCGTGCCAACACCAATAGCGCCGGATCAAAACGTCCAAACTGCTCTACCTCGTAATTGACGGATCTAGCCCGCGTAAATCCGTAAGCCTTACAAACAGCGTCAAGGACTGGTGTCACTTGACCAAGTCGCGGCATGGCGATCGAGCAGTAGAAAGCCAAGTCTTGTGCCAATCGTTCGGAGACTTCGGTGCCGCCCTTCGCTAGAGTCGCATATTGTTGCAATATCCGCGAAGCAGTGCGCTTGGAATAAACATCGCTCGGAATAAGCTCTAAGGCAACCGCCTCAAAGAAGCCAGCCGCAATAGACCAGAAGGTCTTGGGCTCTAGGCTGTCTTGACTGGCAGCCAAACCAGCACACAGGTCTACCATCTGCCGCCCCGCACTGGCACTGCCGGTCTTGACAATCTTCAAAACCGCCTGATCCATTTTGGTACGGATAGGAGGGGAATAAGCTGCAGCGGCAACACCCTGCGGCGCGGCCAAAGGCAGCCAGCGCCACTCTTGCGGCCACAAATCTGCGGGATGGACACGCTCTGAGCCCACCAAATCCATAACCGCGCGGTACTGTGGAAAGAGAGCGACTGAGGACGCAGCTTTTCCCTTGAGAACACCCTCTAGGTACTCCGTCAATGCAAAACTCGCGCGCTCTACTTTGGCCGCAGCATCGTCACTGCACAGCTCGGGACGTTGAACGAACTTTTGTGAAAGTGCCTCCATGGCCCGCAATACTTTGGCGGGGGCACCCATTCCAACCATCTCCAAGGCACCTACTGCCTGGTGAAGCTGTTGTCTCGCAATACGCAGTTGACTGGCATCCAGTTCGGTCAGATCCGATCCCCGTGCCAAATCGGCATCCCGGACGAACCTGCGCATAGCTTTTGTTGCACCATCGAGCGATTTTCTCAGCTCGTCCAACACCCAGGCCAAAGGCCCAAGATCACTCACCGGGAGTTCATTGTCGCCAGGACCGGCAGGGTTCGATGACATGGGTTCAGGCTCTCCTGAGGATCACTCGTTGAGGGGCAAATTGGATGAGGCTCAAGCAATCTTGAATCGGGACACAGACTGACGCAGCTCTTCGGCCATGCGTGACAGTTCACGCACCTGGTTCGCCGTAGCGCGCGTACCTTCACCGGTCTGCTCGGTCACCGCAAAAATGTGCTGGATGTTGTCAGCCACCACATTCGCCAAACCGGCTTCGTGCGATGCAGAGCGGGAGATTTCTTCAATAAGCTCAGCAACGCGGCGTGACACGCGATCAATCTCGGTCAAGGCTGTACCTGCGTTATCGGACAGCTTGGCCCCTTCAACCACACCCTGGGTAGAACGTTCCATCGCACCAATCGCGTCCTGTGTATCGGTCTGAATCGCTTTCACCAGCGCAGAAATCTGGCGCGTCGCATCCGCAGAACGCTCCGCCAGACGCTGAACTTCTTCCGCAACCACGGAGAAGCCTCGGCCCGCGTCACCGGCAGAGGCAGCCTGAATGGCGGCGTTCAAAGCCAAAACGTTGGTCTGTTCGGTAATGTCCGAAATCAGCTCGGTAATTTCACCAATCTCTTGGGACGACTCGCCCAGACGTTTAATGCGCTTGGAAGTTTCCTGGATCTGGTCACGAATGGAGTTCATACCGCCGATGGCGTTTTGCACCGCCTGCAAGCCGGACTCGGCAGCTTGCAGCGATTGGCGCGCTACCGTGGCAGATTCTTGCGCCTGGGCAGACACCGCATTGATTCGGCCCGCCATATCCACAACCGACTTACCGGTTTCACGAATCTCGTGCAGTTGTTCGTTAGAGGCAGCCAACAGTTCGGTCGATGTGGCATCCACGTCAGCCGTGGTTTGCGCAACCCGAGCCGCCGTGTTTTGCACGTTCGATACCAGAGAGCGCAACTCTTCCACCGTGTAATTCACCGAATCCGCAATAGCGCCGGTAATGTCTTCGGTCACCGTGGCTTCTTGGGTCAGGTCACCTTCAGCAACCGTTTGCAGTTCGTTCATCAAACGCAAAATAGCGGCCTGGTTGGCATCGTTAACGCGCTTGGCTTCTTGCTCCTGGCGCTCGGCTTCAAGACGCTGGTCTTCCGCAGCCGTTTGGCGTTTACGGCTGTCTTGCAACTGTACTGAAGAGAAGGCCCATGCCGCTGCGGCCGCGAGCAGCGCCGCCGCAATCAGCAAGCCAGTCGCCAACGCACCAATACCTGTATTTGCCACCAACTTCGATTGCAACTCTTCCAGACCGCGACGCAATGGCTCACTGTCCGCAATGATGGCACCTTGGGCTTCACGCGCAGAAACCAAGCCCTGCAAGTTACCCAAAATAGCACCCGCTTGAACCCGGGTTTCTTCGTACATCTGAATCAGCGCTTGCAATTGTTCGCGAACGGCAGAGTCTTTGGCTGCAGACAAACGCAACTCAGCGCTACCCGTTAAAAGACCCTGAGAAATTTCTTTGAACGTATTCAGATCTTTACCGAGCAAAAACACCGCCTCGGGACTCACACCCTCTGCAGTCAAGAACTCATTAGAGGATTTACCAATACGCTGGGTCAACATCACCAGCTGGCCCACAGCCGAGATTTCGACCGCAGGTGCATTCTGTTGCAGCTTGAGTGACGAGATTGTTTCTGCAATTTCCAGCAAATCTGACGACTGCCGATTGATCAAACGCAGTGAAGCACCGATCTGCGTCAGGATTTTCTCTTGCCCCATCACGGTCTTGGCGTTCTTCTCAGCCACATCCACCCGAGGCAACACACCGCCCAATTCAGTTTGGTAGTCATCGCTCAATCCAGAGAGCCCCAACTCACTATCACCCGCACGCAAACCACGTGTAGTTTTAGCCAATACCGCAACGCTGTCCGACACGTCTGGAAAGGCCTGGGCGCTACCCACCAAGGCCTGCGACACCGACTTGGCGAGCCGCTGCGACTGCATCAATGCTTGACCGGTCGCACCCAACTGTTTGGCAACCCGGTCAGACCGGTTGAGCGCCAAGAGGGTCACTACGATCAGAATAACCAGAGCCGCACCAAAAACAATCGCCAACGTTCTTTGGTGCTCACTCACCGAGCGCGCGCCCAAGATAGGCAAAGTCACCAAATCGCCGCGATCAACAGGTTTACTCACCTCCTCGGTCGGCTTGGGCATTTCAATGGGAACCTGACCACTGTCCGTTTGCAGCGTTTCATTGCTAACGGACTCCATAAGTCCGTCCGGCACACCCAAACTCAGACGGGAATCCAACTCGGAATCTGTAGGCTTCTTATTTAAAAGATTTTTTAATTTATCTACGATGGACATGGTGGGACCTTACGAATGAACTAAGCGCTGATGCTCAAAAACTGAGAAGTTTGGGAAAGGGTTCGCAAGTTGATTTCTTGCCAGTGCGCGCCTGCAGTATCCACAAAGCGGTTGCCAAAATAAACCGGGGATGCAGTATCGGGGGGTTGTGACGACACAAAAGCCTCAGCACCGCGCAGGCCAAGTAGGGCTTCTACTTGCAGTGCACAGTTAACCTCTAAAGCAGGATTCAAGGTCACAACGCTGGCCTCAGAAGAAGTAGAGGCCGGACGCGCGTGCTCGGTGTCAGCAACCAAGAAAGCCGCCAAATCGACTACGCCATACAAACCACCGCGTATGTTCAACACACCCCGAAACCAGTTGCGTGCATAGGGTACCGCTTGAACATTGGAGGATGGGTAAATTTCACCCGACTGCCCCAAGGGCAACAAGTAGTTAACGGAGCCTGAACTCACCGCGAGCCAGGCAACCGACACACCTTCAGTACGCGCCGCCTGCAGGCGGCTGGCGAGTCGGGTTTGAAGTTCCCTAAGTGCTTCGCGATTTGCCATGGATAGTTCTGATCAACCTAAAGCTTTGATCTTGGCGAACAGCTCGGAACTGTCCACGGGCTTGGTGATGTAGTCTTTGGCGCCTTGGCGCATACCCCACACCCGATCCGTCTCAAGGTTCTTGCTGGTACAAATAATGATGGGTATGTCCGCATATTCCGGGGTGCGGTTCACTGCACGGGTCAGTTGGAAGCCATTTTGACCAGGCATCACAACGTCCATCAAGATCAGGTCCGGCTTTTCTTCCGCCAAGCGCTTAAAGGCCTCGTCGGCATTTTCTGCACAGCGCACAGCGAAGCCATTGCTCTGAAGCAACTCGGTCAGAAACATGGTTTCTGTTTTTGAATCGTCAACGATTAGTACTTTTGTTATTGCCATCATTTAGCTCCTTGCTTGACTGCACCAAACTGCTGCACTGCCTGCAAGAGTTGGTCTTTGGTAAAAGGCTTGGTTAAATAGTCTTGGGCACCGACCATGCGGCCGCGTGCTTTGTCAAATACGCCGTCTTTGGACGACAACATGACGATCGGAACGATTGAAAATCTGGCATTGCGCTTGATGATGGCGCAGGTTTGGTAGCCATCCAAACGGGGCATCAAGATGTCGCAAAAAACGATGTCTGGCTGAAAATCATTCACCTTCGCAAGCGCATCAAATCCATCCTCGGCGAGCAATACTTCGTGCCCGCCTTGCTTGAGAAAAATCTCTGCGCTACGGCGAATGGTATTGCTGTCGTCAATGACGAGAACTTTAAAGGTCGGTGCAGTTGTGCTCAAAAGTCATTGCTCCCAATCGGGTTTGGACATTCACGAGCCGAAAAACGGTTCGCACAGATGCTCTTAAATTTGAACCATTTCAAAATCTTCTTTACGGGCACCACATTCTGGACAGGTCCAGTTCATGGGCACGTCGGCCCACAGGGTTCCGACCGGAATTCCGTGATCCGGGGCTCCAGCGGCCTCGTCATAGATCCATCCACAAATCAAACACATCCAAGTCTTGGTATCAGTCACAGCTTAAAGGGCCTTCGAATAGAATGCAACGATTGTATAGCCGCATAGACCGCAAATCGCCGTCTGGTAGCTGAATGTACGCCATTGTGTCTGATGACAAACCCTAAGATGGGCGCACTTATGCCGGCATCACCCCCCCCCGAAACTGACGATGAGTTTGACGACGATGACGGGCCCACCGGCTGTGTCATGGCCTTCAATGCCAACGACCCCAGCGGCGCTGGCGGAACCTCTGCCGACCTGTTTGCCATCGCCTCTGTGGGTGCCCATGCGATGCCGGTAACCACAGGTGTTTACGCCCGTGACACCACTGAAATCCATGACTTTTTCCCCTTGGATGACGAAGCCGTGACAGAACAGGCACGCATCATCCTGGAAGACGTGCCGGTGCAGGTGTTCAAGGTCGGATTTGTCGGCTCACCAGAAAACTTAAGTGCCATTGCCGAGCTGTCCTCGGACTACTCCGATGTGCCTCTGGTGGCCTATATGCCCGATCTATCTTGGTGGCAAGAAGACAAAATTGACCTGTACTTAGACGCTTTTAACGAGCTATTGCTGCCACAGACCACGGTGTTGGTTGGGAACCACAGTACGCTGTCCCGATGGCTGCTGCCTGACTGGTCTTCTGAGCGCAGCCCCACGGCCCGGGACATCGCCAAGGCCGCCAATGCCTACGGCGTACCCTACACGCTGGTGACCGGCATCCCGCTGCCCGAGCAGTTCATTGAGAACACGCTGTGCACGCCCACCTCGGTGCTGTGCAGTGAGAAGTACGAACGCTTTGAAGCCGTCTTCACCGGTGCAGGAGACACCTTGTCGGCCGCTCTGGCCGCCTTGATTGCCAGCGGCACCGAGCTGGCCGAGGCCACCACCGAGGCCCTGAGCTACCTGGACCGCTGCCTGGAAGCGGGCTTTCGGCCCGGCATGGGCAATGTGATCCCCGACCGTCTGTTTTGGGCGCACCCTGAAACCGACGACGAAGCCACTCCAGAATCCAATTTTGAAATCTCGCCCAATGACACCCGCCACTGAATCCTCCGCCACCAACGCTGACCGCAACCTAGCACTCTTCCAACGCGCCGCCAAAGTCATCCCTGGGGGCGTCAACTCCCCGGTACGCGCCTTCAAGGCCGTGGGTGGCACGCCGCGCTTTGTATCCCGTGCCCAAGGGGCTTACTTTTGGGATGCCAACAACAAACGCTACATCGATTACATAGGCTCTTGGGGCCCTATGATTTTGGGCCACGGCCACCCTGCGATAGTGGAGGCGGTGCAAAAGGCGATTTTGGAAGGCTTTTCGTTCGGTGCCCCTACCGAGCGCGAAGTGGAGTTGGCCGAAGCCATCCTGGCGCTGGTGCCCAGCATGGACATGGTGCGCCTGGTCAGCAGCGGCACCGAAGCCGGTATGAGCGCCATCCGCCTGGCGCGCGGAGCCACCGGCCGCAGCAAGATTTTGAAGTTTGAAGGCTGCTACCACGGCCATGCCGATGCGCTGTTGGTCAAGGCGGGTTCGGGCCTGGCCACGTTTGGCAACCCCACCAGCGCGGGCGTGCCGCCCGAGGTGGTGCAGCACACGCTGGTGCTGGAGTACAACAATGTGGAGCAGTTGGAAGAAGCCTTCAAGCTGCACGGCCCCGAGTTGGCCTGCGTGATGATTGAGCCGATTGCCGGCAATATGAACTTTGTGCGCGCCAGCGTGCCCTTTATCAAGCGCTGCAGCGAGCTGTGTACCCAGTACGGCGCGCTGTTTGTGTTTGACGAAGTGATGACCGGCTTCCGCGTCGCCCCCGGCAGCGCGCAAGAGGTCTATGCCCGCAGCATCCCCGGCTTTGCGCCGGATATGACGGTGATGGGCAAGGTGATTGGCGGCGGCATGCCGCTGGCGGCCTTTGGCGGTAAACGGGCGGTGATGGAGCACTTGGCCCCGATTGGTTCGGTCTACCAAGCAGGCACCTTGTCGGGCAACCCGGTCGCTACGGCCTGCGGGTTGGCCACTTTGAAAGAAATCGGCAAGCCCGGTTTTTACGAAGACTTAAGCCACAAGACGCAGTCACTGGTCAGCGGCCTGACCGGCGCAGCCCATGCAGCCGGGTTGGAATTCTGCGGCGACTCCGAAGGCGGCATGTTCGGCTTCTTCTTCTTTGACGCCCTGCCCCAGAACTACGCCAAGGTCATGACCACGGACAACAAGGTGTTCAACGCCTTCTTCCACGGTATGTTGGACCGCGGCGTGTACTTCGCGCCCGCGTTGTACGAGGCGGGCTTTATGAGCGCCGCCCACACCGATGCAGACATTGCAGACACCGTGTCGGCGGCGGCTGAAGTATTTAAAATGCTATAGAAATAGTAGCTGCTCCCGCACTATCCACGGCCTGAACGGCCGATTTGACCCTCAAAACTACTCGCCCATGTAGTTTTCGGGGAAGAAGTGGCGCTCAATCAGCTCGATCAGGATATGCAGCACCTTGATGTGCAGCTCTTGCACGCGGTCGGCATAGGTGCCGCCGGGCGTGCAGATGTACACATCGCTTAAGGGCTCCAGCTTGTCGCTACGGCGGCCGCTCAGGATGATGACGGTCATGCCCAGGGCTTTGGCTACCTCAGCGGCACGGATGATGTTCTTGCTGGTGCCACTGGTGCTCAAGGCCACCAGGCAGTCGCCCGCGCGGCCATGGCCTTCGATATAGCGGGAAAACACATTGTCGTAGCCGTGGTCATTGCCCACGCAGGTCAGGTGGCCCGCGTCGCTGATAGCGGTGGCACCCAGGGCCGGGCGGTCTTTGCGGTAGCGGCCGGTCAGCTCTTCGGCAAAGTGCATGGCATCGCACATGGAGCCGCCATTGCCGCAAGAGTAGACACGGCCTTTGGCTTCAAAGGTGGCGATCAAAAGTTGGGCCGCCTGCTCGACTGAGGCCAAACCTGCCGGGTTGGCCAGCAAGGCCGTCAGGGCAGCGTGGGCTTCTTGCAGGCTGGATTCAATATGCTGTTTCATACGGGCAATTATCCCTTGGTGGCTGGTAGCGGGTTACGACGCCACCACGCGCCTACTTGGAAACAATGGTCTTTCCGATGGGTGCCAGTGCAATCAGCGCCAGCTTGATGTGTTGAATACCAAAGGGTATGCCGATGATGGTGACAAAGCAGGCTAGCGCCGAACACAGGTGCCCAATGGCCAACCACCATCCCGCCAACACAAACCAGATCACATTGCCTACCAGCCCCAGCACGCCGGTGCCGATATCGCCCTGCTGCGTCACATCCCGGCGGTTCACGGCGTCTTTGCCAAAGGGTAAAAACGCAAACTGCCCGATCACAAAACACGCCTTGGCCCAGGGCAAGCCAACGATGGTGATGGCCGCGACCAGACCAGCCAGCCACCAACCCAAGCCCATGATGAAGCCGCCGAAGATGAACCAAAGAATATTGCCAAGGGTGCGCATGGTGTGTCTATCAACCGGGTTGTCCAAAGGTGCAAGTATGCAGAAATTGGAACATACTGTGCTGCACACTGTGCACAGGAGGCTGTATGCATGCATCCGCCATTTTCTGCAAGACCGACAAGGGTCGCCTAGAAGTCAAAACCCGCAGTGATCTTATTGACCAGCGCTGCCGCAGTCTGCTCCTGCTGGTGGACGGCAAGACGCCGGCCCCAGAGCTGATAGCGCGCGTGGCCGGGCTGGCGATCACACGCGAACACTTTCAGAAACTCATCGATCTGGAACTGGTGGCGCCGGTGGATGCGAGCGCCGCCAGCCTGGCTCCGACAGCGAGTGCGCCTGTCGCCTTGGAGCGCCGTTCGCCAGCGGTTGAGGCTCCGGCGGTGCACATCACCGATGCCGAAAAATTCATCCAGGCGGGCAACTTCATGAACCAGACGGCCAAAGACCTGATGGGTCTGTTCGCGGCGGTGGGCTTTCAGCAAAAGGTCGCATTGGCCAGTTCGCTGGACGACCTGCGCAAACTGCGCCAGCCGATGGTGGATGCCATCACCAAATCCAAAGGCGAGTCGTTTGCGCGCGGGATGGCGGCGGAGTTGGATCGCTTGCTGGGCCAGTGAGGCAAGCGCCAATGTGCGGTGGTAAGCGGACTGGCCTCAGTCAGAGCGATTTCGCTGTTTCTGCCTGCTTGCACTCTGCAGTGACCCACTGCGAAGCCAGTTGCCGGGCTTTTACACTGGAACGCATGCCCTTAACCACTTCGTCGGGCTGGACGGGTCCCACGTATTTCTCTCCAACACGGTCCCAGGTACGGCTGGTTGCCAACGCGAGAAACCCGCCATGCGATAGTCTGTATGGAACGTTCCCGGTGGTGGCTCCGGCCGTCGGTTCGCCAAAGAAGCGAACGTTCTTTTGACCTTTGAAGGCGATTGCCACCATTTCTCCAGAGCTGCCGGTCCCCGTGGATAAAACCAATGCCACGCGACTTTTCTGGCTCGCACGGGCGTAGGGTGTTACCAGCGGTGCCATGATTACCGCATTTCCATACTTGATCGCACCGCCTTCGGAAACCACCGAATTCATCTGTCCGCTGGCCGACTCGAACTGAATCAGAGTTCCCTCCGAGAGCAAAGGTAAAAGGCCCATCAGCATGGGGTACATATTGCCTCCGCCGTTCTCAGAAAGATCAACGATCACACCGCAGCGATCCATGGCCAAAGCTATGTCCACTTGTGCCCGCAATAGCTGAGAGGCCATCTTGGACTCCACCGTATCCATAGATATAAATCCATTCACGCGTACAAGAGGCACAGTGGCAACCTCTATAAGAGGGCTGGTAATCGACGTATTCCACCACCAAGAGGCTGTCCGCGTTTCAACAGCCTCATATTGACTTCGAGAAAGATAGAACGAGTGCCCATCCTCAAGGTGTTCAGTCAAATAGCCAAGCGCGTTATCCAGATCTATCTCATTCCCCTTTTTGTTGGCTATGACTAATGATTCCTCGCGCAGCAGACCCCAATCTGCGACGTTGCGCGCTCCCAGCGCATGTGCCTGCATAACTGCAATTGCTTCATCAACAGTCACCTCGGGGTTCTGAATGTAGGCGCTGGTTTGATACCGGTAGTAACGGAAAGCAAAAGTGCCTGCGAACCCAACCACGACCAGCAAGCACGCCAAGCTCACATAGGAGAATCGAGACGACTTGCGATTGAAAGTCATATAGGCCAATGCATGTAGGTTTGGGGACAGATTTAAAACTATGGATCACCGGCCAACAGGCGGCTTGGCTTTCCCAGTCTATACATGGGACATAAGGTCTACAACGCCGTTACTGTCTAGATCAACTCTAACTCGCTACTAAATATATAGCTGCTCCCGCACTATCCACGGCTTGAATGGCCGATTTGGCGTAAAAAAGGCCGCCCAAAGGGCGACCTTTCAGTCTATGGGCAGCAAAACTGCTTAGTGTCTAAAGTGGCGCACGCCGCTGAACACCATGGACACGCCGCGCTCGTTGGCCGCGTCGATTACCTCTTGGTCGCGCATGGAGCCGCCGGGCTGAATGATGCAGGTGGCACCCTGGTCGACCACCACATCCAAGCCATCGCGGAAGGGGAAGAAGGCGTCGCTGGCGACGACTGTGCCTGCCAGCGACAGGTTCGCGTGACCCGCCTTGATGCTGGCGATGCGAGCCGAGTCCAGGCGGCTCATCTGACCAGCGCCCACACCCATGGTCATGCCGCCCTTGCAGAAGACGATGGCGTTGGACTTGACGTATTTGGCGACCGTCCAGGCGAACAGCAAATCGTTGAGTTCCTCGGCTGTGGGTTGCTTGGTGGTCACGACTTTGAGGTCGCTCAGCGCCAGCTCGTGGTTATCGGCGGTTTGCAGCAGGATGCCGGAGCCGATGCGCTTCATGTCCACCAGGTTGCGGCCCTGGTCCCATGCAGAGCTACCGCCCTTGGGCAGGTCGATCTGCAGGATGCGCACGTTCACCTTGGTCTTGAAAACTTCCAGCGCGGCGGGCGTGAAGCTGGGTGCCATCAGCACTTCGACAAACTGCTTGGAGATTTGCTGCGCTGCCGCTTCGTCCAGCTCGGTGTTCAGCGCGATGATGCCACCGAAGGCCGAAGTCGGGTCGGTTTGGAAGGCCTTGCTGTAGGCCTCCAACGCATGCGCGCCCACGGCCACGCCACAAGGGTTGGCGTGCTTGACGATCACACAGGCCGCGGCCCGTGAAGGGTCGCCTGCGGCTCCCGTGTTGAAGCTCTTCACACATTCCCAGGCCGAGTCGGCATCGGCAATGTTGTTGTAGCTCAGTTCCTTGCCCTGCAGCTGCTTGGCCGTGACCAGCGAGCCCGGTGCGGGGAACAGGTCGCAGTACAGGGCCGCTTGCTGGTGGCTGTTTTCGCCGTAGCGCAGGTCTTGCACTTTGACGAAACGGCCATTGCTTTGGCCGGGGAACAGGTCCAGCGTCGGGGCCTTGTCGCCCGCAGGTACATCGTCACCGATCTGGATGGCCGACAGGTAATCGCTGATCGCGCCGTCGTACTGGCTGATGCGGTTGAACGCGGCAATCGACAGGCCCAGCTTGGTCTTGTCGCTCACTTTGCCGTTGGCTTTCAGCTCGGCGATCACGGTGGTGTACTGGGCCGCATCGGTCAACACCGCCACGTCTTTCCAGTTCTTGGCGGCGCTGCGCACCATGGCGGGGCCGCCGATGTCGATGTTCTCGATCGCGTCTTCCAGCGTGCAGCCGGCCTTGGCCACCGTGGCTTCAAACGGGTACAGGTTCACCACGAGGAAGTCGATGGTGTTGATGGCATGTTCTTTCAAAGCCGCCATGTGCGTGGGGAAGTCGCGGCGCGCCAACAGGCCGCCATGCACACGCGGGTGCAGGGTCTTGACGCGGCCATCCAGCATTTCAGGGAAGCCGGTCATCTCGGCCACTTCGGTTACAGGCAGGCCTTTTTCTGCCAACAGCTTGGCGGTGCCGCCGGTGGACAGGAGCTTGACACCCTGGGCGTGCAGGGCCTGGGCGAGTTCGACGATGCCGGTCTTGTCCGAAACGGACAAAAGTGCGGTTTGGGGTGCAGTGTGGGAAGTAGTCATAGTGCGGGAGGGGATTTAAAACCAGGAAACTGGATAGACCGACACCCCCGCCCTGAGCGGACATGCCAGGCTGCAGGTGCTAAGAAATGAGCTTGTGCTCCAGCAATTTTTTTCGCAATGTATTGCGGTTCAGGCCCAGCCACTGGGCGGCCTTGGACTGGTTGTTGTCGGCGTGTTCCATTACCACCTCCAGCAGCGGTTTTTCCACCGCACGCACCAGCATGTCGTGCATGCCATCGGGCTCGGTGCCGCGCAGATCGCGGAAGTAGCCCTCCAGGCTATTACGCACACACTCATCAATGAGCTGCTTGCTCATGGCGTCGTTTCCATCATGTCTCGTTCCCTAAGATTCGCCGCGCCCTCGCCCTGTGCGGGTATGCGGTCCATTGTTTGATTCAACTCGTCAAAAAATTGCGCAACAGCAGCTACCTGCAGGGTGCTGCTCTCCAGCGTATTCATATGGGCGCGAAAGGCCTCGCCACCGGGCAGCTCGCGCAAATACCAGCCAATGTGTTTGCGCGCCGAGCGCACACCAATGAATTCGTCGTACAGGCTGTAGTGGTCGTGCAAATGGTCAATGAGCAGGCGCTTGACCTCGCTCACCAGCGGCGGTGCCAGATGCTCGCCCGTGGCCAGGAAATGGCCAATCTCACGGAAGATCCACGGCCGCCCCTGGGCCGCGCGGCCAATCATGATGGCGTCGGCACCGGTGGCGCGCAGCACATCGCGGGCCTTCTCGGGCGTGCTGATGTCGCCATTAGCCACCACCGGAATCTTGACGGCGGCCTTCACCGCCGCAATGGTGTCGTATTCGGCCGCGCCTTTGTAGCCCTGCTCGCGCGTACGGCCATGCACAGTCAGCATTTGCACGCCCACGGCTTCAGCGGCACGCGCCAGAACCACGGCGTTCTTATGCGTCTGGCACCAGCCGGTGCGCATCTTCAAAGTCACTGGCACGTTGCGCGGGGCACAGGCGTCCACAACCGCCTGCACGATTTCGATAGCCAGCGCCTCGTTTTGCATCAGCGCAGAGCCCGCCCATTTGTTGCAGACCTTCTTGGCCGGGCAGCCCATATTGATGTCGATGATTTGCGCGCCGCGGTCGATGTTGTAGAGGGCCGCGTCGGCCATCATCTGCGCCTCGGTACCGGCAATCTGCACGGCAATCGGGCCGGGCTCACCCTCGTGGTTGGCGCGGCGCGAGGTCTTCAGTGTGTCCCACAAATCCCGGCGCGACGTGACCATTTCGCTGACGGCGTAGCCCGCCCCCAGCTGCTTGCACAGCTGGCGAAACGGGCGATCCGTCACCCCCGCCATGGGCGCGACAAACAGATGATTCGCCAAGGCGAACTGGCCGATGTGCATGAGCTTAGAACTGGAAAACGGGGGTGGGTACAAAGACATTGGCCCCACAGGTTGCAGGGCCGGAGCGTATTCTAACTGCCTAATATTTCAGCAATTGAAATCTGTGTGCTGCACCGCAGTGCAATGTCCGCAGTCCTGCCATACTGCTCTGAATATGGATGCTTGGATTGCCCCTTTGCTAAATCTGCTTGCGCTGCCGCAATACAGCCTGAGCGCGGTCTTCGCCATTTCCTTTATCTCTGCAACGCTGCTGCCACTGGGCTCGGAGCCGGTTGTGTTTGGCCTGGTGCAGTTGAACCCGGACATGTTTTGGCCCGTAGTACTCATCGCCACAGCAGGCAACACATTGGGTGGCGCAGTGACGTGGTGGATGGGTTATGGCGCGCACCGCGTGGCCGACAAATACGGCACTTCGGCCCACCACGTGCGGGCACTGGCCTGGCTGGAAAAGATGGGCCCCAAGGCATGCTTGTTGGCCTGGCTGCCGCTGGTGGGCGACCCGCTGTGTGCTGTGGCGGGCTGGCTCAAGATGCCGTTTTGGCCCTGCGTGGCCTATATGCTGGTGGGCAAATTTGCGCGCTATTTCTTAATGACGGTTTCACTCACCAGCCTTGCGAAGTTTTGGTAACCATCGCATCGGTGGCTACCAAAGCGTTCAGCCCGTCAACACGGCCTAGCGCGTTGCGGTTTGCATCCACCAGTTGGGCGTGGCAGACAGCACCGCCCCACTGCGCTGAATGGCATTGGCAGTATCCAGCGATGCATTGCCAGCGGCGGTCTTGATGACATACCAATTGCCCAGAATATTCATGCGCTGGCCCAGCGTGTGCCCACCCTCCAAGGCCCATGCCTGAATCTGCGCGGCAGTCCATTCGGATTTGAAGTTAACCACCACACCACCGGGCAAAGCCATCAGCCGTCCGGCAGGCGAGTTGCCCTCACGGTACACCGGCGATGTCGAGCCCATTGCAGACTGTGCGCCGGGCTGCGTGGCGTCGACGATGGTGACAAAGGGTCCGCTGGAACCCGCGACCCGCGCCCCTGCAGCACCAGGAGTCCTAAATTGGGCTACCAAGTTGGGCTCCAAAGTCATGCTCCTTTGGCTGCCACCATCAAAGTAATACGCGGTTGCTGCGTGGGCACCGGTTGCACTGGTGATGGCCAAGGCTATGCCCAGGCCCGCCAGGGCACGCAAAACAGCCACAGGGCTTAAGTGTGTGAGTTTCATAGTCATGTCCCCTTGATTAGTAGCCGTAAGTCTTCAGATTCCAGCCCACCACGGCCCCCGTGGCACCGGCCTTGCCATCGCGCACCGACAGCGTCCATTTGCCATCCGCCGCCTCCCCAAGCAAGCGGACTACGCCAAAGCGCACGCCGTTGGCCATGGTGGCCCCGCAAGGCACCGCCGCACTGGTGGTTGGGTTTACACAACCATGGGTGACAGCCAGCGTGCTTCGCGTGCCCGCGGGGCTGGTCAGGGTAATTTCCAAATCACCCACCTCGGTGTGGTCAGACGTGAAATTGACATCCACAAACTCAAGATTGGTAATGCCGCTGTTCGCCACCGTAATGCTGCTGGTCACGGCAGCGCCATCGTCCGCGATGGGCAAGGGCGTTGCAATATCGGCAGCCGCAGTAAAGGTCTTCTGGGCAGGAATGCTCTTCCAAGTGGGTGCAGCCTTGACAGCGGCGGTGGCGTCTATGGCACCAAAGCCGTAGTTGTGATTGACCTTAAGACCGGCTCCATTCGTGACCCAATCCGGGTTGGCGGGGTCGTTCTTGCGCGCAGTCCCCGCCAAAATGGCCCGTACATCGCGCCAGCCCAGTGCGGGGTTGGCCTCCAAAAGCAGGGCTACTACACCGGAGGCTTCTGGCGTTGCGGCCGAGGTGCCATTCATACAGCGCGTGTAGTTGGGCTGGCCCGCATAATCGTCGTGCTTGGTCGTGCCATCGTTGTAGCCGGTTGCGCCACTCACGTCCACGGTAGTGGTGGTGTGGGTTGAGCAAAACTCGCCGCCAAACGCCATCACCAGCACATTGGAGCCTTGTTCGGAATACGAGGAACGCAGACCTTGGTCATTGAGCGAGCCGATAGCCAGAACACCTTGATAATTGGCTTGGCCGTCATAGTCGGAACGGTCATTGCCACCGTTACCATTGCCTGCAGCCCAGGTGTAGATCGAGCCTTTTCCGTTGCGCCCGGTGGTGGTGCCCGTGTCAATAGCGGCCCGCCATGCCGCGTCTGACGGTGCCAGAAGCCCATTGCCATCGGTTGCGCCGTAGCTATTGCTGTAAATGTGATTGGATACCAAGTCTTTGGTCACCGAATCGGCACCGTACTCCCCCGTGGTTGCGGACAAGAGGTTGTAGCCCACCAAACTGGCATTGAAGGCAATGCCGGTTGCGCCCAAGTTGTTGTTGCCCTTGGCTGCGGCCAAACCAGCGCAACTGGTGCCGTGCGGACTGGCGGAGGACGATGGATCGCCATAGGCGTTGGTACGGTAGTCCCAGCTCTTGCCCGCCACGATCTTGAGGTCTTCGTGGTGAATGTCCAAACCATCGTCAATCACGGCAATTTGAATACCCGTGCCAGTGGCATAGTTCCAGGCACGCCCGACGTTTATGTCTTCTCCGACTTTGCCCGCAACGCCATCGCGCCCCGGCTGACCGGTGTTTTTCAGATGCCATTGGTCTACGAACAAGGGGTCATTGGGCACCAGATCGGTCACCGGGCCGCTGGAAGTCGGCGGGCTGGTGATGTCTGTCACCGTGATCACCACATCCGTGTAGGTCTGGCCGCCAACGCTGATCGATGCAATCGTCAACTGTGGCGGTGATTTAGTCAGGTCCAGACTGTCATAAGTGCGCGTGGCCACGCCATTGCCAAAACTTACCAGTCCACCAAAACGGACCGAAAAGTCGTTGAAGCGGTTATCGCCAAACACCAGGCTGCCGATTTTTACGGTACCTGGGTTAGCAGGGTCCAGTGAGTCAGCAGCACCGGCACCTCCGCATGCCAACAAAGCAAGCGCCGTGCTGGCAGCGAGCCTAAGTCCACAGGATCTCTTCAACATGAGGATGTCCTTTGCAAAAAAGGGGCTAATGTGCCCAAAACGAATGATTCTGTGCATATTAAACCCAATTTCTTTCACTAAGTTAGGACTGGCACGGGTGCCCGCAGGTCAATTTGCTATAGTTTTAGGAGCTTCTTCCGCACTATCCATGGCCTGCAGGGCCCTTTTTACGCTTTTTTATAAAGTGTGAAAATTACGAACTAAAGAGGAAGTTCATCACGTCGCCATCCTTGACGACGTATTCCTTACCTTCGGCGCGCATCTTGCCCGCGTCTTTGGCACCCTGCTCGCCCTTGTGGGCAATGTAGTCGTCAAACGCGATGGTCTGGGCGCGGATGTAGCCCTTCTCAAAGTCCGTGTGAATCACACCGGCCGCCTGCGGGCCAGTGTCACCCACGTGGATGGTCCAGGCGCGGACTTCCTTCACCCCGGCGGTAAAATAGGTCTGCAGACCCAAGAGCTTGTAAGCGGAACGAATCAGGCGGTTCAGGCCGGGCTCGGTCTGGCCCAGCTCTTCCAAGAACATCTGACGGTCCTCGTCGCCCATCTCTGACATTTCGGCTTCCAGCTTGGCGCTGATGGCGACCACTGGTGCGTTTTGCGCGGTGGCGTATGCGGTCAAGCGGTCCAGCATCGGGTTGTTCGTGAAACCGTCTTCGGCCACATTGGCCACAAACATCGCGGGCTTGGCGGTGATGAAGAAGAACTGCTGCAACAAAGGCAGCTCTTCCTTGGTGAAATCCAGCGTGCGCACGGGCTTGGCCTCGTTCAGCGCGGCCTGGCATTTCTCCAGAATAGCCACCAATTTGATGGATTCCTTGTCGCCGGAGCGCGCGGTCTTGGTGACGCGGTGCAGGGCTTTTTCTGCGGCCGCCAGATCTGCCAGGCACAGCTCGGTCTGGATGACTTCGATGTCGGAGATCGGATCCACCTTGCCGGCCACGTGAATCACGTTGTCGTCTTCAAAGCAGCGCACCACATTGATGGTGGCGTCGGTCTCGCGGATGTGGGCCAAAAACTTGTTGCCCAGGCCTTCACCCGTGCTGGCACCGGCCACCAGGCCCGCAATGTCTACAAACTCAACGACCGCCGGCACCATGCGCTCAGGCTTGACGATATCGGCCAATTGGGCCATGCGGGAATCGGGCACTTCCACAATGCCCACATTGGGTTCGATCGTGCAAAACGGGTAGTTTTCGGCGGCAATGCCCGCCTTGGTCAACGCATTGAACAAGGTACTCTTACCGACATTGGGCAGGCCTACAATGCCACATTTCAAGCTCATAAAAACCTCTAAAAATCTGGGTGCCAAGTGTATGCGATACCCGTTTACCGGCTTACTGCTCGCCTTTTTGTGTCTGTGGACGGGTGTAAGCACGGCGGCTGATAGATCGCCAGCCATCGTTTTGGTGGACTATGCGCCAGCTTTCGAGGTTTCCTCCGACATGGCCGTTTGGCTAGAGCCCGGTCGTCAAGCCACCATTGACCAGGTTATTAAGTCTCCCGCCAAGTTCATTGAGCTAAGCCCCGATGCCCAGCAAGAAATGCGGGACAGCAATACCCTGTGGATGAGGCTGCGCATACGGCGCCCGGTGGCATCCCAACAAGTGTGGACACTGAACATCCCGCTTCCTTTTATCGATTCGGTGGTGCTGTACCAACCAGACAAAAACGGTAGCTGGACCGCGCAATCGGCTGGCAACCAGCTTCCACAAGCCATGTGGAGCAAACACAGCCTTTACCCCGAGTTCGACTTGAACCTGCAGACCGGCCGGGACCAGGACATTTACTTGCAGGTACGCAATTTCAAGAACCTGAATATTCCTTTGCGTTTTGCGCCTGCCCTGCAGCGTGACGCGCAGCGCCTGGCAGAATTCGCGGCTCTGGGCGTCATTCTGGGCTCTCTGATGAGTTTGGCCTTGCTGTCATTGATTCGGTTTGCGGAGCACCGTAATAGAGCAGACCTGCTGGCCTGTGCCTACGGCCTCTCTATCTCACTAACGATAGCTGCCATGAATGGTGTTACCGGGGCACTGCTGGGGTCAAACACCTTGTTCTGGTCCAGCTATGCCCAAACAGCGCTGCCGCCGTTCACCATGGGCCTGGCATTGCTCCTGTTGCGCGATTTGTACGCCATCTCCACGCGCCACCGTCGCCACGACATCGTATTGGTTTACACCGGTTGCGCCGCCATGGCATCGACCCTGAGCCTGCTGCTCTTGGACCGTGCGCTGGCCCACCTCATCATCACCGTCGTCACCCTGTTTGCGGCCTGCATTGGCCTGATCGGCTCGCAATTGAGCTGGCGCTTTCGGTCTAGCGTCGGACGTTGGTTGTTCGCATCCTATGTTTTGCAATTTTTAGCTGTTTTGCGGCTCATTGCCGAGTCTTGGGGCCTGGTCCCATGCTGGTGGGAATTTCGCTACATCACCTCCTTGGCCATTGCCATGTCGGTGCCTTTGCTCTTGTACGCCCTGAGCCGCGCCACCCATGATCGCAAGGAGTTGGCGGTGCGGGCCAACCATCTGCCCAATCAAGATGCGCTGACCGGACTGCTGACGCGCGAGGCCTTCATGCAACAGTATGAAGCGGCCTACCAACGTGTCATCAATGATGGAGAGCCTGTCGCCGTGGTACTGATCAGTGTCATTAACCACGACCATATTCGTCAAGCCTTTGGAGACACCACCGCCGAGCAATGCCTGCTGCGTGCCGTGATCAAACTGCAACGGGTGCTGCGCGATGTGGACCCCGCTGGGCGTGTAGACGGCAACCGCTTTGGCCTGCTGCTGGAAGGCGTTGCCGACAAAGACGCCCTGAACCAGCGCATGGTGCAACTGATTGCCTCGGGCCTGATCCCCATTCCCGGCCTCGCGCCAGAGGTAACCTTGCAATTCCAGGTGGCCTGTGTGCTGGTACACCATAACCCGGTAACGCCCGAGCGCCTCATCGCCGAGCTGGACGGCCTTCTGCAAGATATGTCGCCCCGCACCCGAAGGCCTATTCGGTTTTTGGAAGCCCCGCCCACGCACCCCGTGGTGCCGAGCCTGAACCCGCACACCCTGTGACCCCTGGGGTCAAAGGCCCCCTTCTACAATCGCCCCATGGCAAAAACCTTTGATATTTGCATCCGTGGCGCTGGCATCGTGGGGCGCACGCTGGCCCTGCACCTGGCGGCCAAACAACTGCGGGTCGCATTGATGGTGCCAACACCCACCACGCCGCTTGCCGACTCCGCTGCCAGCCCAGACATCCGGGCCTACGCGCTCAACCGAGCGTCGCGCGACGTGCTGGAGGCCGTGCGCTGCTGGCCCGATACCCAGCATGCCACGCCGGTGGTGGCTATGCAGGTAGTGGGGGATGACGGCGGTCAAGTGGGCTTTAGCGCTGCTGAGCAAGGCTGCGCAGCACTGAACTGGATCGTGGATGTACCGGCGCTTGAAGAGCAGCTCGCGCAAGCCGTGCGCTTTCAACCCCTGATTGAAATGGTGAGCGTGCCCGCTACGGCAGCGCTTACGGTGGTTTGCGAAGGCAAGGCCAGTGCTACCCGCGAAGAGTGGGGTGTGCAAACCGATGTGACGCCCTACCCCCAATGGGCCATTGCCTGCCGCGTGCGCACGGCACTGCCGCATGCGCAAACTGCCCGGCAGTGGTTTAACCAAGGCGACATCCTGGCTTTTTTGCCGCTGGAAGGCGAATCAGGGAACTTGTGCGCCGTGGTGTGGTCTGTCACACCAGAGCGCGCCCAAGAGCTATTGGGCCTGCCACAAACCGAATTTTGCGTGGCACTGGAGGAAGCCAGTCACCGTGCGCTAGGCGCGCTGGAGCTAGAGGGTGAACGCGCCAGCTGGCCACTGCAACATGCAGTAGCACAACGCTGGAGTGGCAGTGGCCTGCAAGGTGCCTGGGTGCTGGCGGGTGATGCCGCCCATACGGTGCACCCGCTGGCAGGCCAAGGCCTGAACCTGGGCTTGGCTGATGTGGCCGAGCTAGTGCGAGTACTGACAACACGCCCGTATTGGCGCAGCGTAGGCGACCCCAAGCTACTGCGCCAATATGAGCGGGCGCGAAAAGCCGACTTTGCCATGATGGGGCAGGCCAATGACGCCTTGCAGCAGGTCTTGACCCGCGCCCATCCGGCACTGCAGGCCCTGCGCAATTGGGGTATGAACCGCTTTAACCAAAGCGGACCGATCAAACACTGGGTGGCCAGCCGCGCCATGGGCGCAACTGGCAACACCCGCTCACAGGATTAACAGAAAGAGACTATGCAACTTATCTATAAAACACTCATCGGCGTCTGCCTAGGAATGGTGGCCCTGCTTGCCAACGCCCAAGAGGCTGTCATTCGCAAGAATATGGCGGAGCGGATTCCGCAACTCAAAAATATCGACGAAGTCAATAAAACGGCTATCCCCGGGATTTTTGAAATTCGCGTCAATGGCACCGACATTTTTTACACCGATGCGCAGGCCAACTACCTGATTCAAGGCGCATTGATTGACACCAAGCTGCGCCGCAACATCACCGAAGAGCGCATTGACAAGCTCACCGCCATCAAGTTTGATGCCCTGCCTTTCAAGGATGCGTTCACCATTGTTCGTGGTAACGGCAAACGCAAATTGGTTATTTTTGAAGACCCCAACTGCGGTTATTGCAAACGCTTTGAGCGTGACCTTCAGTCAGTAGACAACGTCACTATCCATATGTTCCTCTACCCGATTTTGGGTGCGGATTCGAGTGAAAAATCCCGCGCCATCTGGTGCGCTAAAGACCAGGCAAAAGCCTGGCAAGACTGGATGGTGCGTGACATCCAGCCCACCCCTGCAGCAGCCTCTTGCGATGCCGCAGCGCTGACCCGCAATGTCGAAATCGGCCGTGTCCACAAAATTACCGGTACGCCCATGTTGCTCTTTGTCGATGGCAACCGCGTGCCCGGTGCCATTGATGCCAAACAAGTTGAAAAGCTACTGGCCGATGCCAAGGGCTAGGACAATTACGGCGGGTAAGGCCAGCCCCACCGTAGCAAAAGGGCCGCACTACCGCATCGACATTGCAGACCTGCACAGCCACCGCTTTGCGGTGACTTTGACAATTACCCAACCGATTGAAGTCCAGCGGGTTGCACTGCCCGTATGGATACCGGGCAGCTATTTGGTCCGTGAGTTTGCCAAGCATTTGCAATCGGTGCGTGCCGAACAATCGGGCAAAGCCGTCCCTCTGCAGCAACTGGACAAACGCACTTGGCAGGCCACCTGCCAGCCCGACCAGAATTTGGTGCTGCACTACGAGCTGTATGCACTGGACAACTCGGTGCGCACCGCCTGGCTGGATGCGCAGCGCGGCTTCTTCAATGGCACCAGCCTGTGCCTGCAAGTAGCAGGACAAGAAGCGTTGCCGCATACCCTGGAGCTGGTTGCCAGCCCGGCCACCGCCGATTGGTCGGTCGCCACCGGCTTGACCGCCACCAAGGTGAACAAGCAAGGTTTTGGCACCTACCGTGCTGCGCATTACGATGAATTGGTGGACTGCCCCGTGGAAATGGGCGCGTTCTGGAGCGGTAGCTTCACCGCCTGCGGCGTACCGCACCGCTTTGTGGTGGCGGGCGCCCTGCCCTCTTTTGACGGTGCGCGCCTGTTGGCTGACACGAAGAAAATTTGCGAAGTCGAGATTCAGTTTTGGCATGGCAGCAAGAAGCCACCGCACACTGAGTACGTCTTCATGCTCAACGCCGTGGATGATGGTTATGGCGGCCTGGAGCACCGCAACTCCACGGCCCTGATTGCCAACCGCCGCGACCTGCCCCGCGTGGGTGACACCAAGGCCAGCGAGGGCTACACGACGCTGTTGGGCCTGATCAGCCACGAGTACTTTCACACCTGGAACGTGAAGCGCTTGCGCCCAGCCGAGCTGGCCACTTACGACTACACCCAAGAGAACTACACCGAGCTGCTGTGGTTCTTTGAAGGCTTCACCAGCTATTACGACGACCTGCTGCTGCGCCGTGCGAATCTGATTGACGATGCGACTTACTTCAAGCTGCTGACCAAGACCTTCAACCAGGTCGACCAAGCACCGGGGCGCCTGATTCAATCGGTGGCAGAGGCCAGCTTTGACGCTTGGGTGAAGTACTACCGCCAGGATGAAAACACGCCCAACGCCACCATCAGCTACTACACCAAGGGCGCACTGGTGGCCCTGTGCTTTGACCTGACACTGCGCGCGGAGGGCAAGACCACGCTGGACGATGTAATGCGCGCCCTGTGGACGCGTTGCCAAGGCGGCCCAATGGCCGAGTCTGACTTCGCGGCCGTCTTGCAGGAGTTGGGCGGGCGTTCGTTTGCCAAAGAGATTGCCGCTTGGGTGCACAGCACACGCGAGCTGCCGGTCAAAAAACTGTTGGCCCCGTTTGGCGTGGACCTGCACGACGACCCTGCACAAATGGCGCAAAAACTGGGCCTACGTGTGAGTGAGGCCAAAGGCACTGTCACTATCAAGGTGGTGCTGCGCGACGGTGCTGCCGAGAAAGCGGGCTTCTCCAGCAACGACGAGTGGTTGGGTGTGGAGTGGGCAGAAGGCGGTAAAAAGGGCGGCACAACCCAAGCCTGGCGCTTGAACAAGGTTGATGACTTGCCGATGCTGCTGGGCAAGCAAAAGACGGTGACGGCTTTGGTGTCGCGCGACAAACGTTTGCTGCGTTTGCCGCTGACGGTGCCAGCCACATCGACTACTGCACGTATTTCCGTGAAAGATGCCAAAGCTGTTACGCCCTGGATGACGGGCACTAAAGCCTGACCTGAGTAAAACCCGGGAGGCAGGGCGGCAATGCGTTAAGCTACGGGTCCCCCCGCCCTTCGGGCTCCTTTCTTGACCTGCGCAGAACGCATTGCCGCCCTGCCTCCCTAGCGTCCGTTAAATCTGGCTGCCCGCTTCTCCCGAAACGCCAGCACACCCTCCACATAGTCCTCAGTTTTCCCCATCGCGGACTGAATATCCCGCTCGGCATCCAGTTGCTGATTCAGCGTACGGCTATGGCTGTCGCGCAGCAAATGGCGCGTGGCTACCAAGGCTTTTGTGGGCATCTCCGCCAAGCGGCCAGCCATCGCCATGGCAGCGCCCAGGCAGTCCTCCGCGACATCCCAAATCAAACCCCATTCCTTGGCCTGTGCGGCGGGTAACTTGTCGCCTGTCATCGCTATCGCGGTGGCGCGCGCCAGCCCCAGGCGTTGCGCCAGAAACCAGGTGCCACCCGCGTCGGGCACCAAGCCGATTTTGCTGAACGCCTGAATAAAGCTGGCACCCGGCGCGGCAATGGCAATGTCGCAGGCCAGCACAAAGGATGCGCCCGCCCCAGCCGCCACACCGTTCACCGCCACCACCATGGGCATGCGCAAGCTTTGCAAACGCCGCGCCGTGGGGTTGAAGGATTCTTCAATGGATACGCCGGGGTCGGGTCGCAAAGCGCCATTGGCGCCAGGCCCCAACTCCGACACATTCAAATCCGCCCCCGCGCAAAACCCACGGCCAGCACCCGTGAACACCACAGCGCGAATAGCCGGGTTAGCTTCGGCCCGGTCCAGCGCGGCCCACAAATCGCGGTGCATCTGCCGCGTGAAACTATTAAGCGCGTGCGGCCGGTTCAAGGTGATGAGGGCCACGCCGCCGTGCTCGGCAAACAGAACGGTGGGCTCGGGTGCGGATTCAGTCATGTGCAAGCTCTCTTCGCTATAGTGCGTTGGCGGTTTTAAGAAGTACCTGGAGACAACCATCATGAACTACGAATGCATTACCACCCGTCTGGAAGGCGACAAGGTCGCCATCATCACGCTCAACCGGCCCAAGGCGCTGAATGCGCTGAACGACCAACTGATGGACGAGCTGGGTCACGCGCTAAAAGGCTTTGACGCAGACCCTGCGATTGGCTGCATGGTCATCACCGGCAGCGAGAAGGCCTTTGCAGCAGGTGCCGACATCACTGCCATGGCCAAATTCACATTTGCGGACGCCTACAAAGGCGATTTCATCACCCGCAACTGGGAAACCATTCGCAGCATCCGCAAGCCTGTGATTGCCGCGGTCAGCGGTTTTGCATTGGGCGGTGGCTGCGAGCTGGCGATGATGTGCGACTTCATCATCGCAGCGGACAACGCCAAGTTCGGCCAGCCCGAAATCAAGTTAGGCATCATCCCCGGCGCGGGTGGCACGCAGCGCCTGCCGCGCGCAGTGGGTAAGTCCAAGGCTATGGATTTGGCACTGACCGGCCGGATGATGGATGCGACCGAGGCCGAACGCGCCGGGCTGGTCAGCCGTGTGGTGCCGCTGGACAGGCTGATGGAAGAGACTCTGGGCGCCGCGCTGATGATTTGCAGCTTCTCGCAATTGGCCACGATGGCCGCCAAAGAGTCGGTGAACCGCTCCTTTGAAGGCACCCTGGCCGACGGCATCATGTTTGAACGCCGCCTGTTCCACGCGCTGTTTGCCACCGATGATCAGAAAGAGGGCATGGACGCGTTCGTGAACAAGCGCAAAGCGGAATTCAAGCACCGCTAGATCTCAAAAATCGGTAGTGGTTCACTTTGAAAAAACCGACGTTACAACTCTATAGAACTAACTTGATGGCTCTGCTATCGTAGTGGTATGCCCAAGAAAGACTTTTCACAGATAGCGTTCTCCGTGGTCCAGCGGGCCACTGGGGAAGCGCCTAAACCCGCGCCAGAGCCAAAGAAAAAGGCCGCGCCTCCGGTTAAGAAGGTCGCGGCCAAGAAGACCGAGAAACGGGCTTAGTCTGGGTCAATACCCGGCAAATCAGGCTGACCGCCGAACCTTTCAATAATTTTCGCTTCGTATACGGTTTTATCCTCATTTGAGGATTCAGCCATTTCCAGTACGCGCCCGATCTGCATACGTAGCGCCCGCGCGCCGATGTCGTTGAGAAACTGGAACAAATAACGCTTCTGCTCCCCATCCTTCGCTTTAAGGGCGCGAAGAAGGTCCAATATTTTCCCGTTGCTTTTGGCTAGAGGGTAGTAGATATGGCGACGAGTCAAGTGCATGAATTGCCAAGGTTTTCCCCGTGTAGGTAATGGTATTTTGTAAAGACGTTGCCAGGCCAGGTAGAGTTCGTTAGGGAACTCTTGTTCGTATTTTTTAGCCTCCTCTTGAACAAATACTTTGAATGCCTGGATTACCTCTTCAATCTCTGGGCGATAGCCTGCCAAAGCATAAACAAGGCCAGTGATACCAGCCTTTGCAGAGGCCCCATTTATGATTGCTGCTTGCTGAATAACCTTCTCATAGCGTTTGCCAAGGTTTCCGCGACGGTTGGCGTCCGCGATGGCGTTACACACTTCGATTAGAAGTGCAGCGTCGTGACCGTTAATGACTGATGGCGGCTGTCCGCCGCCACCGGAACCCCATTGAAGTAAAAGGGTTTTCCCCAATTTTTCACGCAATTCCCCGCTGACGGATTCGGCCATGGCCTTACTCTCGATGAAGCTAGGAAATGAGTTTCCGCGCGGCGAAAGGCCAAGAATACGAGCCATCCCGATTTGACTAATAACGGGCGTTTTTTTGGCATCGTCTGCGATGTAGCACTCCACATCTACGCCAAAGTGCTGAAGAAAATTTCCCTTGTTAGGTAGTGCAAGGGTGGGCTTTAAGCCCCAACGAGCTAACGCACCTTTTTTAGCCCTATCGGCCTTTTGCTCGGGCGTCATGATTTCCGCTGTCTTTGCTCCGCCTTTGGCGCGCCCCCTCAGCTCTTTCGGTTCATCGCTCATGGAATTCTCCTATTCAGAGTAGATGCTTGCATGGCAATTACATGCTTGCTAGTATTGTAAGCATAAATTAGAAATAATGCTTGCATTATATTTGTAACTCTATAGAATTCAAACTGACTTATACGAAAGCAGACGATGAACAAGCTCTCCATCCAAGACCGCGTACAGATTCTGAATGCCTTGTCAGAAGGCATGGGCATCAATGCAGCGTCTCGGATTACTGGCAAGAGCAAGAACACCGTTCTCAAGCTATTGGCAGAAGTGGGCGAAGCCTGCGCTCTGTACCAAGACCGTGTAATGAACAATCTGCCTTGCAAGCTGGTGCAGTGCGACGAAATCTGGAGCTTTGTCGGCACCAAACAAAAGAACGTCAAGGAAGGCCAGCCAGAGGGCTACGGCGACTGCTACACCTTTACAGCCATTGACCAGGACACAAAGCTGATGCCTTGCTGGTTGGTGGGTACGCGTACCGCTGAATGCGCAAATGAATTTATGGCTGACCTTGCTCCACGCATGGCCGGACGCATCCAGTTGACTACCGATGGCCTCAAGGTCTACGTGGAAGCCGTAGAGGCGGCATTTAAGGGCAATGTGGACTATGGAATGCTGAACAAGACTTACGGCATTGAAGGCCAGATCAAAGAAGCCAAACGCCGGTACAGCCCAGCGACCATGACAAGCTGCGAAAAGCTGCGTGTCTACGGCAATCCAGACAAAGAAATGATCAGCACTTCACACGTAGAGCGTGCAAACCTGTCTATGCGCATGGGAATGCGTCGTTTCACCCGCCTGACCAATGCATTCAGCAAGAAGCTGGAAAACCACATGCATGCGATCAGCTTCTATTTCATGGTCTACAACTTTGTGAAGATTCACAAGACCATCAAGACAACCCCAGCTATGGAAGCTGGCGTTACTGACTTCTTGTGGAGCATGGAAGACATTGTTTTGATGTCGGAAACGATGGGCTAAAGTTACTCCCTCAACTTTTTTGGGGGATGCAATGACTGAACAAGAGCTTGAAATCGTCCGTCTAAAACTTCGGCTGGAGGTCCAGCAAGTCCTAGTGCGTGGTCTCTATATCGCTTTGGCAAACAGTTCGCCAAGCGCAGCCCAAGCGTTTCGGGAGTCGTTTTCCAAGCTTCGTCTAGAGCATTCAAAGATAGTTCTAGAGGGCGTGAAGGACGGTTATTCTGATTTGATTGCGGCAGAGTATCAGGATGCATTGGAAGATTACCTTTCAAACATTGAGCGCGGGCTCACCCCATAAAAACTTTGTAACAGCCTCATTTCAAACTGAACCACTACCCAAAAATCGTCCGGTTTTGCCATCGATAAAAATTTGGCTATAATTCTGGGCTCGGTCGTATAGCTCAGTTGGTTAGAGCGCAGCATTCATAATGCTGATGTCGGTGGTTCAAATCCACCTACGACCACCAAAAATTGGAAACCCATACATCGCAAGGTGTGTGGGTTTTTTCTTGGCCCCAAGGTACCTCCATGACCCTGCTCACCCCCGAACAGTTTTTCGGTTTTCTCAGTGCGTCTTTGCTGATTACCGCATCGCCCGGCCCGGACAACCTGCTGGTGCTGTCCATCGGCGCATCGCGCGGGCGCAAGCTGGGCATGGCCTTTGGGCTGGGCTGTGGCATCGGCTGCCTGAGCCACACCCTGCTGGCGGCGCTGGGCATCAGCGCGCTAATTGCAGCATCGCCCTGGGCGTTTACCGCGCTCAAGCTGGCGGGTGGCGCTTACCTGATTTACCTGGGCTGGCAGGCGCTGCGCAGCACTGGTCAATTGGGCACGCAAACCAGTGATGCGCTGCCCGCCAACGCGCTGCAGCTCTTTGGCAAGGGCATGTTCGCCAATGCCATTAACCCCAAGGTGGTGATGTTCTTTCTGGCATTTTTGCCGCAGTTTGTGGTGGCCGACCGGGGCGATGCGCCTTGGCAGATAGCCCAACTGGGCCTGATCTTTACCCTGCAAGCAGCGCTGCTGTTTGGCCTGCTGGGCTATTTTGCCGGGCATGTAGGGCGATGGCTCAACCGCAATGCCCAAGCGGGCCTGTGGCTAGACCGCATTGCGGGCACCGTGTTTATGGGCTTGGGGCTGAAGCTGATCATCGGCCTTTGACTGAACGCCACCGGGGGTCTTTAGCCTAGGGCCCAGCGCCGCTGGGCGGCGCTTGCTAGAGTCCGCGCCATGTCGGCCTCCCTTGCTATTCCCCCGAGCCGTGCACTGGTGTGGCTCAAGCGCGATTTGCGGGAGCACGACCACGCGCCGCTGGTGGCGGCACTGGCCCATTCCGATGCACTATCCCTCTTTATCGTCGAGCCTGAATGGCTGCAAAGCCCCGAGTGCGACACCAGCCATGTGGACTTCGCGTTAGGCTGTTTGGCGGAACTGCGCACCGCCTTGGCAGCGCGCGGCATGCCCTTGTTGGTGCGCATAGGTTCTGCCGTGGACGTGCTGGCGCAACTGCACAACGAAGTGGCGTTCACCCACCTGTTGAGCCATGAAGAGACGGGCCCGGGCTGGTCGTATGTGCGTGATGTGCAGGTGATGGCCTGGTGCAAATCCGTTCACATCCACTGGCAAGAATTTACCCAGACCGGTGTAGTGCGCCGCCTGCGCAGCCGCAGCGGTTGGGCCGGGCGCTGGCAGGCGCGCATGGATGCGCCTTTGCAATTGCTGAACGGCGAGTTCACTGCGGCGGTGACGCTAAACCAGCCCGAGCTGCCCACGTTGGCCAGCCTGGGGTTGGCACCGCACGGAAAAACTTTGCAAGCCGCTGGCGAGAAGGCCGCACGGCGCACGCTTAAAAGTTTTCTACAAGTGCGCGGCTACGACTACCGCAAAGCCCTCTCCAGCCCGCTCACCGCCGAAGAAAGCTGCAGCCGTCTCAGCCCGCACCTGGCCTTTGGCACGCTGTCCATGCGCACCGTGCACCAGGCCACCGAGGTGGCGATTGCCAACACACCTGACCGCGCCTTCGCCTACGCGCTGCGCGGTTTTGCCGGGCGGCTGCGCTGGCACTGCCACTTCATGCAAAAGCTCGAAGACGAGCCGGACATTGAATTCCACAACTTCGCCCGCGTGTGCGATGGTCTGCGCGAAGACGAATTCAACGACGCGTACTTTGCAGCCTGGTGCGAAGGCCGCACCGGCTACCCGATGGTGGACGCCTGCATGCGCTCGTTGATTGCCACCGGTTGGCTGAACTTTCGCATGCGCGCCATGCTGGTGAGCTTTGCCAGCTACCACCTGTGGCTGCATTGGCGGCCCACGGGCCTGTTTTTGGCTCGGCAGTTTTTAGACTATGAACCCGGCATCCACTGGAGCCAGATGCAGATGCAAAGCGGCACCACCGGCATCAACACGCTGCGCATGTATTCGCCCACCAAGCAGGCGCAAGACCAGGACCCGGAAGGGTTGTTCATCCGTCGCTGGGTGCCGGAGCTGGCCCGCGTGCCGCTGCCCTACCTGGCCGAACCCTGGAAGATGGACATCAGTGTGCAGCGCATAGCGGCCTGTTTGATTGGCGTGGACTACCCGGCACCCATCGTGGACGACAAAGTGGCGATGAAGGCTGCCAAAGACCGGATGTATGGTTTGCGCAAAAGCGAGGGCGCGCGTGAAGAGGCCAGCGATGTGCAGGCGCGGCACGGCTCGCGAAAAGGCGGCCTGCCGCCGTCCGGGCAACGGCGCAAAACCACGTCCCTGCAAACGACCAAGCGGGTCCTAAAACGTGCGACAGAAGAATCCACAACGCCGTCACCCCAAGGCGATCTGTTCGCCTGAGCGATCCATCCAACGAATGAAAAACGACTTCAAAGGCAACAAAAAATCCCTGCCCAGCAAGCTGTGCGCCGTATGCGGCCGCACCATGACCTGGCGCAAAGCCTGGGCTAAAAACTGGGAGTCGGTGTTGTATTGCTCCGATGCCTGCCGCGCCAAGAAAGCGGATAAGAAAACGCCATGACCCACGCCCCCAACAGCCCTTCTTCAGGCCCATCAGACGCTGCCGCCCCACTACCCGCCACGGTGCGCAATCTGGTCATCGTGCTGGGCGATCAGCTCGACGCGCAGTCTTCGGCCCTGCAGGATTTTGACCCCACGCAAGATGTGGTGTGGATGGCCGAGGTGGCTGAAGAATCCACCCACGTCTGGTCGGCGAAGCAACGGATTGCGGTGTTCTTGAGCGCCATGCGCCACTTTGCGCAAGACCTGCACGCACGGGGCCTGCCACTGGCCTACACGCGATTGAACGATGCAGACAATATGGACACGCTGGCCCTGCAACTGCGCCACGCCATCGCGCAACTAAAACCCGCCGCGTTGGTCCTGACCGCACCCGGCGACTGGCGCGTGCTGCACAGCCTGCGCGCGGTGGCCACCGAGCACCAGCTCACCCTAGACCTGCGCGACGACACACACTTCTTCAGCACGGTGCGCGAATTTGCAGCGCATGCCAAGGGCCGCAAGCAACTGCGCCTGGAGTACTGGTACCGCGAACTGCGCCAGAAACACGGCATCCTGATGGACGGCAAAGACCCGGTGGGTGGGCAATGGAATTTTGACGCGGACAACCGCGAGTCCTTTGGCAAGGCCGGGCCGCAGAATGTGCCGCTGCCCACGCGCTTTGCGCCTGACGCCACTACGCAGGAAGTCATCGCGCTGGTGAACACACAATTCGCCGGCCACCCCGGTACCCTACATACCTTCGGCTGGCCGGTCACGCGCACGCAAGCGCTAGTCGCCTTGCAAACGTTTATAGACCAACGCCTGCCGCTGTTTGGTTTGTATGAAGACGCCATGTGGGCCGGTGAGGCCTGGCTCTACCACTCGCACCTGAGCTGCGCGATGAATCTCAAACTATTGAACCCACGCGAAGTGGTGCAGGCCGCCGAAGACGCCTACCGCGCGGGACAAGCACCGCTCGCCGCAGTGGAAGGGTTCATCCGGCAAATATTGGGTTGGCGCGAATACGTGCGCGGCATTTACTGGACGCAAATGCCCGACTACTTGGAGCGCAATGCGCTCAATGCCCAGGCCGAACTACCCACCTGGTACTGGACGGGCGACACCGACATGGCCTGCCTGAGGGATGCCATTGGCCAAACCCTGGAACACGGCTACGCCCACCACATCCAGCGCCTGATGGTGACCGGGCTGTATGCGCTGCTGCTGGGCGTGAAGCCGCAGGCGGTGCATCAGTGGTATCTCAGCGTCTATGTAGATGCGGTGGAATGGGTAGAGCTGCCCAATACGCTGGGCATGGGTCAGTTTGGTGACGGTGGCCTGATGGCCAGCAAGCCCTATGTGGCCAGCGGCAAATACATCCAGCGCATGAGCAACCATTGCAAGGGCTGCAAGTACGACCCCGCCCTGTCCACTGGTGAAACGGCCTGCCCCTACACCACGCTGTACTGGGACTTTTTGAATCGCCACGAAGTGATGCTGAAGAAAAATCCACGCATGGCTATGCAACTCAAGAACCTGGGGCGCCTGGATGCAACCGCGCGTGAGGCCATTGGCGTCCAAGCGGCGGTACACCGGCAGGCCCAACGCCCCTTAGCACCAACGGGTCCAGCCGTATGAGCCTGTTCGAACCCACTTTGGAAGCCGCACACGCACGTCTGGCAGCCGTCAACCCCGACGCCTACGCCCGCACCCGCAATGCACTGGACGGCGCGGTCACCCGCTTGTCGCCCTACCTAACCCACGGCCTGCTGAGCCTGCGGGAGGTGTACGCGGCAGTACATGCGCGCCACCCGCTGGACAGCAAACACAAGTTCATTTTTGAGCTGGGCTGGCGCGCCTATTGGCGGCATGTATGGTTGCACCTGGGCTACGGCATTCACCAATCCATCCACGCCGGGCTGCTGCCCGACGACGCCTACCAACCCGAGATGCCCGCCGATGTACTGGAGGCCCGCACCGGCATTCCCGCCATCGACCTGGCCGTGCGCGAACTGTATGAGACCGGCTATGTACACAACCATGCCCGCATGTGGCTGGCCAGCTACCTGGTGCATCTGCGCAAGGTGCATTGGCTAGCGGGCGCGCAATGGATGCTGGGCCACCTGCTGGATGGCGATCTGGCCAGCAACCACTTGAGCTGGCAGTGGGTGGCCGGCACGGGCAGCAGCAAGCCGTATTTGTTCAACGCCGAAAACGTAGCCAAGTACGCCCCAGCGCATTGGCACAGCCCAGGCACGGCGATAGACACCAGCTACGAGGCGCTGGATGAAGTGGCCCGTGGCACAGAGCCTATCAACACACGCTTCGATGCACGTAGGGCCGATGCGGGTATGGCGCAACCCTGCTTGCATACATCGCCAATCAACGACACACCGCAGCAAGCCTGGTCTTCCTCCGGCACGACCGTAATTGACGTCACGGGGCAAGATGTTTGGCTACACCATCCCTGGTCGCTAGGATCGTGGACGCCTGACTGCTCTGCTCCGTGTCCCCCGCCCGCTTTGCGGGCTCCTCCTTTACCTGCGCAGAACACTCAGGCGCCCACGCTCCCGGGTACTGAGTACGACGCTGCTGCATTAAAAACCAAACCTATTGCTGTTGGATTTGAGTCTTGCCACATCGCGAAGCCTTGGAGCAACCGCCGTTGGGACTTTGTAACCCGCGGGCTCCAGGCGCAAACAAAGCACCTGTGGTGGGGTAGCGCTGAGCAAATAGCCCACGCATTGCAACACGCTAAGTCCGTGCATTGGCAACCCAATCGCATGTGGACCCAGCACTCACTCGACTACAAAACTTGTTGCACGCGCTGAATCCGCAGCAAACCGTCGGACCACGCCCACCGCCAGACTTGTTTGAACCGGTCGACCGACATTGCCGCAGTTTTTCAGACTGGTGGAAGCGAACCCGCCTCTATCAGCCGCCTGAAGCCACAGCCGCAGCATCCATTGGGTAAGGAACATTCATGAACTCCAAAACACACAAAGTGCCTACTGTGGCAGCGCAAGCACTGGGCTACGGTGGCCTGGGAGGTTGCGCAATGTCGGCGCTGTCCGAATCCGATATCTCCCGCATCATCGAAATGGCCTGGGAAGACCGCACATCGTTTGAAGCCATCGAAGCGCAGTTCGGCTTGAACGAGTCCGCCGTTATCGACTTGATGCGGCGGCACATGAAGCCCTCGTCCTTCAGGATGTGGCGCAAACGCATGGCCGGCCGGGTGACCAAACACGCCGTGCTGCGGGGTGCTACCCACCTGCGCCACCGCGCCAGCCATACCCGCCAATAGGGCGGGAGCAAGCTGGCAGTAAAATCGCGCCTTCCTCCACAGCCTCTGGACATACACCATGAACCGCTGCCTCTCGAAGACCTCGTTCCTCACAACCTCGCGCCTACTACGCATCGCCGCCCCGGCAGCCCTGCTGGCTGGCTTGGTGCTTGCCAGCTTGGGCAGCACCGCCCAGGTGGTCACGCGCCCATTCCCCCCCAACGCCGTGCGCGGCATTTTGACCGTGACCCAGCCCCCTGAGGTGCTGATGAACGGCAAGCCTGACCGCCTGTCGCCGGGTTCACGCATTCGCAGTACCAACAATATGCTGGTCATGTCGGGCGCGCTGATGGGCCAGGGCCTGCGGGTGAATTACACGCGTGAGCCCAACGGCGCTATCCACGATGTGTGGGTGCTGACCGACGACGAAGCGCGCCAAGCCGCACCTGGCGGGCACTAAACCCGCAGCCTTGCCGAACCGCTGGGTGACTGGACGGATGACCGACCAGGTGCCCATGGCCCGTGCAGCACCGCACAGCCCAGCCAACAGCGCCCACGCACGCCTCCATCGCAATTGAAGCGTTTTAGGGCTTTCAGCCCATGGATAGTGCGGGAGTAGCTCCTAATTCAATAGCAGATTTCATTTTTCACGCAGAGTTCACCATGTCCAAAAAAGTCTTTATCAAAACCTTCGGCTGCCAGATGAACGAGTACGACTCGGACAAGATGAAGGACGTGTTGCGCGCAGCCCAGGGCTACGAGCCCACGCAAAATGTGGACGAGGCCGACCTGATTTTGTTCAACACCTGCTCAGTGCGTGAGAAGGCACAAGAGAAAGTGTTTAGCGACCTGGGTCGCATCAAACACCTGAAGGCCAAGGGCGTGCAGATTGGCGTGGGCGGCTGCGTGGCCAGCCAGGAGGGTGCCGAAATCATCAAGCGCGCGCCCTATGTAGACGTGGTGTTTGGTCCGCAAACCCTGCACCGCCTGCCCGAGCTGCTCAATGCCCGCAAGGCGCTGGACAAGCCGCAGGTCGACATCAGCTTCCCCGAGATCGAGAAGTTTGACCACCTGCCGCCCGCCAAGGTGGAAGGGGCCTCCGCGTTCGTGTCCATCATGGAAGGCTGCAACAAATACTGCAGCTACTGCGTGGTGCCCTACACCCGCGGCACTGAGATCAATCGCCCGTTTGAAGACATCCTGGTCGAGGTCGCGGGCCTGGCCGACCAGGGCGTGAAGGAAGTGACCCTGCTGGGCCAAAACGTGAATGCCTGGCGCCACACCATGGGCAGTACGGTGGAAATGGCCGACTTTGCGACGCTGCTGGAGTACGTGTCCGATATTCCCGGCATTGAGCGCCTGCGCTTTACCACCAGCCACCCCAATGAATTCACGCCCAGCCTGATTGCCGCGTACGACAAGCTGCCCAAACTGGTGAGCCACCTGCACCTGCCCGTGCAGCATGGCAGCGACAAAATCCTGATGGCCATGAAGCGCGGCTACACGGCTATGGAATACAAGAGCACCGTGCGCAAGCTGCGCGCCATTCGCCCCGACATGGCCATGAGCAGTGACTTCATCGTCGGCTTCCCCGGCGAGACCGAAGACGACTTCAACAAGATGATGAAGCTGATTGACGACGTGCACTTCGACAACTCGTTCAGCTTCATCTTCAGCCCCCGCCCTGGCACGCCCGCTGCCAATTTGCAGGACGACACACCCCACGAAGACAAACTGCGCCGCCTGCACCACCTGCAAAGCGTGATCAACGCCAACATCAAAAGCATCAGCGAAAGCCGCCTGGGCACGGTGCAGCGCATTTTGGTGGAGGGGGCCAGCAAACGCGATGGCGGTGAGCTGATGGGCCGCACCGAATGCAACCGCGTGGTGAACTTTATCGGTCAGCCGCGCTTGGTGGGGCAGCTGGTGGATGTGCGCATCACCGAGACACGCACCTACACCTTGCGCGGTGAAGTGGTGACGAGTGAGGTGCTGGCGGGGTAAATACGGGCAGCGCCGTTGCTATTGAAATAGGAGCTACTCCCGCACTATCTATGAGCTGAACGGCCTATTTGGCACAAAAGTCTGCCCTGCGTGCGACCGACGCCTTCATGGTTTGACCGCTCTGTTAGCAGCGCAATTCTGTTCAGCGCTTGGTGTCGAGCTCCGCAGCGGGCACAGGCGCGGGGCGCGCAAACGGCAGTGGCACACCCTGGTCAGGCGCGTCTAGGCGACGCGCCTGCTGCAAAGACCTACCACTGGGCGCAGGCATGGTGCTGAAGAATCGGTTGAGCACGGCAGGCTGCGGGGCTGCGGCCTCTACAGACTTGGCCGGGCTTGCGCTGGATGCGGTGCTGGTCGCGCTGACCACGCCGGTCGTGGTCGGGCTTGCGCCGGCCACGCCTGAGTTTGTACTTGCGGGTGTGCTCGGGTTGGTAGTGGCCGTCGCGGTTGCAGCCGCTGGCGCGGCAGCAGCCGGACGCTGCTCGCTGGGCAAGTCAATCAGCACAATGCCTGTCGAACTGCGCTTGATGATGCTGAGCCGCCGCTCCGCCAGCGATTGCGTGGGCTCCGCAAATGCCGACGTGGACACGGCCATAGTCGCAGCCATACCGCCTGCGAGCAAACAGAGCCAAAGCGAAGTTCGTTGAAAGCGAGAGGACATAGTGAGGTTTCCTGGGTCAAAGTTGGCTTATACCGGCGGAGTCGATTGACAGGCTAGTCACGGAACTCAAAGTAACACAAGATTCTTAGCCGCTGCACCAACCACAGTGCTCAATGCCACTCTGTGATCTAGAGTCGCCAGGCAGCCGCGCTTGGAAACTGCAAGTGCCAGTAAGTACACATCGGTTATCTGGTTATGTCCAAGCACGCGCGGCCACTGAACGGTATCGGGTGTGCGCAGAGACACTTGATCGGGCCAAAATTCATGATCAACATCGGCGCAGATTTCGTTGATTTTTGATGCCACTGCCTCAAACCCCGCGGGTCCAGTCTTGCCGTAGGCGGGCAAATTCAGTATGCGGATAACTCCATTTTCGACCAAGGGGCAAGTAGCGATTTTCAGATTTTTCCGCTCGATGAAGGCTACTGCGTTGGCATGAAAAACATGTGCCTCGTCCAACAAAGCTACCCACACGTTCACGTCGAGCAAGTGCCGCATGGGCTAAATGCCTTCTTGGTCCATCAACGCACGGACATGCTCAGATGTGATGACCTCAGCGCGAGCAGGCAGCAGTGCGTACTTGCTACTAGGCTTGGTGAGCAAGGTCGCCGGTTGACTTTGCGCTTGAATGCCTTGCCGAAGTAGGCGGGACACCGCTTCGCCAACAGAAATATGGTCGCGCTGCGCGTGGGCACGCACGTAAGTGAAGACATCGTCATCAATGGCAAGGGTGGTACGCATATCCGATACTTTAGCATCAACGCATCATTTTTGCATCAAATTCAAGGACACTACGCGCAACATAACTTAAAACGCCGCCTTCTCAAACCGCGCCAGTAACCCCGCATTCTGCCCCGACCACTGCTCCAATGATCCCGCGTCTTTGGCCTGCAGCCAGTTCAAAAACGCCACCGCCAGTTGGCGCGTGGCCACCTTCACTTTGGGGTTCAGCGCTACGCCGCCGGTACCCATGCGGTCGGTGAAGATGCTGTGCGAACCGTCTTTGAACACGGCCAGCACTTTGGCCGCCTGCGTGGTCACGCCGGTGGCCTGGTACAGCGCCAGGCGGTCGGCCACGCCAGAGTTATAGCCGGGGATTTGAATATCGTCCGCCATGGCAGTGATGTGCAGCGTGGGCACATCAATGCCAGACACAATTTTTTGCGGGTCGCCCAAGCCGTAAAACGGTGGGGCCGAGATCAGAATGGCGGCGCTAAAGCGCGGGTCTTTGGCGAAGACCGTGGTGCCATTCACATCCACCTTGGCACCAGCCAGCAGCAGGGTGGTGTTGGCACCATACGAATGGCCCGCGGCCACCAGGCGCTGGGCGTTGATGACGCTGCCCACCGGCTCGGCCAGGATGTGGTCCAGTGCAAATTTGACGTCTTTCACGCGGTTCAGCGCCTCGGTCTCTTGCGCCGCATCGGACAGGCGCGAGACGATGGACAGTGGGTTGCCGCGCCACAGCTGGCGGTCACTGCCCACGTGCTGCACATGCAAACTGGCGTAGCCGTGGGCCGCAAAGTAACGCCCCAGGTAGCTGTAGCCCTCTTTAGAGCCGCCAATGCCGTGTGAAAAAACCACCATGGGCACAGCCCCCGGCTTCAAAGGCCCTACCGGCAAATAGAGCTTGGCGGGCACCGCGCGTTTGCGGGCGGTGTCGTTCCATTCAAAAGTTTGGGTGGTGTACAGCGCAGGGTCCACGGCCACCGCTTCAGCAGCGGCTACCGCCTCTGACTTTGGAGCGGCTTCAACCTCTAGGGTGGCCGAAGGTGCGGCCTGCGCGCAAAGCGCCCCCAGGCCCAGCAAGCCTAGAGCGATCAGGCGCTCCAGTTGCGGTTTGAAGTGGGTCTTGGAAGGGATGTTGTAAGGGGGTTGAGCCGACGGGGCGGTAGTGTGTGGCGGTGGGGCGTGGTTCATAGCAGGGCAGTCTGCGCCAGTGCGGCTTGGGTGGCAAGTGGCGGGTGGGATAGGCGTGTCAAGGGTGGGGATAAAGTGGGGTGTCCTCGCCACTTTTCAAGCGCTGCTCACAGCGCCAGCGCTACCAACGTGTCCACGATGGCTCAGCCGTATAGCTCCGGGTTGGATACCTTCCGTTCAACTGCCAAGCATGAATCGCGACACCGCTTTAGCGCTCCTCATGAGGAGTCTGCGGACTAGCTAGTCCAATATGGCTGCTAGGCCGTGAATAGTGCGGGAACAGCTCCTGAATAGATAGCAAACCTATCTCCGACTCGTCTCTCTTTGCACGAGTTCTGTCGGCAACTGCACCGAGGCTACGGTCTCCCCCGCGATCAGTCGCTGCAGGGCCGCCACCATGGCCGGGCCAGCCAGGTCAATGGACTGTCGGATGGTAGAGAGCGAGGGATGCAGGTGGCGGGCCAGCTCAATGTCGTCGTAACCCACGACCGGTATTTGCTCCGGTACGGCGCGGCCTACGGCGCGCAGGGCATTGGTGGTGGTCATCGCCAACAGATCAGAGCAGGCGAACACACCATCAAACTTGGCACCATTTTGTAGGTACTGCTCAATGGCGGGGCGGGCAATGTCATTGGCAAAGGGCACGTTCAGCGTGAGCGCTGGGTCCGGTGCCAAGCCGCGCGCGGCCAGTGCTTGCCAATAGCCTTCTTGGCGGCGGGCCACTTCGGGCAAGGCGGGGTCGCCCAAAAACAGGATGCGCTGACAGCCTTGGTCAAGCAAATGGCTGGTGGCTAGGCGGCCGCCTTCTACGTTGTCGCTACCCACGGTGCAATACAGCTGGCCGGGCAACTGTGCGCCCCACACCACGATGGGCAGGCCGCGTTCGGCCAAAGCATTGAGCTGGTCATGGTGGTGCCATTGGCCAATGAGCAGCACACCCGATACACGGCCAGTGTCTACGAGCCCCGCGGCCTGGTCTAGCTGCTCAGCGTCTACGCGCGAGAGCAACACGTCATAGCCTTGGCTGGTTAACGCATCGGCAATCGAGCCCATCAGCGCCAGAAAAAACGGATCACTAATGTGCTGGCGACTCGCGCTATCGAGCGGAATCACCAGTCCCACCGTCCGGTTTTGGCCCAGGCGCAGGTTTTTTGCGCCTTGGTTGATGGTGTAGTTGTGCGTGCGCGCCAGCTCTTGAATGCGGGTGCGGGTTTCCAGGTTGATCAGTGCACTGCCCGCCAAAGCGCGCGATACCGTCGCCACCGAGACGTTGGCCAATTGCGCAATATCGGCCATCTGCAGGCGACGGCGGCTGGCTGCGGGCGGTGTGTAAGGGGCGATGTGTTTGGTGTCCATACAGAGCAGAAATTGTCGCACGGCGGCGTGCAAAGCTATCGTCAACCCACCAAGTAGGAGACAAGGCAAAACTACCATTTGGGCGCAAAAACAAGGGTAAATACTGATTTGCAATCGATTGCAAAGCGAAAACAATCCACCCGGTGCTGCAATAAGTCGGCACGCGATTTCGCCCCGCCCCACAATTTAAGACCCAGGAGACAAATCCGATGACCCCAAAATACGCCCTTCGCCCCGTTGCGCTTGCCGCTGCGGTGCTGGCCCTGCAACTGAACGCTGCCCATGCCCAAACCACCCCAACCGCTGCCCCCGCCGCTCAGGCTGGCACCGACCTGTTGAATCTGGACAAAGTGGTGGTCACCGGCAGCACCACCGCACGCTCCAAAATGAAGCAAAGCGTGTCGGTATCGACCATTGCGGCCGAAGAACTCGAAAACGCCCCGATAGCCAGCGCTGCCGAAGCGCTACGTGCCGTGCCCGGCCTGCGTGCTGAGGCATCGGGTGGTGAGGGCAATGCCAACCTGGGTGTGCGTGGTTTGCCGATGTCGGATGGCGGTGGCCGTTACGTGCAGTTGCAAGAAGATGGCTTGCCGATCATGTTGTTTGGCGATATTTCATTTGCTACGGCTGACCAGTTCTTGCGTGCCGACTACTCGCTGGACGGCATTGACGTGTTGCGTGGCGGTTCGTCCTCCACCTTGGCCACCAACGCATCAGGCGCGGTAGTCAACTTCCAGTCCAAAACCGGCAAGACCGGCGGTGGTGCGGTGGGCTTGTCCATGGGCGCTGACTACAAGCAGCAGCGCATGGACTTTACTTACGGTGGTGCGGTAGACACATCCACCTATTTCAATGTCAGCGGCTACTACCGCGCCGGTGAGGGCGTGCGCCCCACCAATGTGACGGCTGAAAACGGCGGCCAGATCAAGGCGTCGCTGACCAAGGAGTTTGCGGGTGGCTACATCCGCTTATCGCTCAAGCAACTCAAGGACACCACGCCCACCTACCTGCCGGTGCCGGTCAAAACCGTGGGTAACGAGATTGTGGAGTTGCCGGGTATCAACCCGCGCAAGGCCTACTTTGTCAGTTCCCACTTCCCGCAAGACCCGGTGCTCGATGCCAATGGCTCCATGCGTATCACCAACCCGGCCGATGGCCTGACGGTGAATGTGAACTCCGTGGGCATCGAGGCGCAGTTTCAGTTGGGCGACGGCTGGGGCGTGACCAACCGCTTCCGCAAAAGCGATATCTCCGGCCGCTTTATCGGCGTGTTCCCTGCCGGTAGCGCACCTACCGATGCCGCCAACGGTGCCAACCGCTACACCGGCGCTACCAATGTGTTCTCGGCCCATATCTTCAACACCACGCTAGATGACATGGGCAACCTGTTCAACGACTTGCGCATTCAAAAAGAATTCAAGTTGGGCGGTGCGGACAAATTCACTGCCACGGGTGGCCTGTTCAGCGGCAAGCAGCGGATTGCCCAGACTTGGTACTGGAACCGCTACAACATTGAAGCAGTTTCTGAGAACGCCCGCTTTCTGGACAACGCTGGCAACCCCAGCAATGTGCCCGCAGGCTCGGCCACCCAGACCTGGGGTGGTTGCTGCGTGCGCAGCGTGAACTACGACATCACTGCCATCGCCCCCTATGCTGCGCTGAGCTGGGAGCAGGGTCCTCTGATTTTGGACGCCAGCATCCGCGCAGACCGCCAGAGCGGCACCGGCTACTTTATGGAAGACATTGGCACCACTGGCGTATGGGACCGCGTAGGTGCCACCCGAGTGAACTACTCCACTCAGGGCAACTCGGGTTCAGTGGGGGCCAACTTTCAGCTAGACCGCGATATGGCAGTGTTTGCCCGCGCCAGCAGCGGCTCGTCTTGGAAGTCGCCAGACCGGGTGCTGAATGATTCCCGTGTGGCCACAGGTTTGGACCCGTACCCGATCAACAAAGTAGACCAAGTAGAGGCCGGTGTGAAGTACCGCGCCAACGGCCTGAGTGCCTTTGTGACCGGCTTCGTGGCCAAGACTGACGAAGGCGCGGGTTACGAGCTGACCTCGCAAACCGTGAAGAAAAACTCCTACGACTCCAAGGGCATCGAGGCCGAAGTGGCCTACCGTTTGGGCGACTTGCGCATCACCGGCGGTGCCACCTGGACCAACGCGTCCATCACCTCGGGTGCCAACAACGGCAACACACCGCGCCGCCAGGCCAATCTGGTGTACGCACTGTCTCCCACCTATGAAATGGGGCCACTGGAGTTGGGCGGTTCAATCATTGGCACGACTGAGTCGTATGCACAAGACGACAACAAGGTGAAACTACCCGCTTACGCGGTGGTGAACCTGTTTGCCAAATACGCGCTGACCCAGCAGGCCAGTGTGTCATTCGGGATCAACAACGTGTTTGACGTGATTGGCTACACCGAGGCGGAAGGCCAGGGCAACCTGACCAATAACCCGCTGTACGTGGCGCGCTCCATCAACGGCCGCAGCGCGGTGGTCAAGCTGAAGTACACGTTCTAAATGGGCCCCATCCTCGTTCTCGGTGAAGCCTTGGTGGACCGCCTACCAGGGGGTCCAGTGGCTGGTGGTGCGCCCTTCAATGTAGCGCGCTCACTCGCAGGCCTTGGCGTGCCGGTGCATCTGATAAGCCGCATTGGCGGACCCGGTGCACGCAGGAGCGGGGATGTTGCCGACGCTGTGGATGATGACGGCGCTCTGGTGCTGGCTAGCGCTCGCCACTTCGCGCTGAGTGAGGCAGGTTTACAGCGCGATGCCTTGCATGCCACGGGTGCCGTGACTGTGCACAGCCTGCAGGGTGACGGCGGGATTGCTGCCGGTCACCGGTTTGAGATTCACGCCGATGCTGCGTGGGACTATCTGGATGCGGGGCAAGCCCTGCAAGGCTTGCCCGCAGAGCCTGCCAGCGTGGTGTATTTCGGCACACTGGCGCAGCGTAGTGCGCAGTCCCGCCAGGCCATTCGTGCCGTGCTGCAAAGCACCACAGCACTGCGCTACCTGGACCTGAACTTGCGCGAGCCATTTGGTACGCGGGACTTGGTTTCGGAGTCGCTAGCCCGCGCCGATTGGCTCAAGGTGAATGACGAAGAATTGGCCCTTTTGCTGGCCTGGTTTGCACCCACTGTGCCCGAGCTAATGCAGCAGTTCTCCTTGCAGCGCTTGATTTTGACGCGGGGCGCTGATGGCTGGGCTGCCTACAACACACTGGGGGTGTGCGAGCTGTCCGGCCCATCCAGCCCGGTGCCACAGCTAGCAGACACCGTGGGCGCGGGTGATGCCTTTAGCGCCATGCTTCTGGCCTGCTACAGCCATGGTCTTGCGCTAGCCACCGCCTTGCCTTTGGCTGCAGGCTACGCTGCACGCATGTGCGAACAGCATGGCCCCATGGCCCACGATCCGGCCTTTTTTGAACCTTGGTTGCGCGCATTGCGCAGCCCCTTGTGAGGGAATAGCTCTATGCGCTCCACCAAGCCGACCTTGAGCTTCTGGCAAATCGTGAATATGAATGTCGGCTTCTTCGGCATTCAGTTCAGCTTTGGCCTGCAGCAAAGCAATATGAGCCCCATTTACAAATACCTGGGCGCTGACGAGGCCAGCCTACCTCTGCTGTGGCTGGCGGGGCCACTCACTGGCTTGCTGGTGCAGCCCATCGTCGGGGCCATGAGTGACCGCACCATCTCCCGCTGGGGGCGGCGCACGCCTTACTTTTTGATCGGTGCGATTTTGTGCAGCCTGGGGCTGCTATTCATGCCCATCAGCCCCACGCTGTGGTTTGCGGCAGGCCTGTTGTGGATTCTGGACGCAGCGAACAACGTGACCATGGAGCCGTACCGCGCCTACGTGGGTGACCGCCTCAATGAAGACCAGCAAGCGCGAGGCTTCTTGACGCAAAGTGCCTTCACCGGCCTAGCGCAAACCCTGGCTTACCTAGCTCCATCGCTCATGGTGTGGATGGGCATGAGCAAAGACGCCGTGGGCGACAACCATATTCCCCAAGTCACGCAGGTGGCGTTTTACCTGGGCGCGGTGTTATCCATTGCCACCGTATGGTGGAGTGTCTACAAAGTGCCCGAGCTGCCGCAAACCGATGCCGAAGTGCAGCGCATGCGCAGCCAACCCAAGGGCCTAGCGGCTACTCTGTCTGAAATCTGGTCGGCGGTTAAAGAAATGCCGCCCACCATGCGCAGCCTGTGGTGGATGAAGCTGTTCCAGTGGTACGGAATGATGTGTTACTGGATCTACATCGTGCCCGCATTGGCCAAAACGGTCTATGGCACGTCAGACGCGACCAGCGCAGGCTTCAGAGATGCCAGCTTGCTTAACGGCAAGATCGGTGGCTTCTATAACTTTGTGGCCTTCATCGCTGCCCTGTCCATGGTGCCGTTTACCCGGCGCTTTGGGGCCAAGGGCGTGCATGCCGTGTGCCTCACGCTGGCGGCACTGGGCATGATGGCCCTGCCCTCCATCACCGACCCCTGGCTGCTGCTGGTGCCCATGGTGGGTATCGGGCTAGCGTGGGCCAGCATCATGGGCAACCCCTACATCTTGCTGGCTGGCTCCTTGCCGCCCGAGCGCACGGGGGTCTACATGGGCATTTTCAATATGTTTATCGTCATTCCCATGCTGATTCAGATGGTGACCTTGCCTCTGATTTACGACCGATTTTTGGGCGGCCAGCCGGACAACGTGATCCGCCTGGCAGGTGCCTTTTTACTGGTAGCGGCCGTGGCAGTGCTACGGGTGCAGAGCCCAAAGCCGCGCCAGACTGTTCCAACGCCTCGTGTTATCAAGCCATGAAAAATCAAGTTCAACTCATCACCTATGTCGACCGCCTGGGTGGCGGCGGCCTCGCCCAACTGCAAACCCTGCTGACCGGCCCATTGGCGGGTGTGTTTGGTGGTGTGCACCTGCTGCCGTTTTTCTTCCCGATTGACGGTGCCGACGCGGGGTTCGACCCCATTGACCACACTGCAATCGACAGCCGCTTGGGCGACTGGAACGACTTGGCCGCGCTGGGCCAGCATGTGGAGGTCATGGCCGATGTCATCGTCAACCACATGTCTAGCGAGTCGCCTGAGTTTCAAGACTGGGCACAGCGGGGCGATGCATCGCCCTCGGCCGGTTTGTTTTTGACCTATGACGCCGTGTTTCCCCAGGGGGCCACACAGGCTGACTTGCTGTCCATTTACCGCCCCCGGCCTGGCCTGCCATTTACCGCTGCAACGGTCAAAGGCGAGCGCCAGTTGCTGTGGACCACGTTCACGGCCAAGCAGGTCGATATTGATGTGCAGCACCCCACAGGGCAAAAGTACCTGAGCAGCATCTTGCGCAAGTTTGCCGACAACGGCATTCGCGCCATCCGCCTGGACGCAGCAGGCTACGCCATCAAGAAGGCCGGTGACAGCTGCTTCATGATGCCTGAGACCTTTACCTTCATTGATGCCTTTGCCACGGAAGCCAAGGCGCTGGGTATTGAGGTGCTGGTAGAGATTCACTCCCACCACCGCCGTCAGATTGAGATCGCCAAGCGGGTGGACTGGGTGTATGACTTCGCGCTGCCACCGCTGGTGCTGCACGCATTTGCGTTTCATACAGCTGCAGCATTGAAGTCCTGGATTGCTATGCGCCCCACCAATGCGCTCACGGTGCTGGACACGCATGACGGCATCGGCATCATCGACATCGGCGCTGAACCTAGCGACCGCGAGGGTCACCCCGGCCTGGTAGCGCCTGCGGAGCTGGATGCGCTGGTGGAACACATTCACAAGAATAGCGGCGGCGTGAGCCGAAAGGCCACAGGCGCAGCCGCCAGCAACCTGGATCTGTACCAGGTCAATTGCACGTTTTACGATGCGCTGGCCCGCAATGATGCGGCCTATCTCAGTGCCCGGGCGATTCAGTTTTTCTTGCCCGGCATACCCCAGGTGTATTACGTAGGCCTGCTGGCAGGCCAGAATGATGTGGCACTGCTGGAGCGTACGGGGGTGGGACGCGACATTAACCGCCACCACTACACACCAGATGAAATCCACAGAGAGTTACAGCGCCCGGTGGTGGCACAACTGCTGGACCTGATGCGCCTGCGCAATACGCATGCGGCGTTTCAGGGGCAATTTAGCTTGTTAACCAGCGACGATACGCAGTTGCATTTGCGTTGGGAGTCAGCCAGCGCAGAAGATGCGCAAGCCCAGTTCGCAGAACTCAAGGTGTGTTTGCGGACCCTGACACATGTCTTGACTTGCAGCGAGTGAGCCGCCACTTGAATACGGGTGGCGCTACCCACAGACCCCACCACCCAGATTCAACGCCAGCCAGACGCCTACGCCGCCAAAGAGTGACGCGGAATCGCATCCGCAAAGCCACGTTTGCCTTGGAGCAGCAAACGTAGATCGCTACATAATTAATAGCTGCTCCCGCACTATCCACGGCTTGAATGGCCGATTTGGCTTAAATTTCTGAAGCAACAAGGCAGCAGTCCCAACACATACAGGGCATAACTTGTCCGCTTAGCGCCCTACAGTCTCCGCACTGCACCCACGGTGGGCCGCACGCCATTCACCAGGACGAAAATGACCAGCCTACTCATCCCCCACACCCAGCACCTGTGGCTGTTTAGCCTGATGGTGCTGGGCATCATCGCCCTGCCGGGTATGGACATGGCCTATGTGATGGCCAGCGCGCTGGCGGGTGGGCGGCGCATGGGCTTTGCGGCGGTGGCCGGCATTGTGGCGGGTGGCGTGGTGCATGTGGCCATGGCGATGCTGGGCGTGGGCCTGCTGCTGACGCTGTATCCGCTGGCCTACCAGGTGCTGCTGGGCGTGGGGGCGCTCTACATCGCCTGGATTGGCTGGAGCGTGTGGCGCGGTGCCGCCGCGCTGGGCGAAATTGGTACAACCCAGCCACTGGGCTGGAGCCAGACCTTTTGGCGCGGCGCGCTGTCGTGTCTGATGAACCCCAAGGCCTATGTGTTCATGGTGGCCATCTTTCCCCAGTTTGTGCGGGCGGAATACGGGCCGCTGCCGCTGCAGGCGGTGCTGATGGGTTTGATCATTGCCAGCATTCAGGTGGCGGTGTATGGCAGCTTTGCCTGGGGCGCGGGAGGTGTGCAGCAGTGGCTGCGTGCCAACCCGGTGATGCAAGTGCGCATCGGGCGCGGGGTGGGCGTGCTGCTGATACTGGGTGCCGTGTGGACGGCGGCGGGATTGTTCTAGAGATTGCGTCTAGGGGTTAAAGCGGGCGGGCTCGGTCTCACCCGCACTGGCATGTGCGCTTCTTCGCAGCACCAAAAACCCAAACAGCGTGGCCGTGAGATACATGCTGACCGAATACACCGCCGCTGGCAGCGCCAACTGAAAGTTGCCCAGCACCGATAGCGCCACAAAGATCGCCAAAGATGAGTTGTGGATGCCAATCTCAAAGCTGATGGCGGTGGCCATGCTCTGGTTCAAGCCAATGAAGCGCGACAGGTAGTAACCCGCCAGCAGGCTAATCACATTGAAAGCCAGCACGACCGGCCCGATGCTGGCAAACGAAGTAGACAGCGCCTGCCATTCTTTGGCAATGGCAATGCCCGAAAAAGCCGCCAGCACCACGGCGCTAAAAATCTTCATGGGTTGGTCCAGCCGCTGCCCCCACGCGGGGGACTTGGCCCGCACCAGCATGCCCAGCCCCACGGGCAGCAACACAATGCCCATCACTTCCACAATCTTGCCGAACTGCAGCGGCACCACTTGGCCAGACTGCACAAAGGCGGCAATCGCCCAGTTGGCAATCAGCGGCAGGCTAATGATGGACAGCACGGTGTTGATGGCGGTGAGCGAGATATTGAGTGCCACATTGCCGCCAAACAAATGGCTGAACAAATTGGCCGACACCCCGCCAGGGGACGCTGCCAACAACATCAGGCCCACCGCAAAAATCGGCTCCATGCCAGTGGCCACAATCAGCAAATAGGCCGTGCCAGGCAAGAGCACCACTTGCAAGACCAGCGCCAGCACCACCGCTTTGGGGTGCTCGCGCAGGCGGCGAAAGTCATCCACCGCCAATGACAACCCCAGGCCAAACATGACGATAGCCAGAGCGCCCAACAGCAGGCTGGGCAAGATGGACAAGAAATTCATGGGTAGTGCGGCGTGGGGTTGAAGGGGCTGGGGGAATAGTCTGGAGTTTAGGCCAGTGCCGCGCCCGACAGGCGGCCTGTGCTCTTAAGGCGGTTATGAATCTCCGCCTTCAGCTCCAGACGCATTTGCAGCAAGAAGCCCAGCTCCGCCGTCACAAACAGCGGCCCGATCAGCAGGCCCACCAAGTCGTCCACAAAGGCGGGCTTTTTGCCCTCGTAATAGTGGCCCACAAACTGGATGATCCAACCCACCACAAACAGGCCCACGCCCGCCCCCAACCACAGGGCCGTGCCCTGCGCGGCTAGCCACTGGCCCACGGATAGCATCAGCGCCAACACCACACCCAGCACCACGCCAAAGCGAAGATCCAGGCGCAGATAGAAGACCGTGGTCAGCACCGCGGCGATCAGCCCCAGGCTCAGCGACAGGCCGCCCACCGCAATCACCGGGCGCGACATCAAGACCACGACGGCCATCACAATCATCGGCACGCCGACAAAATGGGTGTTGATGTTGCGCGGGTCTTGGTGGTAGTAGGCGTACTGGGTCAGTTGGTCGGTCAGGGTTTTCATGCTTGGCTCCATGGGACGGTAAGGCCACAATCATCGCTGGACCTTGGGGCTTCGTCTGTCAACCATCCGACACAAATGGCACGCGGGCCGCTCCATCCCCACTCTCAACCCCAGCCCCTACCCCTAGCGCCTTTTCCCGCGATGCCCGATCCCTCAAGTTACCTGCCCATTCTGCAATCGGGACGCTGGTTTGCACAGTTGCCACCAGCGCTGGCGCAGGCTTTGCTGGGCATGGCACGAGTGCGCACCCTGGCGGCGGGCGAGGTGCTTTTCTTGCGCAACCGCCCGCCCTGCGGTTTGTACGCCGTGGTGCGGGGTGCCATCCGAATCTCGGGGACTACGGGAGTTTCAGGCAGCGCGGACGACGCGAACCACAATAGCCCGGCTGCGGGGGTCAAAGAGGCTGTGCTCATCGTGCTGCCGCCGCCCGTGTGGTTTGGTGAGGTGTCGGTGTTTGACGGCTCCGCACGCACGCACGATGCCCACGCAGCTGGCCCCACGACGCTGCTGCACATTCCGCACGATGGGCTGGTGCAGTGGCTGCAGCAGCACCCCCAACATTGGCGCGACCTGGCCCTGCTGATGGCCGACAAACTGCGTATGGCCTTTGTGGCACTGGAAGAGCAAGCCGTGCTGAGCGCCCCGGTGCGCCTGGCCCGCCGCCTGGTGCAAATGGCCCAGGGCTATGGCCAGGTGCAGACCCAAGGCAGCACCCGCCGCACGCTGGCTCTGACACAAGAGCAGTTGTCACTGATGCTGGGTATCAGTCGCCAGACCACCAACGGCATCTTGAACGACCTGAAAACCCGCCACATTCTGGACGTGCAGCGCGGGCAACTGGAGATTCTGGATTTGCCCGCGCTGCAGGCGTTGTGCCAACAGGGGCAAGCTTAAAAAAGCACCGTCCACTGGAGAACTACGCTATCTTTTCAGGAGCTGCTCCCGCACTATCCACGGCCTGAAGTGTCGACTTTGGCTTAGAAACCCGCCGCTACCGCCAGAGCCAAAAAACTGCTCAGCAGCCCCACATCCAGCAGGTTAAATTCGCGGCCGTTGTGCACGACCACGCGCTGGCCATCGGTGGCCAGGTAGATGCCGGTGCTGGCGTAGTAGCGGTAGCTGTAGTTGGCCACCGTGCCCGCCACACCCGGGGGCGCAAAGTACTGGGGTAAGGTCGCCTCGGCCCAGTCCATCACACGATCGGCACTGGTGGCGGGGCCCGGTATTTCGTCGGCACCGATGTCGTTGGCCCCCCGTCGGGGTTGCTTGTCGATGTCTTGCGTCACTTGCGCCAGCGTCTCGCCTTGGTCGATGGCGGGGCTGCCGGGCAGCAGGCGGCCTTCGGCGGTGACGCTGATGACGCCGGTCAGGCTGCGGGCGTCCACCTTTTCATAGGCGCGCCACTGCTCCAGCGTGCCGCCATCGGCCAGCGGGCTGCCGGGGCGGTTGTCGGCAAAGTTGCAGGCGCCGCGCGCGTTGTAGAACCAGTTGCTGTCCATGCCCGCACTGCCCTCAAGCCCGTACAGGCCCGCGGCACTGATCTCGTTGGCCCAGCGGATGCGCGCGCAGTCGCCACCGTCTTGAATGACCAGGTTGTTGCGAATCAGGGGGTTGATGTTGGCGGGACGCCCGGCAAAGGGCTCAAAGTCTTGCAAGGTCACGCCAAAATAAATGGCGGCGTGCCCGCTCGACGCGGTGTTGACGATGGTGTTGTTGACCACCGCCGCATCCTGCGCGGCATACAGGCCAATGCCCGCGTAGCCTGTGTCGCGCACCACGTTGTTGCGCACCAGGCCGCGAATGCTCTCGTAATAGCGGGGGTTCAGCGCGGTATCAAAGAAGTCCGGGCTGGTGTCAAAGCCCACCATGATGCCGCCCACGCCGGTGCGCTCTATGCGGTTGCGCTGTATGACCACATCGGCCGCGCCACCCTTGAAGTACAGGCCGGTGGTGGCAATGTCGTGGATATAGCTGTCCTCCACCAGCATGCGGCTGCCGTTGACGTTGTCGATACCTTCTGCATTTTTGTCGTCCAGCGCCATGCCTGCGGGGTAGACGCGGCCGGTGTTATAGATCTCGCAGCGGCGAATGGTGATGTCGTTGCTTTTGGGGGTGATCTTGATGGCGTCGCGCCCGGTGTCGTGGATCTTGCAGTCTTCCAGAATGATGTTGGAAGCCCCCAGCCCCTGCTTGTTGTCGCGTGAATCCCAGTCCGTCTGCATGAATACGCCGTACAGGTTGCCGCCCATCACTTCCAGCCTTGAGAGGCGGCTACCCGATGCCGATGGGTCGATTTGCACACACACCCCGTCTTGCAGCGCAATGGGGCAAGAGATGATGGCCCATTCCCCCTCATAAGAGCGAAGGGTCAGCGGCACGCGCAGGCGCACTTCGTTCTCGTTGTAGACGTTGTTGCCCACTGGCCCACGCAAGGTCACCGTGTCGCCACCCTGCACCAGCGCGCGCTCGGGGCTGAGCAAGTAGCCCAGGGTTTTGTAAGGCGCAGCCAGGCTGCCATTGCCCGCGGAGTCGCTGCCTATCGGCGAGACAAACCACTCGGTGGCGTGCGCCATCAAGCTGTTGCTTGCAATTAAGGCAAGGGTGATGGCGATGCGGGTGAATTTGAACTGGTTCATGGCGAGGCTCTGGAGGTGGCGGGTGGCAGCTAGCGGTTGGAAAAGACCGCACCGGATGCTAGCGCATGCAATCTCGATGCCAAAGGACATTTCTGGATAGTTTTGGGGTTCTGCTACGCTTTTAAGAGCTGCTCCCGCACTATCCATGGGCTGAAAAGCCGCTTTGGCATTCATGCGATGGGGGGCGAAATTATCAGAAAGCGGTCACCTCAAGTCGCTCGAATTTGTTAGCTTTCATCTAGTACCACCTCTTCTGTGCGTTCCAGAAGAGCTAACTTTTAGCCGATGAGCTTGTCATATTCGCCATGCGTGCCGACCCAAAACCAATGTACGCCGCGTGGCACAGGGAGACCAAGCACGCGGTAATAAAGTCCGACCCGAGCACTGTGAAATCGACCATTTGCAACCGTCTTGAAATGTAACGATGGATGACTTGGATCTGCCTTGAGTTGCGCGAAACTTCGGTGCGCCACGGTTTGAACTTCACCGGGCAACACGTCGAGGCACTGCCAAAACCGCTTGGATGCGGTGTGTATCAAACTCAAAGTTGCCTCGCCGAGCCGACTCGATAGTCAGCCAGCGCCTCAGCCGCCAACTGATCAAGCTTTCCGGAGGCTGCATCCTGCTCGATTTGCCTATCCCACGCGTTGCCATCGAAATCAGCGAACCACCGCCGGAATTCAGCTAGCTCCATAGGGGGCAATGACTCCACAGCACTCTCAATTGACTTCACATTTCCCATGTTTCCGCTCCTTTTATCCAGCTATTCCAGAAGTATGCAGCAAGTCAACCGCTAGCCTGGTCCGATGGGGTTCGGGCCAGAGCGCAGGTCTGCATTTTCCAAGCAGGAATGAGCCTGATGCTGTAATTTGAGGTGAACTGGCAAGTGGGTTGATCATCCAGAAATGGAGATCAACTGGTGATCAGCAAAACAACTATTGCCATGCGCCGCAAGCAGCTGGGGTAGCTGTACGGTGCGGGTGAACCCTGATCGAACAAAACCCGCATTTATGCCGTCGCCATTGCGCTTCGTGCTGCGTATTCAAGTACAGCACGTGCTTGCGTCAATGTCACACCCGGAAACCAATCGACAAACTCATGAACCGACGCATCGTCCTCGAGGTTTTCAAACAGAGCCGCGACCGGTACCCGCGTGCCATGAAAAAGCCAAGCCCCGCTGACCCTAGCGGGGTCTTGTTCAACAGCCGAGCAGGAAGACCAATCAATCATTCTGAGATGGGACACCGGGACGTTTTGTGATGGTTAACGTCGAACGCAGAAGCCGCAATTTGAGGTGAACTGGCAAGTGGGTTGTCCATCCAGAAATGGAGATCAACAGGGATGAATCCCAGCCACCAACGTGTACTTCCCCGCGCAAGATGGCCCAGTCAGGAGAATGATGCGTCCCGTGCGCAACGCCGTCACTGCACTTACTCCAAGTGCTCAGTCAGAATCTTCTCCACCATCACAAGCTTTTCCATGTCCGGCAGCTTGACGTCCTGATTGAAGCGCTGTCCGAATTCACTTATGAACTCGACACAGAAAAGCGCGGTGTAAAAACCAACAACTCTTCGATCCTCCTCGTTTAGGCCTAGCACGTCGCACCAGTGATCCGTATAGTCCGCATTGGCGTTCGCGCAGAGCAGTGAGGCTCGGGCCAGTCCAATCGTAAAAAGTGAATCACCAAAACATAACCAGTCCACGTCAACAATTCCACTGAACCGCCCTTCATGCACGAGGACGTTCTTCGTGGTCACGTCATCCAAAAATGGCCTTGGGCGTACGCGAGAGAAGTATCCTGAAAATCGCCTGGCCTGGTCTGTCACTTGATTTACCGGACTCAAGCTCACCAGGCCTGCCACCCCGATACGGTCCCGGCTGCGCTCCAGTGATGCCGCGACGACGTCGGCCCATGACTTGTGTAGTGGTCCGCCTGGCAACCGCAGGAAACCGTGCCCGGGGCCTTCCGGCAAGGTGGCAACCAGCCGCTGAGCCTTACAGACTTCCTCAACAATGGCCTTTCGTTGAAATGAAGTCACTCTCTCATAGACCTGCCCCAGGTCTTCACCCTCAAGACGTTCGAGCGCAAGGTATGGAAACCCCCGGTAGTCCCCGTGAGCGAGTAACTCGGGCAGTGGTACGCCCAATGGGCGCAGCGTCTTCGACCAGTGAATGGCTCCTTCAATATTGTCGCGCTGCGCGGTCGTACCCATCTTCACGACCAAGGTTGCGCCATCTGGTCCACGAATGTCGTACACCCAGTGCCCGATTCCGGTCGAAAACCGTTGGACGCTTGTCGGCGAATCTCCAGTCACTCTTCGGGCAATTTCGACGGCGTCACTTTCTGTGGGTCGTTCCTCATTTTCAGAACTCATGGCGGGACCATCCGGTCGTGCCGAACGTCTGGCTTAGAAATAATCAACAGGATGTATGGCCATACATCGCAGGGTCTGAGCTTTGGCATGTCACGGGATCGTATCAAACTGGAGGGTGGCTTTGTAAGACTGCTCCCGCGGCTTCAGCGAAGTTCGCGAACGACCACTGATAGGCAATACGTTGGACATCCAGTCACCAGCCGTTCGCCAGTACCCGCAAACGCCAGCAATGCTGCCTCATACCACCCCCCCTCTGCACCGTGGGGCTGAAGCTGGTTCGTGGCTGCCTCAGAGTCAGCGCACCAATACGGTATTCACGCAGCAACCAATGCCCACCTACCCAGCCGCCGGCGAGTGCGCAAGCCCCACGGTACAGGTACCCATCGCGCATACCAATCCGACTTGCGCGAAGGGCCGTTTAAGTCCACAACTTGCTCCTACCCTCCGTAGCGATTGAAGCCGAAAATCTTGAATGCTTCTCGTACTAGTCGACGCAATTCACTATCACTTTGATAGCTGCTCCCGCACTATCCACGGGCTGAATACCCGATCTGACTCTTAGGCGCTGGGTGGCACGTCCGGAGGGCTTCTGAGGTCGTTCGCACGCTTCATTTCCTCGTGAATACCCGCCAAGTAGCTAGCAATAAGGGCGAGCATGACCGCCTCTAAGCTCAGCAACTTGGGGAATATCAAGCCACCACCAAGAATCCCCCCAAGCAACAAGAGAGCTGATCAAACCACTGTCTTACTCGAAGATTTTTTCATTGGAAAATCATAATTTGGGAGGTCTATACATGCAGAAAGAAGTGGATTGACGACTGCAGTGTTACTTTTTCACCGAACCGCGAATGGGTGGCAAAGACGTCAGTGACAGTGCTGCCCCTACTGCCCCCAAAACACCGCAAATAAACACAAACAGTTGCATCGACGACGCAGTTTGCAGTGAGCTAAATGCTTCAAAGGCACTGGGCGCCACAAACACTAGCAGCAGTATGTTGGTCACTCGTTCTAAAGTGCCCGTTGTAGTTGTCCGCGCATGCTTTAGACCACTGGTGAACATTAGCAAGCCCAAGACGATAGCGATCAATGTGACTGCGTTTGCCATCAATTCTCCTCAGCGGGGTGTTCGAAACAACGTTTGGCAACCTAAAACGGCATCTTGGGCATTCCCTTCATGCCCCCCATGCGTTTCATCATTTTCATCATGCCGCCACCGCTCATCTTCTTCATCATGGTTTGCATCTGCTCAAACTCCTTGAGCATGCGGTTCACCTCCTGCACATGCACACCGGCACCGGCTGCTATGCGGCGCTTGCGGGTGGCTTTGATGAGGTCGGGCTTGCGGCGCTCCAGCGGCGTCATGCTCTGGATGATGCCTTCCTTGCGCTTGATGTCTTTCTCGGCCCGGTCCATATCCACCTGACCGGCCTTGGCCGACATGGCGGCGGGCAGCTTGTCCATGATGCTGGACAGGCCTCCCATCTTCTTCATCTGCTGAATCTGGCTCAAAAAGTCGTTCAGATCAAAACCTGCACCGCTTTTGACTTTGGCAGCCAGCTTTTGCGCGGCGGCAATGTCCACACCCGCCGTCACCTGCTCCACCAGCGCCAAGATATCGCCCATGCCCAAAATGCGGCCCGCGTGGCGCTCGGCGTCAAAGACTTCCAGGCCGTCCAGCTTTTCGCTGGTACCGGCAAACTTGATGGGCGCACCCGTAATCTGGCGCACGGAGAGGGCCGCGCCACCGCGCGAATCACCATCCAGCTTGGTCAAAATAATGCCGGTCAGCGGCAGCGTTTCCTTGAATGCCTTGGCGGTGTTGACCGCATCCTGGCCCTGCATGGCGTCCACCACAAACAGGGTTTCAATGGGGTTCAGAGCCGCGTGCAGCTCCTTGATTTCCAGCATCAGCGCTTCGTCAATGGCCAAGCGGCCGGCGGTATCCACCAGCAGCACATCAAAGAAGTGCTTCTTGGCGTAGTCCAGTGCCGCACGGCCAATGTCGACAGGCTTTTGGTCCGGCGTGCTGGGGAACCATTCCGCACCGGCCTGGGCCGTCACGGTTTTGAGCTGTTCAATGGCGGCGGGTCGGTACACGTCGCCCGACACGGTCAGCACTTTCTTTTTGCGCTTCTCTATTAAGTGCTTGGCCAGCTTGCCGGTGGTGGTGGTTTTACCGGCACCTTGCAGGCCGGCCATCAAGATGACGGCGGGCGGCTGGGCGTTGAGGTTAATGTCGCTGACACCCTCGCCCATGGTGGCGGCCAGCTCCTTGTTGACGATGCTGACCAGCACCTGGCCGGGTTGCAAGGAGCCCAGCACTTCCTGGCCCAGGGCTTTGTCTTTCACCCGGGCAATGAAGTCGCGCACTACGGGCAGGGCCACATCGGCCTCCAAGAGCGCCATGCGCACTTCGCGCAGCATGTCGGACACATTGGTGTCGGTAATGCGGGATTGGCCCCGCAGGTCTTTGATGACACGGGAAAGTTTGTCGGAGAGAGCGGAAGCCATATGAGAGTGTCCCGAGAGGATTCCGCCGTAACGGAACCTATGGTGAGTGCTGGCCAGAGCCAGCAGGGTGCAAAACGCTAAACTGTACCCATGATTTTAGCCAGTGTGCCCCCTGTTGACCTGATCCTGTCGGTTTTGGCTGCCATTGCCTACGCATGGCCCGCCGTGCGCGCCCAGCATCTGAGCCAGGCGGCTTCACGCGCCTGGGTCGCCACGGCCTGGCTGCTGCACGGTGCGGTACTGGCTTTGAGCCTGCTCAGCGATCAACCGCGGTTTGGGTTTGCCACCGCCTTGTCCGTTACCGCTTGGCTGGTGGCCGCGGTGTATGCGATAGAGAGCCAGCTTTTCCCACAGCTACAAACGCGCTGGACCCTGTGCGCACTGGGTGCGGGCGCAGTGCTGCTGGCGCTGGTGTTTCCGGGGGGATTGCTCTCCACCACCGCGACGATGTGGTTACCGCTGCATTTGGCGTTTGGTGTGGCCAGCTACGGGCTGTTTGGTACGGCGGTGGTGCATGCCTGGTTTATGACGCGGGCCGAGAACCGTATGCGCCTGGGGCAAGACCCGGCCAGTGGCCTGCCCTTGCTCACTCTAGAGCGCATCACCTTTCGACTGGTGGCGGCCGGCTTTGTGTTGCTTAGCGCCACCCTGCTGATGGGTTTGGGCTTTAGCGAGGCGGTGTATGGCCATGGGCATGCGCTGCGTTGGGACCACAAGACTGTGTTCTCTATCTTGGCGTGGCTGACGTTTGCCGTGCTGCTCGTGGGCCGCATGGGCTTTGGCTGGCGCGGCCGCCGCGCGGTGAACATGCTGTACGGCGGCTCTGTGTTGCTGCTGCTGGCCTACGTGGGCTCACGCTTTGTACTGGAAGTTATTTTGAGGCGCACCGCGTGAAGTATTTATTGCTGTTTGTGGTGGTTTTTATATTTGCCTGGCATTGGCGCAACACGCGCCGCGCAGACATCGCCAAGCGCGCGCGCAAGGTCCATCCTTCACCCAAACCCTCTGCCGACCCCATGGATATGGTGCAGTGCGCGCATTGCCACGTACACCTGGGCCAAGCGGAATCAGTCCAGGGCCGCAATGGGCAGTATTGCAGCCCAGAGCACCGGGCGTTGACAGAATCCTAAATGCCCAAACCCACGGCTGAGCACATCTGGCTGGGCACGGCGGCGGGGCCACCGACTGCGCTCTCCGCGCCTGAAGATTCCGCAGAGTTTGACCGCTTGTGGCACGCCTTTATGGCATCACGCCTGGCCCTGGGGCTGGTGCTGGTGGTACTGCAGGGGGCGCTCTACGCCACCGGCACGGGCTACAACTTTGACCTGGTCACGGTCAGCGCGGCTTACTTTGCCATCACCATCGTCACCCGCTTGGTGATCAAGCCCCGGCCCATGGGCGGCTCTTTCAACCGGCGTTGGGTGGGCCTGGTCGGTATCGATGTGCTGGCCATCTTGGTCCTGCAGCATCTGCAGGGCAGCAGCATCAACTACACGCCGCTGTTTGCGCTGCCGATCTTGCTGGCCTCGGTGCTGGGTACTTTGCGCTTGGCTTTGGGCACCGCCGCCGGGGTCACCGTGCTGCTGCTCAGCGGCACACTCTGGGGCTACCTGGGCAACCAAATTGATGCGATGGCCTATTACGTGCAGGCGGCCCTCACTGGTGTGGGCTACTTTGCCATTGCCCTGCTGGCCAGCCAGCTCTCCACCCGCCTGGCCAGTGAGGGCCAACGCGCCCATTTGAGCCAATTGGCCGCCCGCATTCAGCAGCAAGTCAATGAGCTGGTGATTGAGTCTTTGCCCGACGGCGTGTTGATCGTGGATGACCAAGGCATCGTGCGCGGGGCCAATCCGTCGGCCCGGCAATTGCTGGGCGTATCGGCCGAGCCCACGAACCACCTTTTCAACTTGAAAGACGATGCGGCTTGGTTGCCGCTGCTGAACATCACCCGCATGAGCATTGGCACGGGCCGGGCCCAAGAGGCGGATGTGACCATGCGCCAGGCCAACCAGGGCGACCGGCGCATGCGCGCCCGCACACGGCTGGCTGCACCACAGGGCATGGGTGCCGCCAGCTTGTGCGTCTTGTTTTTGCAAGACCAGCGTGAATTGGAAGCCCGCATGCGCACCGAGAAGCTGGCCAGCATGGGCCGCATGTCGACTGCCGTGGCGCATGAAATTCGCAACCCGCTGGCGGCTATTGCCCAGGCCAATGCCCTGCTGGAAGAAGACCTGACCGACCCCCACCACCAACGCCTGACGCGCATGGTGGGGCACAACGCCAAACGCCTGGAAAAAATCGTCGATGACATCTTGGATGTTGCACGCATTGGCCCGGCGGACACGGCATTGACACTCCAAACTGTGCGCCTGCCAGCCAATGTGGAGCAAATCTGCAACGACTGGGGCCTGCAAAATACCTGCATGGCGCGCCTGCACTGTGTACCCTGGGCCTACCAAGCAGTTGTGCGCTTTGATTTGGACCACTTGCAGCGCGTTCTGGTCAATCTGCTAGACAACGCGGCGCGCTACGCCTCTACGCAGCCAGAGGCAATCCAGGTGGCCTGCGGTATGCCAACACCCGGTGGTGGCACCCTGATGTTGAGCGTGTGGAGCGATGGCGCGCCGATGGAGCAGTCGGTAGAACGCCATTTGTTTGAGCCCTTCTTTTCTTCGGAGAGTCGCTCCAGCGGATTGGGCTTGTATATCTGCAGAGAGTTGTGTGATCGGCATGGCGCATCCATTACCTACCAACGTAGCGCCCGATTGACCCGAGACACTGTGTTGGACGGCAATGAGTTCTTATTGACATTGCAATTGGCCCCGGTGGCGGACGGCTCGCCCTCGGCATAATCGCGATCACCCATGGCTGTATCCCCCAACCCTATCCCCTTGCCTATTCTGGTTATCGATGACGAACCGGATTTGCGCACCCTGTACGAGCTCACGCTGCTGCGCGAAGGGTATCGGGTAGAGACCGCCGGTACGGTGCAAGAGGCTTGGCAGTTGCTCGAAGACCAACACTTTCGCGTGGTGATTACCGATATGCGGCTCCCCGATGGCTTGGGCCTGGAGATCATTGCTGGCATCAAAGCACGCCAACGGGCAGAGCGCTGCATCGTTATCACCGCCTATGGGTCTGCGGACAATGCGGTGGAGTCGCTCAAAGCCGGTGCTTTTGACTATTTGACCAAACCGGTGGATTTGAAGCAGTTCAGGGCCGTCATCGCCTCGGCAACCCAAGACTCTGCCACGGCGGGCGCGGCTACTGTGCAAGCGCCTATACCCACACCCAGCAGCGCCGGGGCACGCAAAGTGCTCCCACCTCGCACCCCAGATGGTGCCGCAGCCTTGGCTCGGCTGGCGGGGGAATCCGCTGTGATGCGCAGCGTGAAGGACCGTATTGTCAAAGTGGCCCGCAGCATGGCGCCGGTTCTGGTGCACGGCGAATCCGGCACCGGCAAGGAGTTGGTTGCCAGCGCCTTGCACGCCAATAGCCACCGCTCCAGTGGCCCGTGGATTGCGGTCAATTGCAGTGCGATCCCTGAGAACCTTTTGGAGGCCGAGTTTTTTGGAGCTAAAAAGGGCTCTTATACCGGCGCAACCCATGACCGCGAAGGTTTCTTTCAAGCCGCCAAAGGCGGGACTTTGTTTTTGGACGAAATTGGCGATCTGCCCTTGGCCATGCAGTCCAAATTGTTGCGGGCCATCCAAGAGCGCTGCGTGCGGCCTCTGGGTTCCAACCAAGAGGAACCCGTCGATGTGCGCATCATCAGCGCAACCCATAAAAATCTGCCGCTAGAGGTTCAGCAGGGCCGCTTCCGGCAGGACTTGTTCTATCGACTGAATGTCATCGACATCACGATTGCACCGCTGCGGGAGCGCACTGAAGACTTGCCGGCACTGTGCCTGGCCCTGTTAAGCCGCATCGCTTTTGAATCTGGCCAGCCAGCGCCCCCCTTGTCGCGCCAGGCGCTGGCGACGCTGGCCGCCCAACCCCTGCTGGGCAATGTGCGCGAGCTTGAAAATCTTCTGCACCGGGCAGTTGCCCTGTGTGAGGGCGATGAACTGGAGCTGGATTCCATGCCGCCCGTGGTGGGCGTGGTGGCAGCCACGCAGCCCATGCCCGCCGAGGCAGCCGTAACCCTGGCGGTACCGGTGTCAGACACTCACCCGACACCCGCACCACCCGTGCTTCCCGCCGAACTCCCTACCGATCTGCAAAGCCACCTGGATCAGCAGGAACGCGGGATTTTGGTGAAAACGCTGAAAGAGACCGGCTTCAACCGCACCGTAGCGGCACAACGCCTGGGGCTGAGCTTGCGCCAAATTCGGTACCGGATTGCACGCCTGAAGATTGATATGCCCGCTTCGCGCGACGATGGCAGTGATGAGTGAGCCGCGCACACCGGGCACCCCCGGCGCGGCGCAATGGGATAGTGGCTGGTACCGGTTTGCGCGCCACACCCCCTCACCCAACTTTGGCCCCCGGCCGGGGCACACCCCGGTTGACTTGCTAGTGCTGCACTCCATTAGCTTGCCACCCGGTGTCTATGGCGGACCGCATATCGCTGAGTTATTTACCAACCGGCTGGACTGGGCCGCCCACCCCTACTTCGAAACGATTCGGGGATTGCAAGTCTCATCGCATTTCTATATCCAGCGCCAAGGCGAGTTGTGGCAGTTTGTCAGCTGTGACGACCGGGCCTGGCATGCCGGTGCATCGTTCTACCGTGGTCGGGCCAACTGCAATGACGACTCCATTGGCATCGAGCTAGAAGGTTTGGAGGGCGATACCTTTGAGAGCGCCCAATACGAAACCCTGGAAGCCCTGGTCGGTGCCCTGGCCGGGCGTTACCCTATAGACCACATTGCGGGGCATGAACATATCGCACCGGGGCGCAAACAAGACCCGGGCGATGGGCTGGATTGGGAAGTTTTACAGCGCACTTTGGGTTTGTCGCAGTCCTGTTTTCCGGCTGTCACAAAAAAATAGTAACTATTTAATTCAGAGATTTCGCACCCTCCTGGGCGCCCAATCGAAGCACACAAAACCCCTGCATGGACCCAATGCATAGGAAACATGCGGTCCTGCAAGGCAAATCGGCCCACAACCAGCGCCCGTATTGGTTTTCACTGCAAAAACTACGGCTACATGCGCGCTAAAAGCCAATGACCTGCATGGCTGCTGAGGCCACACAAACCGGGCCTATCACACCCGCTGTACGTCGCCGCCGCAAAATCAGCATGCCGAGCCCAGTACACTACCGGTAGTGGCTTGTAGGCACCTCACACACCAGATATAGTGTGCGCTGTTTCAAACGACAACCACCAACAATACCGTGGCATGCCGCTTAAGCATGACCACCGCCCCCCAAAAAAAATACTGTTTTAGACGAGGAAAGCATGCAATCTGTCTCCCCATTGTCCACGCCTGTTTCTACGGGTGTTTTGGTCGCGCATACTGCAGCGGCGCATGAGTCCAGCAGCGTGAATACGCTCGCGCATTACCAAATCATTCGCCGCAATGGCGGTGTAGTGCCCTTCGAGCCCAACAAGATCGCTGTGGCGATGATGAAGGCCTTCTTGGCCGTGCACGGCACGCAGGGCGCGGCATCGGCCAGCGTCCGTGAAACTGTAGACGGTTTGACCCAGCAGGTTATCCGCGCGCTGATGCGCTCGCGCCCTGGTGGCGGTACCTTTCATATTGAAGACGTACAAGACCAGGTCGAACTGGGCCTGATGCGTGGCGGCCACCACGAGATTGCCCGTGCCTATGTGCTGTACCGCGAACGCCGCACCCAAGAGCGCGCCAAGCAAGTGGCCGAGGTGGCCCCAGTCGCCCCAGTTCTGCATGTACTGGAAGGCGGCCAACGCGTTGCCCTGGATTTGAACCAGCTGCGTGCTCGCATTGAAACGGCTTGCTCCGGCCTGGGCGCCGATGTCAAAGCCGAACCGATTCTGGCCGAGACCATGCGCAATCTGTACGACGGCGTGCCTTTGGACGAAGTCTACAAAGCCTCCATCCTGGCCGCGCGCACTTTGATTGAAAAAGACCCCGATTACACCTACGCCACTGCGCGTTTGTTGTTCCACACCATTTCCCGCGAAGTGCTGGGCCGCGATGTGGCCCAGGCCGATATGGGCGCTGCCTACATCGACTACTTTCCCGGCTTTATCAAGCGCGGCGTGGACAACGAATTGCTGGACGAGAAGCTGCTGCAGTTTGACTTGAAGCGCCTGGGCGCCGCACTCAAGCCCGAGCGCGACATGCAGTTTGATTACCTGGGTATGCAAACGCTGTATGACCGCTACTTCCTGCACGTGGGCAAACAACGCATTGAGCTGCCCCAGGCTTTCTTCATGCGCGTATCCATGGGCCTGTCGCTCAATGAAATCGACCGCGAAGCCCGCGCCATCGAGTTCTATGAAGTGCTGTCCAGCTTTGACTTTATGTCCAGCACGCCCACGCTGTTCAACAGCGGCACGCTGCGCTCACAGCTGTCCAGCTGCTACCTGACGACGGTGCCGGATGATCTCGACGGCATTTACGAGTCCATCAAAGAAAACGCCCTGCTCTCCAAATTTGCCGGCGGCCTGGGTAACGACTGGACACGTGTGCGTGCTCTGGGTTCTCGCATCAAGGGCACCAATGGTGAATCCCAAGGCGTGGTCCCATTCCTGAAAGTGGTGAACGACACCGCCGTGGCGGTAAACCAGGGCGGCAAGCGCAAAGGCGCAGTCTGCACTTACCTGGAAACTTGGCATTTGGATATTGAAGAGTTCCTGGAACTGCGCAAAAACACCGGCGATGACCGCCGCCGTACGCACGACATGAACACCGCCAATTGGATTCCTGACCTCTTCATGCGCCGCGTGATGGAGAAAGGTACCTGGACCCTGTTCTCGCCCTCCAACGTACCTGATTTGCATGACCTGTTCGGCGCTGACTTCGAAAAGGCCTATGTGGCCTACGAGGAAAAAGCGGCCCGCGGCGAGATCAAGCCTGCCCGCACCATCGAAGCAAGCGACCTGTGGCGCAAGATGTTGACCATGCTGTTCGAAACCGGCCACCCTTGGATCACCTTCAAGGACGCTTGCAATGTGCGTTCGCCCCAGCAGCATGCTGGCGTGGTGCACTCCTCCAACCTGTGCACGGAGATTACGCTCAACACCTCGGACACGGAGACCGCCGTGTGCAATCTGGGTTCTGTGAATCTGCAGCAGCATTTAAAAGATGGCGCAGATGGCACCAAAGTTCTGGACCACGCCAAGCTGCAGCGCACCATCACGACGGCCATGCGCATGCTGGACAACGTGATTGACATCAATTACTACGCGGTCAAGAAGGCACGTGACTCCAATCTGCGCCACCGCCCGGTGGGCCTGGGCCTAATGGGCTTTCAGGACAGCCTGTACGAACTGCGCATCCCCTACGCCAGCCAAGCGGCTATCGAGTTCGCCGACCAGTCCATGGAAGCGATCAGCTATTACGCCTACTGGGCATCGACCGAATTGGCGCGTGAGCGCGGGACCTACTCCAGCTACCGCGGTTCGCTGTGGGACCAAGGCATCCTGCCGCTGGACACGCTGGACTTGCTGGCCAAAGCCCGCGGTGGCTATGTGGAAGTTGACCGTTCATCCACCTTGAACTGGGACACGCTGCGCAACAAGATTGCCAAGGACGGCATGCGCAATTCCAATTGCGTCGCCATCGCGCCAACCGCCACGATTTCCAACATCATTGGTGTGGACGCTTCGATTGAGCCCTGCTTCGGCAATCTGTCCGTCAAGTCCAACTTGTCCGGCGAATTCACGGTGATCAACAGCTACCTGGTGCGCGACCTGAAACGCCTGGGCCTGTGGGACGACGTGATGGTGATGGACCTGAAACACTTTGACGGATCCTTGAGCCCCATTGACCGTGTGCCTCAAGAAATCAAGCAGCTCTACGCCACGGCCTTTGAAGTGGAAACCCAGTGGTTGGTAGAGGCCGCATCACGCCGCCAAAAGTGGATTGACCAGGCGCAATCGCTGAACATTTATATGGCCGGTGCCTCTGGCAAGAAACTGGATGAGACCTACAAGCTCGCTTGGTTGCGTGGCCTCAAAACCACCTACTACCTGCGCACCATGTCGGCTACGCACGCAGAGAAATCCACCGTGACTGCAGGCCGTATGAATGCCGTGTCGTCAGGCAATGATTCCAAGAGCAGCATGCGCAGCTCCAACGCTTTGGAAGCCGCTGCCGCCGCGGCACAAATGCAAATGGAGATGGCCACCAACGCGGCCACCGACATTAAGTTTTGTGGTGTCGACGACCCCACTTGCGAGTCGTGCCAGTGATGGCCTGTACGCTGATGCACGCAACGCGATGCAACAGCGCAACACATCAAGCAGCGAAGTGCATGAGTGCTTTGCATTTCATTTCGCTGCTCTCATAATTCACTGATTGGAATCATTTATGTTGACCTGGGACGAAGAAGTCAAGCCCTCACTGCAAACGAATTTAAGAGACGCGCCGGTTGCTGATTTTTCAGCAATGCGCAACGCAGCAATGTCCCCGTTGCGAACCTCCGATGCCAACCTACAAACCGTAGCAGCCGCTACTAACTTTGTAGCAGAGTCCGCACAAAAAGCAGCCGTCCCCTTCCAGCGCATGCGCGCGCAAGACAAGCGCATCATCAACGGCCAAACGGACGTTAACCAGTTGGTGCCCTTCAAATACAAATGGGCTTGGGAAAAGTATCTGGCCACCTGCGCCAACCACTGGATGCCGCAAGAGGTCAACATGACCCGCGACATTGCTTTGTGGAAAGACCCCAACGGTCTGACCGAAGACGAACGCCGCATCGTCAAACGCAACCTGGGCTTCTTTGTTACCGCCGATTCTTTGGCAGCGAACAACATCGTGCTGGGCACCTACCGCCACATCACGGCACCTGAATGCCGCCAGTTTTTGCTGCGCCAAGCCTTTGAAGAAGCGATTCACACCCACGCGTATCAATACATCGTTGAATCGCTGGGCTTGGATGAGAGCGAAATCTTCAATGCCTACAACGAAGTGCAGTCGATCCGCGAGAAAGACCAGTTCCTGATTCCGTTCATTGACGCCATCAGCGATCCGCATTTCCACACCGGCACGCACGAGACCGATCAGACTCTTCTGAAGTCCTTGATCGTTTTCGCTTGCCTGATGGAGGGCCTGTTCTTTTATGTCGGCTTCACGCAAATTTTGGCGCTGGGCCGCCAGAATAAGATGACCGGTGCTGCTGAACAGTACCAGTACATTTTGCGCGACGAGTCCATGCACTGCAATTTCGGTATTGACCTGATCAACCAACTGAAGCTCGAAAACCCCAACCTCTGGACCGCTGAATTCAAACTGGAAATCAAAGCCCTGTTTGAGCGCGCGGTGGAGCTGGAATACCGCTATGCCGAAGACACCATGCCCCGCGGCGTGTTGGGTATGAATGCGTCCATGTTCAAAGGCTATTTGCGTTACATCGCCAACCGCCGGGCCACCCAGATTGGCTTGGAAGCGCTGTTCCCCAATGAAGAGAATCCGTTCCCCTGGATGAGCGAAATGATCGATCTGAAAAAGGAACGCAACTTCTTTGAAACCCGCGTCATCGAATACCAATCCGGTGGCGCTCTGTCCTGGGACTGATTCACTTCCATGACCAACCCGATTTCACCTAACCAACAGCACCCCACAGAGGGTGCGCTGGGTGGGTGTTACCACGTTCATGCTGCTGGGAAACTGCCCAACAGCATGAATCGCTTTTTGCCCTCCAACTTGCAAAAAGTGCTCTTTGTTAATTGATCAAGGAGAAAATTGAAATGGCAACTGCAAAAAAACCGGTCGCAAAAAAGGCCGCTCCCGTGAAAGCTGCACCCGCTAAAAAAGCGGCACCAGCTAAAAAAGTAGCTGCTAAGAAAGCTGCACCCGCTAAAAAAGCGGCACCAGCCAAAAAAGTAGCTGCTAAGAAAGCTGCACCCGCTAAAAAAGCGGCACCAGCCAAAAAGGTAGCTGCAAAGAAAGCTGCACCTGCTAAAAAAGCGGCACCCGCTGCCAAGAAAGCAACCGCTAAAAAGGCCGCAGTAGCGAAAAAAGCCGCTCCCGCAGCCAAGAAGCCAGCAGCCAAAAAGGCAGCCAAAAAGCCGGCTGCGAAGAAAGCCGCGAAAGCACCCGCTGCAGCGCCTGCAGCACCCGCGGCCCAGACCACGTTAAACCCTCAGGCTGCGTGGCCTTTTCCAACCGCAAGCAAGCCTTAAACCTTCGGGTGTAAAGCTACAAAGCCCGGTGCTGCAAAGCCCGGGCTTTTTTTTATGCGCGCTAGCCAAAGAAATGCGTCAGGGGTAAAACGCCAGCAAGCGGTATCCACTGATCCGATCTGCAGGGGTGGCGACTTTGACGTGCACGGGAATAGTCACCGTGAGATCGCCGCCTGCGACCAAGCTGCCACTGGAAGCCCCCAGATCTGCCGCCGACAGCACGTGCCGGATCATCGGCTGCTCCTGCAGGTCCGTCAGTGTCAGCTCCACTGCAGGCGCGGCAATGTCTATGGGGGCTGTGTTCTTCAGTGTGATGTTCAGGCGGTAGACATCGCCCCGCACTTTGACGAAAGCCGAATTTTCGATAACGACAGAATCGATCTGCCGGTAGGGTGAAATTTTGCAATCCAAAGCATCACACATCGCCAGCAATGCAGGACGCAAGTCTGCAATGCTGGCGGCCAAGCGCTCACGCTCATGAAAAATAACCTGGAACGCCAGCCCCAACACCAACCCGAGGGACACGGCGGCCAAACTTCGTCGCACCCAGGGTCGACTCCAGGCACTGGGGAGTTTTGCATTGCGTAAGAAACTGGGTCGCACCGTATCCAGGGGCGGCACAGGAAGTTCAGGCTCCTGCTCGTCTGCCACCGACGCTATCTCCGCAGCCGATTTTGCCGCGTTGGGAGGCTCACGCACTGCCGATGCGCCGTGAGCACCGGGCAGACTCCATTCCACTCCTGCATCCGTGGCTACCAAGGGGTAAGCATCCGCTTCGGGCGCGACACCGTCACCGGGTAGCTCAAGGTGCAAAGCGGGTTCTGCCGCCAAGGACTCGCCCGGCCGAACATCCAACAATGGATCACGGTCAAAGGCCGATGCTTCGGGCCAATCCAATTGGGCGGCCAGCTCTTGCTCTGGTGTCGACCCCAAGGCCGGTGCTGGCTCCGGGTGTTCAAAGAATTCTGGTGATGTCGGTGTCCCGGCATCGGGCTCCGCCACCGGTTCATCGTTAGGCACAGGTGCCGTTGGGACAACCAGTGCCTCGGTGGGACGCGGCGCTAAGGCCTGCGGTTCCCCCTGCAGATGCACATTGGCATCAAACACTTCATCGCACTTGCCGCAACGCACCCAGCCCTCGGAAACGCGAAGTTGGTCAGGTACGACCTTAAATAGTGTGGTGCAGGCAGGGCAACGGGTGATCAGGCTCATCGTGACGCCATTGTAGAGTCGACCTCAGCCTGGCTCAGGGGGTGGCAGTCATCAAAATCCAGCCGTCTTCACTGTCGGTGACTTGCAATTGGCAGTAAGGTGCATAAGCCTCTTTTAGCTCATCCGCCTGACGCGCCAAAATGCCTGCCAGTACTAGATGCCCGTGCTCAGCTACATAGGCGCGCAGCAGCGGTGCCAACACCTTCAGCGGCGTGGCGAGGATATTGGCCAGCACCAAGTTGTACGTGCCACTGGCAAGCTCGGGCAGGCCGGCTCGCAATTGCACGCCATTCGCGCTGGCGTTCAGCTCTGTCGACTCCACGGCCGCCGTGTCAATGTCCACCGCATCGACCATGGTAGCGCCAAACTTGGCGGCACCGATAGCCAGAATGCCGGAGCCACAGCCGTAATCCAGCACCCGTGCAAAACCGGGGTGCGCCGCAATCCAGCGCAAACACATGCGTGTGGTGGGGTGCGTGCCGGTGCCAAAGGCCAAGCCTGGATCCAGACGAATGATCTGTCGGGCCTGGGCTGGCGGCTCATGCCAGGTCGGCACGATCCAAAACTCGGGCGTGATCTCGACCGGCGCAAACTGCGACTGGGTCAAGCGCACCCAATCCTGGTCTTGCAATTCCGACAAGCCCAAGACTTCGCAACCTTCAAAGAAATCTTGCGCCAGCAGCAAGACCGAGGCTTCTTCGGCCATGGCCTTGTCTGCAAACAGCGCGGTGATGCGTGAACGCTGCCAACCATCTTTGGGAGCCGGCATGCCCGGCTCGCCAAACAAGGCCACTTCGGCGTCGGTCTGAGCGTCCGCGTCTTCCACGCTGACGCTCAAAGCCTCCAACGCATCCAGCGCGTCGCTCAGCGACTCGACCCGGTCTTGCGGGCACATCAGCATCAGTTCAAACATCGCGTTGCCTAGCGCTTGTGCTGTTCCAGCCAGTGTTCCAGGTAGTGGATATTGGTTCCACCATCCATGAACTTGGCGTCCACCAGCAGCTCACGGTGCAACGGAATATTGGTGTTGATGCCTTCGATCACGGTCTCGGCCAACGCCGTGCGCATGCGGGCCATGGCTTGCTCGCGGGTATCGCCATGCACAATGATTTTTCCAACCATCGAATCGTAGTTGGGTGGCACAAAGTAGTTGGTGTAGATGTGGGAGTCGACACGCACACCGGGGCCGCCTGGCGCATGCCACACGGTCACACGACCCGGCGATGGCACAAACTTGTACGGATCTTCCGCATTCACCCGGCACTCAATGGCATGGCCACGCATCACGATGTCGCGCTGGGCAAAGGGCAATTTCTCGCCCGCCGCCACCATGATCTGGGTCTTGACGATGTCCACGCCAGTCACCATTTCGGTCACGGGGTGCTCCACCTGCACGCGGGTGTTCATTTCAATGAAGTAGAACTCGCCGTCTTCGTACAGAAACTCGAAGGTGCCCGCACCGCGGTAACCAATCTTCTTGCAGGCAGCTACACAGCGCTCGCCAATGCGTTCGATCAATTTGCGATTGATGCCCGGCGCGGGAGCCTCTTCAAGAATCTTCTGGTGGCGGCGCTGCATGGAGCAATCGCGCTCGCCCAGGTAGACCGCGTTCTTGTGCTTGTCGGCCAGAATCTGGATTTCAATATGGCGCGGATTCTGGAGAAACTTCTCCATATACACCGCCGGATTGCCAAAGGCAGCACCGGCTTCCGCCTTGGTCATGGCCACCGCATTGATCAGCGCAGCCTCGGTATGCACCACGCGCATGCCGCGTCCACCGCCGCCACCCGCCGCCTTGATGATGACGGGATAGCCCACGGCCTTGGCAATGCGACGAATCTGCACCGGGTCATCGGGCAACTCGCCCTCAGAACCGGGTACGCAGGGTACGCCCGCCTTGATCATGGCTTGCTTGGCCGACACCTTGTCGCCCATGATGCGAATGGACTCGGGTGTGGGGCCAATGAACTGGAAACCGCTTTTCTCCACACGCTCGGCAAAATCGGCGTTTTCGCTCAAAAAGCCGTAGCCAGGGTGAATCGCCTCGGCATCGGTCACTTCGGCGGCCGAGATGATGGCCGGCATATTGAGATAGCTCAAATTGGACGGTGCAGGCCCGATACAGACGGCTTCTTCGGCCAAACGCACGTATTTAGCGTCACGGTCTGCCTCGGAATACACCATGACGGCTTTAACGCCGAGCTCGCGGCAGGCGCGTTGAATCCGCAGCGCAATTTCACCGCGATTGGCAACAAGGATCTTTTTAAACATGGGGTTCGGGCGATGCCTTATTCGATGATGAACAGGGGTTGCCCGTATTCGACGGCCTGGCCGTTTTCGCTCAAGATTTTGGACACCGTGCCGGATTTGTCGGCCTCAATCTCATTGAGGATCTTCATGGCCTCAATGATGCAGATCGTGTCGCCTTCTTTGACGACATCACCGATTTCCACAAACGCTTTTGCCCCCGGCGACGACGACCGGTAAAAGGTGCCCACCATGGGTGACTTGACGGTATGGCCGGTTGGCACTTCTGCGACCGGCGCGCTGACAGGGGCATCGGGCGCGGCTGGAGCCATGGGCATGGCGGCATACATGGGTTGGGGTGCGTAGGCTTGCACCATGGCACCACCGCCTTTGACGATGCGCACTTTGCCTTCGGCCTCGGTAATTTCGAGCTCCGAGACATTGGACTCGGACACCAAATCGATCAGGGTTTTAAGTTTGCGTAAATCCATGGAATCTCCAACAACGGCCATTTGGGCAAGCGGCGAATTTACAGCAAAACCACCGAAATGACGATAAATTTATTTATTTTTAGCCAATTGGGCTTAAAAATTATGCAGCCCGGTAAAGACTGAGGATGAATTGCTAGCGCGTTCCGTGCCAAAATTTAGGGCGAACACCCTATTTTAAACCAGCCCAGAGCGCCAACTCTTCAGGAGTTACCCGACCCATCTTGCGGTGCAAGATGGAGCCATCGGCGCTCAACACCACGCTAAAAGGCAAGCCACCGGTCAGGTTGCCCATGGCGCGTGTCAGCTCGGTGCCCGCCAAACCGGCCATACCCACCGAAAAATCCAGCGGCGACTTCTGCAAAAAGGCCTGCACCGGTTGCAGCTTGTCCACGGCCAGGCCCAGCACCTGCCAGCCATTGGCTTTATTTTTCAAATAAAAGTCATTGATCAAAGGCAGCTCTTCCACGCACGGCGGGCACCAGGTTGCCCAAAAATTGAGCAGCAGAGGTTTACCGGCCAGGCTTTTCATGGGAAGCGTTGTGCCCTGGGGGGTGGGCCATTCGGTTTGCCAAAAACCTTCTGGCGGCGGCGTACCGGCTGGCGCAGCCACGACCGGCGGGGCGGCTTGGCGCCACCAAGCCAAACCTAGCCCAGCAACCGCAGCTGCACCCCCCACCGCAACCATGAGTGCGCGCCGCCCCGGCGCGAGCAAGGTGGACGATGCGCCGGGCGTGGCGACGGGTGGTACTGCAGGCTTCTTCATAGGGCCTGATCATGCAGCAAACTGCGCAGGGCCGCCGCATCGCCCCGGGGACTGCGACCGCGGTGGTCGGGTTTCAGGGCGCCGCGCAGGTCGTCAAAGTCGTAAATCAGCAGGTGCACGCCCACGTGCTCCCCCAGCTCCGCGCTGCGCGCCTGGATGCTCAAGGCCTCCACCCGCTCGCCGGTAAAGCCGGTGACGGTGCTGGGGTCATAACGCACGCCCAGGTCGATCAGACCGATCTCCGCAGATTTGGGGTCATCGCAAAACAATTGCAGGTAAATATCTGAGCGGCGCGTGGCCGTGCCATGCCAGACCGCGCCGCCAATATAGGGGCGAAACCGCTGCAGCCGGTCCATCCAGCCCAATGCCAGACCGCGCAGCGCGCGCAGCTCCTGCGGCTGGGTGTCGGCACAAAACAGCGCGATGTAGTCCTCTACATGCGCTTCCAACAGCGCGTTGTCGGGCAAGGCGGTGCGCTCGGGCAGGCCGAGCTGCTTCACAGCGCGGCGTTTGGCTCCGCCATATTCCAAACCCTCTTCCACCACCAGGCGGGCGGCCACGGCGGCAATTTCTTCTTTCAAGGTATCCATAGGAACATTGTGCATGCACTGCGTTCGACCTAGTTTGCTACAGTTTTAGGTTGCGGTAGGAGCGGAGGTTACCCCCCTCGCCCCCCCGCACAGATCCGTACGTGCGGAATTACCGCATGCGGCTCTTGCCTCAGGTAGGTGACGCATAGAAACGATCCTCCGGGTAAGGGTGCAAACTGCGTATGGGTGGTATGAACCGCTGGGCAATACGGCTGAACCTGCATCATGGCATCTTGGGCTTCTGGCTTCTATGGCTTGGGGCCTTGCCTGTTCCGCCCGTGCCGCGTGGCTCGGGCACCGATGAGATCTCCCAGCTTCCGAGTAGATCGCTTCCCGGCATGCTCAGGGTCTCAGACCGCGCGGGGTCACAGCATGTCTTGCGATTGACGTCATGCTGCGTGTTGCCTTCTGGCATAGCAACACCATGGGCACCCCGATTGAATGATTTCGCGGCTCAATGGCTGGCCTGCTGGTCTCCCCTGTCAACGCTTCGATCCACACATCGCGGTGTGCAACGCATGACTCGGGGCCAGAGTGAGTTCGCTATTTTTTCCCTGTATTGGACTTCCACCAACTACGATCCACCGCCTTTGCCGGCGCACTGCTATATATTTAATAGCTTCTCCCGCACTATCCACAGCCTGAATGGCCGGTTTGGCTTAAATCCAAGGGGTAATCCCCCGGCTGTGCCGGGGTGACAGTAGAAGTTTGACATTTGCGTTGGTATGGGTGTTCATCGCAGAAACTTCCAATCGTGAGCCGCCAAGCACACGAAAGGAAAAGAGGCGATGGACAAGATAGAAAACCTAAACCACACGAAGTGGGACTGCAAGTACCACGTAGTGTCCATACCGAAGGATCGAAGAAAAGTACTGTACGGGCAATTGAGAGTGCACCTCGGAGAGGTATTTCGGGGGCTGGCCCAACACAAGGAGAGCCAGATAGAGGAAGGGCATTTAATGGCCGACCACGTCCACATGATGATCTCGATACCGCCGAAATACACGGTGTCCAACGTGGTGGGTTACATCAAGGGGAAAAGCGCGATACACCTAGCTCGGGTGTATGGGGAGAGAAAGAGAAATTTCACGGGGCAAAGCTTCTGGGCGCGGCGTTACTTTGTCTCGACCGTGGGATGAGACGAGGTATAGCCGCTTTGAGCGGCTCACAATATTGAAAACCCCCGGCTTTGCCGAGGGATGGTTATTTCACACCAAGCTAGCCAAGGCCGCCGGTGAAAAGTCAGACAGCTCGCTGGTGCGGCCATCGCGCACTTTCAGTGCCCAGTCCGGGTCACTGATGAGGGCGCGGCCCACGGCTACCAAGTCAAAGTCGCCGCGGTCAAAGCGGCGCATCAACTCGTCCAGCGACGCGGGCTTGGAGCTTTCGCCACCAAAGGCGGCGATGAATTCACCGCTCAGGCCCACCGAGCCGACGGTGATGGTCGGGCGGCCAGTGAGCTTTTTGGCCCAACCGGCAAAGTTGAGGTCAGAGCCTTCAAACTCGGGCTCCCAGAAACGGCGTTGCGAGCAATGGAAGATATCCGCACCTGCGTCGGCCAGGGGCTGCAGCCAGGCGGCCATTTCATCGGGCGTTTGCGCCATGCGCGCGGTGTAGTCTTGCTGCTTCCATTGCGACAGGCGAATGATGACCGGATAGTCGGGCCCCACTTCAGCACGCACCGCTTTCAAAATATCGGCCGCAAAGCGCCCGCGTGCCACCAAGTCGCTGCCGCCGTAGCGGTCGGTGCGCGTGTTCATGCCGTCCCAGAAGAACTGGTCGATCAAGTAACCATGCGCACCGTGCAGCTCGATGCAATCAAAACCCAGGCGCTTGGCGGCACCGGCGGCCTTGGCAAAGGCGGCAATGGTGTCGGCGATGGCCGAGTCTGTCATGGGTTCACAAAACGCCTTGCCCGGCTTGGACAGGCCAGATGGGCCGTCCCACGGCATAGGTGGCAGCCAGTCGATGCGGCGGTTAGGCACAGCGCCCACATGCCAGAGCTGCGGTGCCATCACGCCACCGGCGGCATGCACGGTGTTGATGACGTCTTGCCAACCGGCCAGCGCGTCGTCGCCCCAAAAGCGGGGCACATTGGGGTCGTTGCTAGAGGCGGGGCGCTCAATCACCGTGCCCTCGGACACGATCAAACCAACTGCCGATGCAGCGCGCTTGCGGTAATACTCGCTCACGTCCTTGGTGGGCACGCCGCCGGGTGAAAAAGAGCGTGTCATGGGGGCCATGACAATGCGGTTGGCGAGCTTGAGGCTCTTCAGGGCGAAGGGTTGGAACAGCGGTGCAGCGTTAGACATACAGGCAAAAGGTGAAAGAGTTGCAGATCAAACCAGTTTACGTGGGCTGGCGGGGGCGCGTGGCGCGCAGGGTCTCCCAGGCTACAGCGGCAAACTCTCTGGTTAGACTGGCCATTACGCAGGTCATTTGAATGTCTAAGCACGCTACTCATTTGATAGCTGCTCCCGCACTATCCACGGGCTGGAAGGCGTATTTCTATATGAAAACTTTAGAATTAAAACTGTCACATTCATGAAAAATCTCGACGCCTTTAAGGCCCACGGCGACGTCATCTGGAACATTGCCAACCTGCTGCGCGGCCCCTACCGCCCACCGCAGTACCGCCGAGTCATGATTCCCCTCACCGTGCTGCGCAGGCTGGACTGTGTGCTGGAAGCCAGTAAAGACGCCGTCATCAAGTACCACAAGCAGCTCAAAGAGCAAACAGACAAAGACGGTAAACCCAAGTACGACACCGAAACCATTGAAAAAATGGTCTTCCACAAGTTCAAATTGGCGTTCTTCAACACCAGCGAATTCACCTTTCAAACCCTGCTGGGGGACCCCGACAAGCTAGTCGCCAACCTGGCGAACTACATGGCCGGCTTTTCCACCCGTGCCCGCAAGATCATTGAAAAGTTTAAGTTTGAGGAAGAGATCGACAAACTTGAAGAAGCCAACCGCCTGTTTGATGTGGTCAAGCAAGTGGCTGCAGTGGACCTGCACCCTGACACCATTCCCAACATTGCCATGGGCTACTTGTTTGAGGACTTGGTGCGCCGCTTTAACGAGCAGGCCAACGAAGAGGCGGGGGACCACTTCACGCCGCGTGAAGTCATCAAGCTCATGGTGAACCTGCTGTTCACCCATGACGATCTGGTGTACCGCAAGGCCAAACTCATCAAGATTTATGACCCGACCTGTGGCACGGGCGGCATGTTGTCGGAGTCTGAAAAGGTCATCAAAGATCCGGAGACGGGTTTGAACCCCAGCGCCGATGTGCGCCTATTCGGCCAAGAGTACAACCCCGAGTCTTATGCCATCTGCGGCTCCGACTTGATGATCAAAGATGAGGATGTCAAAAACATCGTCTTTGGCGACACGCTAGGTACCGGCAAGCTCAAGGAAGGCTTTGCTGATGGCGATGGCCACCCAGATGAGCACTTTCACTTCATGCTGGCCAATCCGCCCTTTGGCGTGGAATGGAAGCCTGAAAAAGACTTTGTCACCAAAGAGCACGACGCCTTTGGCTTTAAGGGCCGCTTTGGCCCCGGCTTGCCGCGCATCAACGACGGCGCGCTGCTCTTTTTGATGCACATGATCTCCAAAATGCAGCCCGCACCCGAGAAAGGTGGCGAGGGCTCGCGTATTGCCGTTGTCTTCAACGGCTCGCCGCTATTCACCGGCGATGCGGGCAGTGGCGAGAGCAACATCCGCCGCTGGATCATTGAAAACGACATGCTCGAAGCCGTCATCGGCCTGCCCGACCAGCTCTTCTACAACACCGGCATCTACACCTATGTGTGGATCGTCACCAACCGCAAGACCGAGCAGCGCAAAGGCCGGGTGCAGCTCATCAACGCCACCGACTTTGCCTGGAAGATGAAGAAAAGCCTGGGCGACAAACGAAAGCGCATGGGCGATGGCACCGATGGCACGCCCGACCATCTGGCCGCCATCACCCGCCTGTATGGCGACTACGTCCACAACGTGCGCAAGACCGTGGCCGAGATTCAAACCAACATCGACCAACGCGGCGAATCTAAACGCGACCAAACCAAAAGCCAATGCGTCAGCAAGATTTTTGACAACCAAGACTTTGGCTTTCTCAAGATCACCGTAGAGCGCCCTCTGCGCTTGAACTTTGCCGTGACGCCAGAGCGCATTGCCCGCGTGCAAGCCACTGACGCATTTACCGACCTGGTAGTCTCACGCAAACGCAAAGACAAAAAAGCCATTCAAGAGCAAATTTTGGTGGGCGAAGCTGCGCAGCAGGCCATTCTGAAAGTGCTGCACGGCATGCAAGACGCATTTGCCAATGGCGGACTGGTCAAAGATCGCAGCGTATTTGAGTCACTTGTGAATGACGCTTTTGCAGCAGACGGCATAGAACTGGACAGCAAGCTCAAAACCGCCTTCTTGTCCGCAGGTGGCTTGGCAGACAAAGACCCCAGCGCCGAAATTTGTTACAACAAAAAAGGCCAGCGCGAGCCCGACGCTGACCTGCGCGACACAGAGAACGTGCCCCTGCCCCCCGGCATCGCGCTGCCCCTGCCGCTGGACTATGAGAGCAAAAAGAACAAAGGCAAGGTGGACACCGCGCCCCTGCTGAAACTGGTGCAAGCCCACTGCGAGGCATACCTGGCCAATGAAGTGCTGCCCTACCGGCCCGATGCGTGGATAGACCACAGCAAAATCAAAGTGGGTTACGAAATTCCTTTCAATCGCCACTTCTATGAATACGAGCCTCCCCGCCCGCTGGAGGATATTGAGGCCGACATCCTGGCGCTGGAAAAAGACATCATGGCGATGCTGAAGGCCGTGACGGCATGAGCGTGAATTTCATCTGCGGTGGAACATGTAAGTGCGGCTTACAAGTTCAATTCGAATCGAATTTCAGCGAGTCAGTTGTCAAGGAATCCTTGTCAACCGCCTTCAGGGGCAAACGATGAATCTCGCTCCATATCCCGGCCACAAGCGCACAGGCATCGAATGGCTTGGCGCATTCCCCTCACACTGGGTTGTGAAGCGCCTTCGTTTCGCGACCGAACGCATTGAGCAAGGTTGGTCGCCCCAGTGCGACAACCAGGCAGCCGACGATGATGCCTGGGGCGTGATGAAGGTCGGTTGCGTCAATGGCGATCAGTTCGATGCCAGTGAAAACAAGGCATTGCCACCAGAGCTAGACCCGAAAACCGAGTACGAGCTGCGCCCTGGCGATGTATTGATCAGCCGCGCCAATACCCGAGAGCTGGTGGGTAGTGCAGCAATCGTGCCCTGTGACGTGCGTTCCAAACTCTTGCTGTGCGACAAGCTGTTTCGCATCGACCTGAGCCCTGAAGTTGATGCCGCGTATTTGACGTTTTGCCTGCGAACTCAGGCAGCGAGACACCAGTACGAGCAAGAAGCAACCGGTGCGAGTGGCTCCATGCAAAACATTGGGCAGGACACCATCAAGAATTTGATATTGCCATTTCCTCCGTATTCGGAGCAACAGCAAATCGCCGCCTTCCTCGACTGGAAGACCAGCCAGATCGACGCGCTGATTGCCAAAAAGCGAACACTGCTGGAGAAGCTCAAAGAAAAGCGCCTAGCCGTCATCACCCAAGCCGTGACCAAGGGCCTGAACCCGGATGTGCCTATGCGCGATTCAGGTTCAGGCTGGATTGGTCAAGTGCCCTCAAATTGGGATGTTTTGAAAATCAAATTTGTGACTGAATTGGCAAGCGGGCACACGCCTTCTCGCTCCGTTGAAGAGTATTGGATTGATTGCACCATTCCTTGGGTTTCTTTGAATGACTCAAAGATGCTCCGTGAGAAGGACGCCATTTCTGAAACGCACTACCAAATCAGCGAACTAGGCCTGGCAAACTCATCTGCAAGACTGTTGCCGGCTGGGGTTGTAGTCTTCTCGCGGGACGCTACGGTTGGACTTTGCGCAATTACTGAAGTCCCAATGGCCGTCTCGCAGCACTTCATTGCCTACATTTGCGGGGAAAAAATCAGTGGAAAGTATTTGCTATTTGTTCTCAAAGCAATGAATCAACACTTGCAGAGCCTTCAGACTGGTTCAACAATTGTCACCATTGGTATGCCGGAGGTTCGTAGTTTGATATGTCCGCTGCCGACAAGCGCAGAACAGGCTGACATAGTCGATCACATAGATTCAGTGACAGCAAGAATTGATCAAATGTTGGCAAACGCCGAGACAGCCATCGCCCGCCTCACCGAATACCGCTCCGCCCTCATCACAGCAGCCACTACCGGCAAGATCGACGTGCGTGGCTGGCAACCTTTGGAGTCATCCCCATGAAATTTGAGACCTTCAAAGCGGGCACCTGGACGCCGCGCTACCAGTACAAGAGTTTTGAGCCGGTGCTGGTAGACCACGCCTGGATATGGGAAGACTCCACCATCAACGCGCTGCTCGAATCTGCCAATCGGGCGTTGGGCGAGCTGAATGCGTTCTCACTGATCGTGCCGGACATTGACCTGTTCATTGAAATGCACGTGGTGAAAGAAGCGCAAACCTCCAGCCGGATTGAAGGCACGCAAACCGGCATGGACGAAGCGCTGATGACCGAAGACCAGATTCAGCCCGAAAAGCGGGACGACTGGCGCGAGGTGCGCAACTATGTGGATGCCGTGAACGGTGCCATTGCCGAGCTGCAGACGCTGCCGCTGTCTAACCGCTTGTTGCGCAAAACCCATGAAATTTTGATGCGGGGCGTGCGCGGTGAGAACAAACAGCCTGGGGAGTTTCGCATCAGCCAAAACTGGATTGGCGGCTCCAGCTTGATGGACGCGGTGTTTATTCCGCCGCACCCGGAAGGCGTGCCAGACCTGATGAGCGACTTGGAGAAGTTTTGGCACGATGAGAGCATTACCGTGCCGCACCTGATTCGCCTGGCCATCAGCCACTACCAGTTTGAGACTATTCACCCGTTTCTGGATGGCAATGGACGCATTGGGCGACTGCTGGTGCCGCTGTATTTGGTGAGCAATGGGCTGCTGGCGAAGCCATCGCTGTACCTGTCAGACTTTTTTGAGCGTAACCGCGCCAGCTATTACGACGCACTGATGCGGGTGCGTGTGTCCAATGACATGATTCATTGGGTGCGGTTTTTCTTGCAGGGCGTGGCGGAGACGGCCACAAAGGGTCGCAATGTATTCAAGGAAATTTTGACACTGAGGACGGATGCTGAGCACAAATTGCTTTCATTGGGCAAGCGCGCGCCTAACGCAAAACAAGCACTCAACTTGCTATACCGGCGTCCTATGTTGAGCGCCATGGACTTGGAACGCAGCTTGGGCGTAAGCCATCCGACTGCGAATGCCTTATTGCGCGACTTCATTAGGCTGGGGTTTTTGAGAGAGATCACCGGCGCTTCTCGGCACCGCCTGTATGTGTTCGAAACTTACCTTGATCTCTTCACAAGGTAAGGGAAATCAATTTCCCTTACATTAAGTCCAGCATAAGGTAAAGATTAGGCCTGCCTAACCATGAAAAAGCACACCGAAGCCCGGCTGGAAGATGCCATTGTGGACAGCCTGACCCGTGAGGGCGGCTTTGCGTTGGTGGACTATCGGCATGGCCCTGCCGCAGGCCGCTATGACAAGGCGCTGGCGCTGGACCCGGCGCTGGTGCTGGGCTTTATCCAAACCACCCAGCCCAAGGTATGGCACAGCCTGCATGCCATCCACAAGGACGAAACGCCCAAGGTGGTGCTCGACCACCTGGTCAAAGAGCTGGACACCAAGGGCATGCTCAAGGTGCTGCGCCAGGGCTTCAAGTGCTATGGCAAGAAACTGCGCGTGGCGGTGTTTGCCCCCAACAACGCCATGAACCCCGACACGCTGGCGCTGTACGGGCACAACCAACTGACGGTAACGCGCCAGCTGTATTACAGCGACGCCCACAGCAAGTCGCTGGACCTTGTGCTGTTTTTAAACGGCCTGCCCATTGCCACGGCAGAGCTGAAGAACCCGCTCTCCGGCCAAACGGTAGAAGACGCCAAGCGGCAATACAAGCGCGACCGCGATGCCCGCGAGCTGCTGTTTGAATTTAAAAAGCGTGCGCTGGTGCACTTTGCGGTAGACCAAGACCAGGTGTTCATGGCCACGCGCCTGAGTGGCGACAAGACTTTCTTCTTGCCCTTTAACCTGGGCGATAACGGTCACCCAGGCAACCCGCCTGCGGCAGACGGCGGCTACCGCACGGCCTACCTGTGGCGCGAGGTGTGGCAGCGCGATAGCTTGCTGGACATCGTGGGCCGCTTTATGCACCTGCAGGAGGAGGACAAGCGCATCCTCACCAACGAGGGCATCAAGAAGATTCACAAAGAGACCATGATCTTCCCGCGCTACCACCAGCTGGACGCGGTGCGCAAGCTGGTGGTCCATGCCCAAGCGCATGGGCCAGGGCGCAACTACCTGGTGCAGCACTCGGCGGGCTCGGGCAAGTCCAACTCCATCGCCTGGCTGGCGCACCGCCTGAGCAGCCTGCACGATGCGGCTGACAACAAGGTGTTTGACTCGGTGATTGTGGTGACCGACCGGCAGGTGCTAGACACGCAGTTGCAAGACACCATTTACCAGTTTGAGCACAAGCAAGGTGTGGTGCAAAAGATTGACGAAGACACGCGTCAGCTGGCCCAGGCGCTGGCGGGCGGCACGCCCATCATCATTACCACGCTGCAGAAGTTTCCGTTCATTACCGAGACGCTGGACAAGCTGCGCAAAGAGAACCACCCCGGCATTGCCATTGACACCCGGGACAAGCAGTTTGCCGTGATCGTGGACGAGGCGCACAGCTCGCAGTCGGGCGAAAACGCCATGGAACTCAAAGGCGTACTGAACGCGCACCGCATCGAAGAAGAAGCCGCCCAATACGTGGCGGAGCAAGGGCTGGACTCGCAGGACGATGAAGACGAAGCCGACCCTCTGGCCGGCGTGGTGCGCGAGATGCGCAAGCGCGGCAAGCAAAGCAACCTGAGCTTTTTTGCATTTACCGCCACGCCCAAGTTCAAAACCAAAAAGGTGTTTGACGAGCCCGGCCCCAACGGGCAGTCCCCCTTTCACCTGTACACCATGCGGCAGGCGATTGAGGAGAAGTTCATCCTCGATGTGCTCAAGCACTACATCACCTACGAGGCGTACTTTCGCCTGGTGCAGGTGGGCGACGATGACCCGCATGTTGAGCGCAAGAAGGCAGCCCGTGCGCTGGCCCGCACGCTCACCTTCCATGAGGTGAACCTGCGCAGCAAGACCGAGGTGATGGTGGAGCACTTTCGCACCCATGTGCGCCACAAAATCGGCGGCCGTGCCAAAGCCATGGTGGTCACCGACGGGCGCTTGCACGCGGTGCGCTACAAGCAAACGTTTGATGCCTACATTGCCGAGAAGGGCTACACCGATGTGAAAACGCTGGTGGCATTTTCAGGCATGGTGGAAGACCCGCGCTTTCCCGGCAAGAACCTGACCGAGGTGGGCATGAACGGTGGCATCAAAGAAAAAGAGCTGCCCGAAAAGTTTGAAAGCGCCGAATACCAAGTGCTGCTGGTGGCCGAGAAGTACCAAACCGGCTTTGACCAGCCCTTGCTGCACACCATGTATGTGGACAAGAAGCTCACCGGGCTGCAGGCGGTGCAAACCTTGTCGCGCCTGAACCGCAGCTGTGTAGGCAAGGAGGACACCTTCATTCTGGACTTCAGGAATACCCCCGAAGAGATTTTTACGGCCTTCAAGCCCTATTACGAAGACACGCCCACCGATCTGCTGACGGACGCGCAGCACCTATATCGACTGCACCACCAGATTGAAGAAACGGGGCTGATCTTTGAAGAAGAGGTGAACGCGTTTGGTGCGGTGTACTTCAAGTCGGTACGCAAACAGTCTGTAAGTGACCACGCAGCCATGAACGGCGTGCTGGACCAAGCCGTTGACCGGTTTAAGGAGCTGGATGAAGATGAGCGCGAGGAAACCAAAGCGCTGCTGGTGAACTTTCGCAACCTGTATGCCTTTATGTCGCAGGTGATTCCCTACCAAGACTCGGATCTGGAAAAGCTCTACACCTACCTGCGCTTTTTGCTGACCAAACTGCCGCGCCGCGAGGGCGGGGGCACGGTGCAGCTGGATGAAGAGGTGGAGCTGCAGTACTACCGGCTGCAGAAGATTGGTGAAGGTCGAATCGACCTGTCTGCAGGGCAAGCACAACCACTCAAAGGCCCCAACGATGTGGGCACCGGGCAGGAGGATGCACCGATTCGACTCTCCGAACTGATCGACCTATTGAACCAGCGTTTTGGAACGGACTTTACCCAAGCTGACCAGCTGTTTTTTGATCAAATTCAAGAAGAAGCGATTGAGAGCGACGTACTGCAACAAGCGGCGGAAACCAACTCAAAAGAGGATTTCCGCTACGTGTTTGAAAAGGCGTTTGAGGGCTTGGTCATGGAGCGCATGGAGGGGAACGAGGAAATCTTTGGCAAGCTGATGGCGGATGGCGAATTCCGAAAACTGGCGCTGGAGCACCTGTTGCACAAGGTGTACCAGAGTTTGAAGAATGGGAAAAAGCGTTGAGACGCCTCCTTGCTATTCTTTTAGTAGCTGCTCCCGCACTATCCACGGCCCCAGCAGCGCATTCGGCTAGTTTTTCGGAGGTCAAAGCGGCTTACCAACCGTCGGACACGCTAATTCTGGACCGCCGAGGGGAGGTGATTCACCGCATCCGCACCGATGCCACGGTGCGCCGTGGCCAGTGGGTGGCCTTGGCGGATGTGTCGCCCGCCTTGCGCACGGCGCTGGTGTTGAGTGAAGACAAGCGTTTTTACGAACACAGCGGGGTAGATTGGCAAGCCGTGTCCAGCGCGGCCTGGGGCAATCTGTGGAACAGCAAAACGCGCGGCGCGTCCACCATCACCATGCAGCTCAGTGGCTTGCTGGATGACGACCTGAAACGCGGTAGCGGCGGGCGCAGCGTGGTGCAAAAGTTGGGGCAAACCGTGTCGGCCACGGTGCTGGAGCGGAGCTGGCGCAAAGATCAAATTTTGGAAGCCTACCTGAATCTGGTGCCGCTCAAAGGCGAGCTGGTGGGCATAGACGCGCTAAGCCGCACCCTGTTTGGCAAGGCCGCGCACGGCCTGGACAACCGCGAGGCTGCCGTGGCCGCCGCCCTGGTGCGCGCGCCCAATGCCAAAGCGCCCCAAGTGGTGCAGCGCGCCTGCAGCGTGCTGCAAGCGCTGCAAAAAGCGGGCAATGCAGATTGCGAGGCGCTGGATTTGTTTGTGACTGGTGCGCTCTCGCGGCGCGACTATGAGGCCAGCAGCGGGCTGGCACCGCATGTGGCGGTGCAGGTGACGAAAGCGCTTCAAGCAGGGCCAGCAAACGGTGGGATTGGGGAAAGCTCGGCTGCGAAGTTGCCTGCCAAGTTAGTGAGAGCCAGCACCATCATCACGACGACTTTGCGCGCACCCTTGCAGCGCTTTGCCGTGCAAACCCTGCAAACCCATTTGCGTGAACTCAGTGGCCGCCATTTGGAAGACGCCGCGCTGGTCGTGCTGGACAACGCCGGCGGCGAGGTGCTGGCCTGGGTCGGGTCCTCCGGGCCACTCAGCCGCGCAGAAGACGTGGACTTTGTCACCGCGCTGCGCCAGCCAGGCTCTACGCTCAAGCCGTTTTTGTATGCGCAGGCGATTGCCGAGCGGCGCATCACCGCCGCCTCCCTCTTGGAGGACTCGGATGCCCAAATACAGACCAGCGGCGGCCTGTATATCCCGCAAAACTACGACCGCCACTTCAAAGGCTGGGTATCGACCCGCACGGCGCTAGGCGCATCGCTCAATGTGCCGGCCGTGCGCACGCTGGTCATGGTGTCGCCCGACGCGTTTCAAAAACAACTGGTGGCGCTGGGCCTGCCGCTGAAGGAAAGCGGCGACTTTTATGGCTACAGCCTGGCGCTGGGCAGCGCCGAGGTGTCGTTGCTGAATCTGAGCAATGCCTACCGCGCTTTGGCCAATGGCGGGCGCTACAGCCCCACCCGCCTGACGCTGGCGGCACCCGTGGCTACGCAGCGCAGCACACGCACCCCACTCACTGCAGCCGCTTTGCCCCCCAGCCGCCAGGTGCTGGACCCGCGCGCGGCATTCATCGTGGGCGATATCTTGAGCGACCCCCTGGCCCGCGCCCGCAGCTTTGGCACCGACAGCGTGCTGGCCACCCGCGCCTGGACGGCCGTGAAAACCGGCACTAGCAAAGACATGCGCGACAACTGGGCCGTGGGCTACTCCCAGGCCTACACCGTGGGTGTGTGGGTGGGCAATGCCAGCGGCGCGCCGATGTGGGATGTGAGCGGCACCACCGGCGCGGCACCAATCTGGGCGGCGACGATGAACTACCTGCACGCCAAACAGCCCAGCCGCGCGCCCAAGCCACCAGCGGGTGTGGTGCAGGCCGCAGTGCAATTTGCCAACCCCACGCCCGGCGGCGGCGCGGCTTCTGGCACCGCAGCCCTGGTTAGCAGCACCGAAGCCGCGCGCCAGGAGTGGTTTATTGCAGGCACACAGCAAAGTGCATTTGCTATGAAAACAGGAGCTTCTCCCGCACTATCCACGGCCTACAAAGCACATAACACCAGTAACGCCCAAGACAGCGCCAGCGCCCGCATCACCAGCCCCACGCACGGCACCATCATCGCGTTGGACCCCGACATCCCCCCCAAAGCCCAACGCCTGAGCTTCAGCGCCGAAGGCAGTGGCCTGCGCTGGAAGATGGACGGCAAAGTATTCGCCAGCGGCAACGCCGCCCAGTGGCTGCCCTGGCCGGGGCGGCATGTGGTGCAGATTGTGGACAGCAAGGGCAAGGTGCTCGATGAGATCAAACTCGAAGTGCGCGGGGCGGGGGTGGTGGCTAAGCGATAGATAGGGCGAAAGAGAAAGTGGCGCGGTTTAATAAACTGCGCCACTTTTGCTGGAAACTGCGCCATTTGAAGCGCTATCGGCGGCACACATGGGTGTTTGTGTGCGCTTTGGCGTCACACACCCACATCGGGATAATCCACTGAGCACAGCAGGCACTTAGTTTTAAAAGCACTATCTTGCAACCCCTTCTAATCAACCAACCCTCCCTCCAAGGCATGTGCCCCATAGCCGAGGCCGTGGATCGGCTCGCCCATGACTCAGATGGCGGTGAACGCGGGGCCGTTTTCACCCGGCGCGAGGTGGTTGATTTCATGTTGGACTTGGCGGGCTACACACCAGATCGTCCCTTGCACCAGCTGCGACTGTTGGAGCCCTCTTTTGGTAGCGGGGAGTTTTTGCTGGCGGCGGTAGAGCGGCTGCTAACGGCGTTTCAGGCGGCTGGCAGCGTGGGTGATTTGAGCTCGTGTATTCGGGCCGTGGAGTTGCACAGCAATACGTTCAATACAACCAAACACATCCTTGAAGTATTGCTTGCGCGCTTCGGCGTCCCCGAGCCAGAAGCCGCCCGCTTGCTAAACACCTGGCTCATCTCCGGTGACTTTTTACTGTCCCCCCTATCGGGTCAATTTGACTTTGTAATCGGCAACCCACCCTACGTGCGGCAAGAGCTGATACCTGCTGCGCTGATGCTGGAATATCGCAAGCGCTATGCCACGCTCTACGCCCGGGCCGACCTCTACATTCCTTTTATCGAGCGCTCGCTCGGTCTACTGGCCGACGGCGGGCAATGCGCGCTGATCTGCGCAGACCGCTGGACCAAAAACCGCTACGGTGCGCCGCTGCGCGCGCTGGTGGCGGGGGGCTTTCATTTGCGAGCCTATGTGGACATGGTGGACACACCGGCGTTCAGCACGCAGGTCATTGCTTACCCGGCTATCACGTTGATCGCAAAGGCCGCGCCTGGCCCCACGCTGGTGGCCGAGCGCCCCGCCATAGAGGTTGCCAGCCTCGCACTGCTGGCGCGTGCGCTGCTGCATGGAGTGGCCAACGACTCCCTAGGCATCTCTAGGGTCGATCATGCGACCGCAGGCTCGCAGCCTTGGGTGCTGAGTTCTGCGCCCAAGCGCGCGCTGTTGCGCCGACTAGAGGAGCAATTTCCGCTACTGGAAGACGCGGGTTGCAAGGTAGGCATTGGCGTTGCTACTGGGGCCGACAAGGCTTTCATCGCCAAGATGGATGCACTGGACGTAGAGCCGTTTCGCAAATTGCCACTGGCAACCACTAAGGACATTGCCAGCGGCCAGGTGCATTGGTTAGGGCTGTGCGTTATCAACCCGTTTGAGGACGATGGCAAGCTGGCAAACTTAGACCATTACCCCAAGCTGCGCGCCTACCTGGAATCGCATCGCACCTTGATTGCAGGACGGCATGTTGCCAAAAAATCACCCGCCAACTGGTACCGCACCATTGACCGCATCACACCCGCATTGGCGGCACGCCCCAAGCTGCTGATACCAGATATCAAAGGCTCGGCCCATGTGGTTTATGAGCCCGGCGGTCTTTACCCGCACCACAATTTGTATTACGTCGAATCCAACGAATGGGATTTGCGGGCGCTGCAAGCGGTGTTGCTGTCTAGCGTGGCGCGGCAGTTTGTCGCCGCGTATTCAACGACCATGCGGGGTGGCTATCTGCGGTTTCAGGCGCAATACCTGCGCCGCATTCGATTGCCATCATGGTCGGCGGTGCCCCTAGCCATGCGCGAGCGACTGGTGCGGGCGGCTGTCGCTTTTGATTTGCCCGAATGCGACCGGGCTGCAGCGGAGCTGTATGGCCTGACTGAAGATGAATCTGCCATGCTGGCGCAATAGAACTCAACTACCAAGAGAAAAAGTCAATGGCACTGGATCTGAGTGACTACGAGAACAAAACCCGAGAGGCCATCAAAACCTTTTGGCAATCCCGCGCCGATGCCACCCAAAAGCAGAAAGACTCGGGCAAAACCGACCAAGGTGAGCGTGCCGGAGTAACCGGCGGCAAGAACATGGACGGCTTTGTCAATTTGATGATTGATATCGTCAAGGCCAATGGCCTGCCCCATGCCCAAGTTCACCAGAACCGAGCGATGCTTAGCTTGCCGGGTTACTTGCGCCCCACAAAGCTATGGGATTTGCTGGTGATGAACGACGGGTATCTGGTTGCCGCGCTGGAGTTCAAAAGCAATGTCGGCCCCTCGTTTAGCAACAACTTCAACAACCGCACCGAAGAAGCTATCGGCACCTCGCATGATTTGTGGACTGCCTACCGCGAAGGCGCGTTCGGCAAGCAAACCCGACCGTTCGTGGGCTGGCTGATGGTGGTGGAAGACGCACCCGCTTCACGTGCTCCGGTCAATGGCAACTCCCCTCATTTCCCGGTGTTTAAAGAATTCATTGGTGCCTCTTATCAAAAGCGCTACGACATCCTGTGCCAGCGCCTGGCGCTGGAGCAGCTCTACAGCGCCGCAGCGGTCATAGCCACGCCGCGCTCAGCGGTTGCCAACGGTGCTTTCACAGAACTCTCATCCATGACAAGTCTCCGATCTTTTGTGGCCTCATTGGCCGGGCATATTGCCGCCGAGGCAGCGCGCTGAATCGATATATTTCTCCCGCTACGGGTTAACCCCATATAGCCAAGCTCTGGCGCTGCACAAAATCATTTCGAATTAATCTGAAGCCTGTTGCCTTACCCCAGCAAGGCCCGGTCGATATGTTTTCAGGTTGGTTTGCTGTCACCTCAACCCACCTCGGAGAAACCATGAAAACACTGTTATTGGCCGCAACGCTGTTGACCACGGCCCTGACTTGCGCTTGGGCAGACGACAAAGCCGCCGCCGCCCACGGTACCGCCCCGCATTGGAGCTACACCGGCCCAGCGGGTGCCATCAAATGGGGGGAGCTGCAAAAGGACTTTGCCACCTGCAAATTGGGCACCAAACAGTCACCCATTGACATCAAAGGCGCGGCCAAAGGTAATCTGCCTGCCATCGGCTTCAACTATGGGCAAACCACCGCAGAAGTCGTCAACAACGGCCACACCATTCAGGTGAACTTGGCCGGTGGCGGTGATGTGAAAGTCGCCAGCGGCGGCTACAAGCTGCTGCAGTTCCACTTTCATACACCCAGCGAAGAAAAGATCAATGGCAAGCCCTACCCCATGGTGGCCCACCTGGTGCACAAGAGCGACGCGGGCAAGCTGGCGGTGGTCGCTGTGCTCTTCAAAGAAGGCAAAAAGAATGAGGTGCTAGAGAAAGTGTTTGCCGCCATGCCCGCCAAAGCCGATGGCAAGGTCGAACTGGCGGGCGGCGTGAATGTGGCGAATTTGTTGCCCACCAAGCGCGCGTACTGGGCATTTGAAGGCTCTCTGACCACCCCGCCTTGCAGCGAAGAGGTGCAATGGCATGTGCTCAAAGACCCGGTAGAGATGTCCAAAACCCAGCTCGCGGCCTTCAAGAAGCTCTACCCCATGAACGCCCGCCCGGTGCAGCCGCTCAATGGCCGCAGCCTGCAGGAAAGCGCCTCCTGAAGGCGTAAGCATTACGGCCACCGCTGCACGCCGGGGACGGCGGCGGTGGCCGGGGCATTCGGGTCTATGATTACCAAAAACCAACCGAGAATCCCATGTTTTTTAAGGCACTTTGCCATTGGGCCACCCCCCTTAGGCGCACCCTGTTCACACGGGCGGCGCTGCTTACGAGTTTGGCAGCGCTGTCGGCACACGGCGCATTCGCTGCAGACAGTAGCCCGAATGCTGCTGACTATGATGGCAAAGCCATCGACCGGATTGCCCCGCGTTTTGTGTTGTCGGCCCAGCGCCCGCTCTGGCCCAATGCCCAGATTAATTACTACTACAACCCCCAAGACCAACCGGCCGGCATTAGCACCGCCGACATGGAAGGCCTGCTGCGCAGCGCCGCGCGTAAGTGGGAAAACGTCTGCAATGTGCGGTTTAACTACCTGGGCACCACCGCCGTGCGGCCCAACCTGGCCGCCACCTTTGAGACCACAGACCGCGTAAATGTGGTGGGCTGGGAATTGCTCACGGGTAGCCAGGCACAGTTCTCGGGCTATGTGTCGTGGTGGTACCAAAACCAGGGCAACGCCATGATTGATGCGGACATGTTCCTCAACATCAGCGGCGGTGCGCAGTTTGCCCGCAACAAGCCCGGCCTGGGTGCGCTGCTGACGCACGAGATGGGGCACATGCTGGCCATCAGCCACTCCAATGTGCAACAGTCCGTGATGTTTGCTGAGCCCTACAACGACTTCACCTACCAAGCCACCCTGCGTGGCGACGACGCGGCCGCATGTACCACCATGTATGGTCCCAGCGCAAAAATCGACGCCAACCGTATCTTTAACTGGACCGAGCAAACCTTCACCCAGTTTTTAAGCCCCGTGGGCTCTACGTCACAAGACCTAGAGGGCTACCACTACCGCTTTTACCCTAGCACCAACAGCTACATCGCCGAACGCAATGGGGTTTTGTACTACCTGCCCGTGGGGGGCAGTGTCATCACGCTGGGCACCGTAACGCAGTTCATGCCATCGGCATCCGGCGCAGGCTTTTGACCGGCGGCGACACACTCTGCGGTTAGCATGGCAGCACGCCTGACGCACGCGCAGGCGCTCTCGGAAACAGTAGTAAGTAGCAATCATCAGCAACCAACCAGGAAATACCATGAGCATTTTTAGCAGCATCCTCTCCAAACTCGGCTTTGGCGACAAAAAGGACGACGCAGCCGCAGTGGCCCCCGCACCGGCGGCGGATACCCCTGTGACCTCGATTGCACCCGTGGCCCCTGCCGCACCCGTCGCTATCAGCGAGGTCGATGTGGTCGCCAAGCTGACCGCTCTGGCCGCAGCCCATGCCGAAAAATTGAACTGGAAGACCTCCATCGTCGATTTGATGAAGCTCTTGGGCCTGGACAGCAGCCTGGCCGTGCGCAAAGAATTGGCCACCGAACTGGGCTGCCCCGCAGAGAAGATGGGCGACTCCGCCCAAATGAATATGTGGCTGCACAAAACAGTGCTGCAAAAGCTGGCAGCCAACGGCGGCAATATCCCAGCGGATATGTTGGACTGAGCACCTCCATGCCCGCAGACCTTTTGCGCAGGGCCACGCCGTGGCACAAGGTCTGCGGTGTCTCTGGGGCCTTGCGCGCCAGCGCCGCCTGCACGCTTGGCGTGGCGCTGATCAGCCTGGTGGGCTGCGCCAGCGCCCCCAGCCTCAACCAAACCCCCTCCCCCAACAGCGGCACCACAGCCGCCAATGTGCCCAACCCCGTAGGCAAGCTCACCCCCGGCCAGGCCCAGGATGTGACCCTGTACGCCATGACCCTGGTGGGCACGCCCTACCGCTATGGTGGCAACACGCCCGAGGGCGGCTTTGACTGTAGTGGGCTGATTGGCCATGTGTACCAAACCAATGCCGGTCTGCAGCCCCCGCGCACTACGGCCAAGCTTCAGTTTTGGGGCAATGCGGTGGCCTTGGAGCAGGTGCGGATGGGGGATTTGGTCGTTTTTTTGAATAGCAACAACACGGCGAACCACGCGGGTATTTACGTGGGTAGTAATCGCTTTGTGCATGCGCCGTCCACGGGCGGGGTAGTGCGGCTGGATTCCTTGGCTGGCAAGCATTGGGCTGCGCAGACAGTGGTGGTGCGTCGGCCTTAGTTTCGACAAGTGCGCCCGAAGAGCGCGGGCTCGGTGTTGGTGCTGGTGCTGGTCCGCACTGAATACCGTGCGGAAATTATTTCAAACGCGCGCTGTCGCATTTCACGCCGGAGTCAGGGGCGCGGCAGGTCTGTCGCCGTACTATATCGGGCATGCGTTGTGCGCTCCCCAAAAACACCCTGAGACACCCCCACCATGACTGTCATTACCACCATTGAAGACCTGCGCGTATTGGCCGAAAAACGCGTGCCACGCATGTTCTATGACTACGCCGATTCGGGCTCGTGGACAGAATCGACCTACCGCGCCAATGAGAGCGATTTTCAGAAGATCAAGCTGCGCCAGCGCGTGGCGGTGAACATGGAAAACCGCAGCACCGCCACCAAAATGATTGGCATCGACGCCAAGATGCCGGTGGCCATCGCGCCCGTGGGCTTATGCGGCATGCAAAATGCCGATGGTGAAATCAAGGCAGCCAAGGCGGCCGAGAAATTTGGTATTCCGTTCACGCTGTCGACCATGAGCATTTGCTCGATTGAAGACATTGCCGAGAACACTACAGCGCCCTTCTGGTTTCAGCTGTACATGATGCGGGACCGCGGTGCCATGGTGAAGATGATTGAACGCGCCCGCGCGGCGCGCTGCAGTGCACTGGTGCTGACGCTGGACTTGCAGGTGATTGGCCAGCGGCACAAGGATTTGAAGAACGGACTGACCGCACCGCCTAAGCCGACACTGGCCAACATCATCAACCTGATGACCAAGCCGCGCTGGTGCCTCGGCATGGCGGGCACCAAGCGCCACACGTTCCGCAATCTGGTCGGGCATGTGGAGGCAGTAAGCAATATGTCGTCGCTGGCGTCGTGGACCAATGAGCAGTTTGACCCGCGCCTGTCGTGGTCCGATGTGGCTTGGGTCAAAGAGAAATGGGGCGGCAAGCTGATTCTCAAAGGCATTCAGGATTTGGAAGACGCGCACCTGGCCGTGGCCAGCGGAGCCGATGCGATTGTGGTCAGCAACCACGGCGGTCGCCAACTGGATGGCGCGCCCAGCAGCATCAGCGCGCTGCCCGAGATTGCGCAGGCCGTGGGCGACAAGATCGAAGTGTGGATGGATGGCGGCATTCGCAGCGGCCAAGACGTGCTGAAGGCCTGGGCTCTGGGTGCCAAGGGCACGATGATTGGCCGCGCCATGGTCTACGGCCTGGGTGCGATGGGCGAGGCGGGTGTGACCAAGGCACTGCAGATCATCCACAAAGAGCTAGACATCACCATGGCCTTTTGCGGCCACACCAATATTCAAACCGTGGACAAAGGCATCCTGATTGCGGGCACTTACTGATCGACCGGCCCCATGAACCCTGAAAACTCCCCCGCTTCCTCAACACCGCCCCAAGGCGTGAGCCCCTGGTGGCGTGCGGGCGCGTACGCACTGTTGGTCGTGCTGGCCACCGGCATTGCCACCACCATGAGTTTGTTCGCGCAATTTCAGACGCAGATCGCACATCTGCAAAACCAGCTCACACAAACCGCGCAGATCGCCCACATTGCCGTGCTGCTGGATGACAAAGCGGCCCCGGCCCTGCTGGTGACTTTTGCGCCGCAAGAAGGGGCTTTGCAATTGCAGCGGCTCAATGCCGTGAAGGAAGGCCGCGAGGACAGCATGCAGCTCTGGGCGCTGCGCGCGGGTGCTGCACCACAGTCCTTGGGCGTTATCACCAGCAAAGCCGCCACGCTGCGTTTGCCTGCTGCGGCCACGGCACTGCAGGGCATCGACCAATTGGCCATCAGCGTGGAAGACAGGGGCGGTGTAGACCCGGCGCGTGGGCCGCGTTTGCCGTATCTGTTTCAGGGTGCGTTGGTGAGGAAGGCTTTGTAGTTCTGGAGCTAGGTATATGCGCAGGAGCCTGGTCGGCAAAGCGCTCTGCTCCGTGTCCCCCGCCCGCTTCGCGGGCTCCTCCTTTTACCTACGCAGAACACTCTGCCGCCCAAGCTCCCGGGGCCGCGCAGCGCGGGGCGCTAGTTGTGTCTATTTGCTTAAGTGCAACACGTAGCGGCTGCCCAATCGGGCCTTAAAGATTTTGGCCAACTCGCCATTCCTCTGCAGCTCCGCCAGGCCGCGCACCAACTCCTGCCCCAGCTCTGGCTCCAAACCCGGAGACAGCATCAACCACACCGGTTTGGATGCCAACACCAAGCGCTGGGCATCTGCAAAACTGGCTTCCAAACCCGTGCTGGACAAGGCATCGAGCAAAGATTCATTTACCGTACAAAAGCCATCGATCCGCCGTGCCTGCAACATGCGCACACCTGACTCCTGCGACTGAAGTTCCTGAAACCGCCAGGGCACGGCGCGGTCGTCACTCAGCTCTTGGCAGCCACCGTTCATGCGGCCCAGCGCCAAGGGTGCCAAATCACCGCGCCCGGCCACCAGCGCAGCCGCACGGGCAAAGGGCACGACCTCCACCCGTATCACCCGCCCTGTTTGTTGGGACAAGGCTGCCGCAATGTCCGGGTAAATTCCCTGCGGGCGGCCACTGGCGTCTATCCAGCCAAACGGCTTGGCCTGCAAAACCGGCATAGAGAGCGCACGCTCGGTTGCTAGCAGAGGCGCGCACCATACCAACGCCCAACACGCCAACAAAGCCCGGCGCAGCGCTGCAGCAGTAGAAACGGCGAAGGGGAATGGCATGGAGACATCGTAGTCCAATCACGGGGGTCTGGGCTTGCTATCCTTGTCCCGTGCCATCGCCCTCCCCCACCATCCGCCGCATTGCCCACCTGGACATGGACGCGTTTTACGCGTCGGTAGAGCTGCTGCGCTACCCGCAACTCAAAGACCTGCCGGTGGTGATAGGCGGTGGGCGCGCGAATGTGGCGGCAGCCCTGGAGGTACTGCGCCAGCAAGCCGCAGAAGACGCGCCCGAGCTGGAGTGGGATGCCGCCGCGCAGCGCGCCGCACTGCGCCGCATTCCCATCGATGCGTTTGCTCGCCTGGCGGACTACACCGGCCGCGGTGTGATCACCACCGCCACCTATGCCGCGCGCCAGTTTGGTGTGGGCTCGGCCATGGGTCTGATGAAGGCCGCCAAGCTGTGCCCGCAGGCCATTCTTTTGCCGGTAGATTTTGAAGAATACCGGCGCTACTCGCGCCTGTTCAAATCCATCATCACCGAGATTGCACCGCTGATGGAGGACCGCGGCGTGGACGAGGTCTACATCGACTTCACCGACGTGCCCGGCGGCCAGCGCGAGGGCGGCCGCGTGCTGGCGCGTCTGATTCAAAAGGCGATTTTGGACGCGACTGGTCTGACTTGCTCAGTGGGCGTGGCACCCAACAAACTGCTGGCCAAGATGGCCAGCGAATTCAACAAGCCGCGCGGCATCTCTATCGTGTTTGAGGCCGATGTGCCGACCAAGGTGTGGCCGCTGGCCTGCCGCAAGATCAACGGCATTGGCCCTAAGGCGGACGAGAAGCTCAAGCGCTTTGGTATTGAAACGATTGGCCAACTGGCCGAGCGTGATTTGCAGTGGCTGATGGATACCTTTGGCCAGCGCACTGGAGCCTGGCTGCACGCCGCCAGCCACGGCCAGGACGACCGCCCGGTGGTGACGGAAAGCGAACCCGTGAGCCTGAGCCGCGAGACAACTTTTGAGCGCGACCTGCACGCCGTGCGCGACCGCGCCGAGCTGGGGGCAGTCTTCACCCGCCTGTGCGAGCAGGTGGCGGCCGACCTGCAGCGCAAGGGCTACGTCGGCAAAACTATCGGCATCAAGCTGCGCTATGACGATTTCAGCGGCGTGACGCGCGACCTGACGGTGGAGCAGTACACCGACGATGCAAAAACCATCCGCCAACTGGCTGGCCAGTGCCTGAAACGCGCGCCGCTGCAGAAGAAGCTGCGGCTGCTGGGTGTGCGCGTGGGGGCGCTGGCAAACCGTGCCGACCTCCCTGGATTAATAGCCAAAAGTGCCTTGCAGGCCGTGGATAGTGCGGGAGCAGCTCCTGAATTAATAGCGGTTAACGGGGAGCTCTTTTAAAAACCCGCTCAAGCCGTGCCACTGATGCGCAAAAGTCGATCCACCAATGCCAATAACAGCGTGACATCGATGGGCTTGGTGACATAGCCGTCCAGGCCCGCAGCGGCGCCCTCTGCCTGTTCGCCTGGCGTTGAGTTGGCCGTAACAGCGATAACCGGAATGGTCTTGGTGCGCCCATAAGACTTGAGCACCTCCAGTACTTGGTAGCCATCCATACCGGGCATGTTGATATCCAGCAAAATCAAGTCCGGCTGCTGAGCCAGCGCAATGTTCAGGCCCTCGCCCGGCGTCAGCGCTGTGGTCAGCCGCAGCTGGGGTCGCCTTTTTAGTATCACCCTTATCAGCTTCAGGTTGACCGGGTTGTCATCAATGCACAGCACATGCAACAGGCGCTCAATGGCGATTTCTTGCACCCCGTTGCCCCCAACTTCCTCAGTCATGGCTTGGTCGGGCAACGCACTTGCCGCCAGTTCCACCCAAAACATGGCCCCCGCGCCCAGGGTGCTTTGCACGCCCACTTGCCCCCCCATCCGGCGCACGAGCTGATCGGTGATGCTCAGGCCGAGGTGGGTTCCGTCAGGACTGGACGGGTCACCCAACTGGTCAAAGGGCGCAAATACATGTTTCAGCCGCTGGGGCTCGATACCCGGCCCCGTGTCTTGTACCTCTACACGCAGCTTGTCAGCCCCCCACCGCAGCACCCGCACGCCAACATCGCCGCCCGTGGGGCTGTAATGGATGGCGTTGGTCAAGAGGTTGAGCAAAACTTGCTTGAGTCGCATCCGGTCCGCCTGCACCACAAGTCCCGGTGCAATCTCGCTGTGAAACGTCAGGGACTGTGCTTTTGCCAACGGAGCCACCAGACTCCAGCACTCCGCAATTGCGCGGCCCAGGTCGACCGGCTCCAACGTCAAACCCACCGCCCCGGACTCGATCCTGGCCAAGTCCATCACCTCGTTGATTAGCTTGAGCAGGTGGGTGCCACCGCTGGTAATTTGGGCGATGCTGTCGCTCTGGTCTTTGGTGAGCCGCTCATCCAATTGCAACACCTGAGCGAAGCCCAGCACCGCATTCAGAGGGGTGCGCAGCTCGTGGCTCATGCCAGAAATAAACTGCGTCTTGGCCAGACTGGCTTCCTCGGCCTGCACCTTGGCCTGCCGCAACTCCTCTTGCTGGGCCAATACGCCGCTCAGGTCGCTAAAAATGTTGAAGATGTACTGTATTTCCCGTTGTGGGCCAAGCACAGCACCAATCGAGCTTTGCGAGAGACAACGGCTGCCGTCTTTGCGCTGAAACGGCAAAGGTCCGCTCCAGCGACCGGTGGCAACCATGGACGCTTTGATCTCAGACTCCAGCCTGGCTGCCACATCGGGCGGGAAGGCACGCGTAAACGGTGCCCCTTTGACCTCCGAATCGCTGTAGCCCAAAAGCCGCTTATGTGCCGCATTTTGGTAAAAACCGTGTCCCGTGGCATCTGTAATCACCACGCACTGGCTGCTGGCATCAATCACCCGGTGAAACAGGTTGAGCTCTTTTTGCGCTTCTTTGCGTTGGCTAATGTCGGTCACAAAGGCCGTCACTACCTGCCCGTTGCCACGCGAAGATCGCGTGAGGGCAATTTCCACCGGAATTTGCGCACCGCTGCGGGTGGCCATCAGCATTTCTGCGCGCCCGGCCTTGGTTGAACCCGACTGCCCCAACAACTCGGACACAGACCTGCGCTGCGCAGTGTCGGGTTGGAATATCTCGACCACATCGTCAAACGGCCAGCCCTGTATCTCCTGAAACCCCCAACCCAAAAGGGTCTCCGCCTTGGGGTTCCAGCCAATGATTTTGCCATCACGATCTACCGTGATAACCGCATCTTGCGCATTGTCCAAAATACCCTGCAGGCGCAACTGGGACTCTGTTTGTTTTTGCAATATCCGGGCCAATTCCGAGCCCACCAACACAATAAGCACCATGCCGACCAGCAACTCCACACCGACCAGCTGCGGCGCGCCTGTGCGCGTCAGCAGTGCGGCCAGTGCAGGTGGCAAGAGCACCAGCACCGTAAAGATCTGCATGGCCCGCTGGATATACGACATTGACAGCATGGCGATCACGCATACAGCCAAAAGTGCGGTTACCAGCATCGCACTGAACTGGAAACCTGCCTGCGACAGCAGCCACGCGGGCACTGCAGACCAGCTCAACGCAGCCAGTGCGGACTGCGCCGTGAATAACGTCCGCCAACGCACAATGGCTTTGCCCTGCGGCGCTGCCTTTTTGAAACTGCGGCACTCCCACACACCCAGCGCCGACCCCAACCAGATGGCAGCCACCCAGATGATCAACACTTCAGGCAAAAAGAATTGCCAAAACAGTGCGCCACCTACAGGGGCTACCACGGCCGCCGTGGTTACGTTCAAAGGTTTGCGGGCATACGCCTCGTAGAGCAGGTGCTGCTCTACGTCCAGATGGGTGGACGGGCGGGTCAGAAAGGAAAAATCCATGGGCTGTGTCAACAATCTAACAAGCTATTGCGGATAGCCAGCAGCGCGGGCAGGCAGAGCTGAAAGTGGCGAATGACCTCGGGGTCAAAGTGCGCGCCGCTTTGTGAAACTAAAAATTCAACAGCCGCATCCACGCTCCAGGCGGCTTTGTAGGGCCGCTCAGACGTAAGGGCATCAAACACATCGGCCACGGCCACAATGCGGGCCGCCAGGGGTATGGCCTCACCCTCCAAGCCGGCCGGGTAGCCAGTGCCGTCCCACTTTTCGTGGTGATTTAGCGCAATTTTCTGGGCCAACTGCAGCAGATCGGATTCGTCATCATCGGCCAATATCATGGCCCCGATAGCGGCGTGCGTTTGCATCGTGGCCCACTCGGCCGCGTCCAGCTTGCCTGGCTTGAGCAGGATGCTGTCAGGGATGCCAATCTTGCCCACATCGTGCATGGGGCTGGCGTGCAGTAGCAGGTCGCACCGCTCAATACTCCAGCCCATGCTGTTGGCTATGCACTCTGCAAACCGGCTCATGCGAATGGTGTGCAAGCCGGTTTCGTTGTCGCGGTACTCCGCGGCGCGGCCCAGGCGCTGCACCACTTGCAGACGCGTCTTGTTAAGGGCCTCGGTGCGCTCGCGCACGCGCTCTTCCAGCACTGCCTTTTGGTCAAACACCATGCGGTGTGCCAGCTGCGCGTCCAGCAAATTGCGCACCCGCATGAGCAGCTCAGCGCGGTCAAAGGGCTTGCCAATGAAGTCCCGCGCGCCACTGTTGAGCGCCTTGAGCAAGGCATCGCGCCCGTGCTGCGCTGTCATAACTACCACCGGGGGCAGCATGGAATCCTCCAGATTTTTGAGCTGCTCCATGACCGCGTAGCCATCCAGGTGCGGCATGTTGATGTCGAGCAAGATCAGGTCCGGGCGGCCCTCTTGGTAGCGCGGCAGCACCTCACGCGGGTCCTGCAAGAGTACGAGCTGGGTGTAGCCCTGTCCGGTGAGCAGTTTGTCGAGCAGCTTAAGATTGACCGGCTCGTCGTCCACCACAAAAATGCGGGCTGGGTTGGTCTGGGTCACAAGGTGGTCTCTGTTGGGCTACTTTGCAGTAAATCGTCCATGGTCCAAAGGAGTACCCGCACATCCACCGGCTTGGTCAGATAGCCGTCGAAGCCGGCAGCCAGGCCCCGCGCCACATCGGCTGGCATGGCGTTGGCCGTCACGGCAACAAAGGGTACGTGCCGGAATCGCGCGTCCGCTTTCAGAATGCCCAAGACCTGGTAGCCGTCGAGTCTTGGCATATCGATATCCAGCAAAACAATGTCAGGCGTGTTGGCCAACGCCAGTTCTATGCCTTGCTCCGGCTCGGCGGCAGACGTCAGTTTGAAGTTGGGCCGACGCGCCAATACGACTTCAATCAAGCGCAAGTTGATGGGGTTGTCGTCAATCGAGAGTACCCGGACCGTGCGCTCCAATGCGCCAGACTCCGTGGCGCAGGCGAAACCCACCTCGCAATCATCCTCGGCAGGCAGCACATCGGGGCCTTGCGGCAACACAATGCTGAACGTCGTACCCACCCCCACGGTGCTGTGCACCTCCACCGTGCCGCCCATCAGTTCGACCAAGCGCCGCGTGATGGTCAGGCCAATGCCAGTGCCTTCCACCGTGCCGGTATCGGCACCCAAACGATTAAAGGGTTGAAACAAGTCGCCCAGGCGCTCGGGGGCAATACCCGCACCCGTGTCACTGACTGCAATGCACAGCAAGCCCTCTGGCATGACTTGTACCGACGCGGTAACGCTGCCACCGACTCGGTTGTATTTCACGGCGTTAGACAACAGGTTGATCAACGCCTGCTTGAGCTTGGTGTGGTCGGCCCGCGCTGTCAGCCCGGCGGGTACCGCAAACTCCAGGCGCACGTTGTGTGCAGTCGCCAGGGTCTGGATCAGGTCGCGGCAGTCTTTCAGCAGTTCGGCCAGAATCACGCTTTCCAGCGATACATCCAGTTTGCCGGATTCGATTTTGGCCAGGTCCAGCACTTCATTGATCAAAGCCAACAAGTGCTGCCCGGCCTTCATGATTTCCTGCACACTGTCTTGCTGGTCGGCGTTCAGATCCTGGTCATATTCCAGCATCTGCGCAAATCCCAAAATGGCATTCATGGGCGTGCGCAACTCATGGCTCATGCTCGACAAAAAATCGGACTTGGCCAGATTGGCCCGCTCGGCCTCGTCTTTGGCCCCGGCCAACTCCGCACGGCGCGCCAGTTCGGCGCTGAAGTCGGTAAATATATTGAAAGAGTACTGCACCCTGCCGTCGTCATCACGAATAAACCCCACATTGCTGGCCGACGTAAAAACGGAGCCGTCTTTGCGCTGGATAGTCAGTTGGCCCATCCAGCCACGCTCGGAGGCAACCGCGTCCCGCGAAGCCAGTTTGAATGCCTCTTTTGCTTCCTTTGGCACTACTTTGGAGAAGTGTTGCCCCAAAATTTCTCCATCGCGGTAACCCAGTTCTTTTGCCTGCGCCTGGTTTTGATAGACCACGATGCCTTTGGCATCGGCAATGCCCACGCACTGATCACTGGAATCAAACACGCGTCTGAATAGTTTCAAGCGCTCCTGGACCTTCTTACGCTCTGAAATATCGGTCAAAAATGCCGTGTAACTGAGCTTGCGGTCATGTTGTAGCGGTGTGACCACCAGCTCGACCGGGAACACTTCGCCGTTTTTACGCTGGGCAGTGGCCTCTATTCTTTGACCCGGCGTAGTCATGCCAACGGCCTTGCGCCCAGGCACCAAATGGCGGTAGATACCGCGTTGGCTGGTGGGATCAAACCGCTCGGCCTCAGGCACCAACGTGCTTTGCACTGTAGCCCCCACGGCATCTTCCGCCGTCCAGCCAAATATGGTCTCGGCCCGGTGGTTCCAGGCGGTGATGTGCCCTTGCGCATCGATGCCCACCACTGCGTCGGGCACATCTGCCAACACGGCCTTGAGGTGCAGTTGCGACTCCTGCAGCTGCCAGGCGGTTTGATGCGACGCGCGCCCTACCACAATCAGCGCCGCTATACCCGCCAGCAAGACCAGCGCCACCAAACGGTCAACATCACCGCCGGTGACCAGGCCGACAGTCGCCGTGGGCAACAAAGCCCCCACCACAAAGCCCGCCATGGCCATGCGCTGCTCTGACACCGAAGCGACGATAACCGCGCTGACACAAAACAACATACTCACAAACAAGACCGCATAGGGGCCATCAATGGGCCACATCATCAGCGCAGGCCCCACGGACCAGCACAGGCCGGAGACGGTGATCTGCAGCGCAAATACGCGCTGCCAAAAGACGATATTTTGTCCGGACGGAGCCGCCCTAAAGAATGCCCAACAGTTGAAACCGGCCGCTAGACACATGCAAGCCATGGCGCTGACCCAGATCACTTTGGGCTGGTGCGGCAGGTAGGGCCAAAGGACCCACGCACCAACAATGGTTGCAACGGCCGACATGGCCACATCCAACACATTTCTTCTGTAGGCCAGATACAGAAGCGCCGATTCAACGGACAAGTCGCGGTGGGGCTGGGGCATCGTTTGATGATACCCACGCACCACGTCAGCACAGCGTAAGCTACTGGTCTGTGGCGACGCCCAGCCGCCACAGCGACGTCACCTCTTTGGAGCGTGCTGCGTGCGGCGGGTCGGTGGCCACGATCCGGCCGATTCCCCGGCGCGCCAGCACCGCCAACAAAACACCGGTGCCCGTGCCAATATCAAAGGCGCACAGGGCCGCCACCGAAGCCACGCTAACGGCGCCGGGTGGGCCCCAGGCCTCTGCACAAGCCTGACGCGCATCGGGGCTGCGCTTCAGAGGGACACTGTAGTCAGCCTCAAAGCCAATCAACAGCATGCCCAGCACGCGAGAGCGCTGGGCTTGGCGATGCAGATGGAAGCCTGCGGCAAAACTAAGTGCCAAATCGGCCTTTGAAGCCGTGGATAGTGCGGGAGCAGCTCCTGAATTAATAGCGGTTAACGGGGAGTTGTTTTAGCTTGTGGTGCATCTGCGCATCAGCATCACGACGGCCGCACAGGCTTCTTGCCGCGCTTGGGCGCCAGCAATACCGACTCACCCACTCTTGCAGTGGCGAATTTCTGGGGTGGTGATGGCTCCATCACCCCCGCCTCTTGAGTGAGCTTTGTCATTTCTGGCACCTGGATTTGAATGCGCTCGTTCAGTCGATTGAGCCCTGCGTTCCAGTGCCACAGCATCCTCGCGCCCACCGCGTCAAACCCTGGCGTGTGCTTCATGCGTTGAATCAATTCCGGCACGGTCGCCGCCACGGCGGTGCACACCAGCTCAGCGAGTTCGCGTTGGCGCGGGGGGTCGATACCCAGAAACACTTGCATGAATTGCCACAAGGGCTTCAGATGGGTCCAGCTCTTGCGGCCATCGATGGACATGCCTGGCGGGTTATCCGCGTAGCTGTCATAGGCCACGATGGTCAGCATGTCGTAGATGGGCGCGACATGCACATCCTCCAAGCCGGTGTACAAAAAAGCAAGATTCTTGGTGTGGCAGTCTGAGTTGCCAAGTGCGTGCGTCAACAGCAGTGTCACGGCCAGTTGCTCGTAGGACGCGCGGCGGCCCTGGGGTGGCACATAGTTGCGCACAAGGCGCGCGGCGCGCTCCCAGGTGCCGTCGTACTTTTGCTCGGCACCCATGCCCAGCATGCTGCAAAAGTCTTCAAAACCCAGCCGCTCGCCAGTGAGCGGATCAATGTCAAAGCGCTCGACCACGAGGATCTGACCGTCGTCGGAAACCACTGTTTCTGCAACCGCGAAGCCGGTGGCTTTGGCCGCTTGCATACACAGGTGCTCGTTGAGCCCCACAAGCGGTTGCTTGTCTGAGCTAGCTTTGACGATGTGGCGCTCTGTGGATACGGTGCCTTTGCGGAACAGTGCTTTGGTCTCTGGCGTCAGAAATTTGGGGACCACCCCCGACACGCCTGAGGCCGCGTACTGGCTCATCAATTGCAGAAACACTTCGCGCGAAGACTCACCATGCAACAGTCCATCGAGTTCATTGGCGGCGAGTTGCGGATTGGGACTACTGCCTGCGCTTACCTGAACGCGACCGATCATGTTGTGCCCCACCACCGACAGCAGATCCATGGGACTTGCTCCCAGATGCGGCCCCAACTGCTCTTTGAGGACGGACAGTAAAAACCCCTCCGGCAGACTCACCTGAAAGAAAGGGTGCAGATTGGGCCACTCCCAGCTGGGGGACTGCACGGGCATGAGCAGCGACACAAAATCCTCGGGAGGGGTTCCGTGCAGGTAGGTCAGGTAATGCTCAAACCCTGCGGGGCTCTGCAACACCGCCACATGTCTGCCGTTCACGAAGACATTGAGTTCTGCCTTGCTCATGGCTTGCCGGACGCTCCGTGCGAAGCATTGCGCAGTTCTTGCTGCAAGTCGTTCAAATTGGGGCGGCGGGTAGCGGGCACAAACTCCATCTCCACATCCAACACCTGCAACAAACGCAAGAGCTTGCCTGCGGATAGATCGCTGGAGGCCCCCGTCTCAAAGCGCGACAGCGTCTCTTGTCGCAATCCGGCAGCTGCTGCTACCTCAGTCTGCGTCTTGCCCGCTGCCTTGCGCAGCTGCTTGTACCGCGCACCAACGTCGGGCAGTGTTAATAAGGGATTTGCGTTTGGCATCATAAATTGGAGAAAATTTTCCAAATCATGCTGTTCATTGCATATTTCGTCAATCCAAAATATGTTTTTCAGATCAAACTATTTGTAATTTTTGTAGAAATATGATTTGAATAGCATATTTTGGGCAAGGGAAGAAACGGCCAATGCTGGGTAAGCGCGCTGGCAACCGTGCCGATCCCCCTAGATTAGTGGCCAAAAGTGCCTTTCAACCGGCGATAGTGCGGGGGCAGCTCCTGAATTAGTAGCAATTCGCGCAGATAAAGACTCGGCATCATGTACTGCATGGACATATCGGCAGCCAACGGCTATTGGAGGCTCATTTCGGTCTTTGCAGCCTCTCCGAAGCGGTCGGTCAAAATGCAGTTTTAACGTTGGAGGCCAGGCGCGGCTGAAGGCCGTCGCCTCTGGGCCGACCAGTTAGATTTCTTATAGGCCAAGAACATCACAGTGAAGTGGCCTGAGGTGAAACTTGCGGCGTTCGCGGCCCTGCCACTCACGCGGTACTTTGTCGAGTTCGCAGTTGAGTGTGACGCTGTTGACAATGCCAAACCCCAAAGCTACCCACTCAAACTCTCGCGAGTCTGATCCTGCATTTACCTTAAACCAGAATGCCTGTGTCGGGTCGCTTGAACTGGGAGGCATGCCAGGGTATCGCACCGGGGTCGCTTTCCCGGTAGCCACAACGACAAGGGCAGTACCCCGCGCGTCGGTAGTCGCGTAAATTGGGCGTTCGCAATCATCCGAGCCCAAGCTTCTGTAATCCAGGCACGTTGAGATGCCTGCAGCTCGCACTGGCTTTCCCGACTTTGTCAGCGTCACAGTAATCGGCGTAAGGACGACGTTCTCCGCATAAGCGGCAGGTACAGCCAAAGCGAGTGCTAAGGCGATATGAATGTGCCGAACGTAATACATGCTCGCGTGAAATCTACTTAATGTCCAGAGCACCAATAAGTGCTCGATAAACTGGCTGATGCACGATATTCTGGTCATCAAATCCTCCCGAAAGTGGCTTGCAGCCTCACTTTCACTGTTTTTCGACTTTGTTAAATGGATATCGATATTCTGGCAGACCTGCCGAGACTGGCGGATACAAAACCATGTCCACAGACTCCATGAGACTGAAATTGGGTGACCGTCCTGAACGACAGCTATCACCCACAGATCGCAACGAGCAGGCTGAATCTCAATCGCCCAACTTTCCCCACAACTGATCAAACGCCCCCTGAAACTGCCGCACCAACGCAGCGTCATTCGTCACAACCACGTTCTCTTCGTTATGAGCCGCAGCACTGCGCGTCCAGTTGTAGCTGCCGTTCAGCAGCCACTGCCCATCAAAGATCGCAAACTTGTGGTGCATGTGCGCATCGGTGCGGTCCACGGCGGTGGGCACACCGGCGGCGCGCAGTCGGGTCACATCGCTGCCGGAGTCGGTTTCTTTGTCGTTGTCGGTGATGAAGCGCAGGGCCACGCCGCGTGCATGCGCGGCCAGCACCTCTTGGGCGATGCGGTCGTCGGACACGGTGAACACACAAAAATCTACGCTGCGGTGGGCGCTGCGGAAGTGCTCGACGATGGTGTTCAGGCAAGCTTCACCAGGGCTAAAGAATGCGCTGGAGCGAATGGCTTGCGCTGGCGTACGGGCCACGTCCAGCGCGCGCACCACGGCCTCCGTCCAGCGCAGCACGGCCATGGGGTCTTGCTGTTCGGCCAACCGGTTGCGCGCCAGTGTGAAAGCATGGTTGCGCAGTTGGCGAAAGCCGTCTTCCGGCGGCTGGGCCTGGCGCAGGGTTTGGGCCAGGCTGTGTTTCTCTTCGTCGTCCAAGCGCAGGTCGGCCAGAGAGGCTTCCAACTGGCCTAGCAAGTTTTCCATGTCTGCGGGTGTGGCAGTCATCGTTTCCACACTCAGCCCTCGGTCTTCTTGCCACCGCCCTGGGCACGCGGTGCCCGTGGCTCGTTGGCTTTGGCCAGCAGCAGCTCCAGCCGTTTACTGATGCTGTGGTCCAGGTCCATGCGCTTCTCCGTCGCGGCGATCAGCGGCATGATGACTTTGCGGTATGTCACCGCCAACTGCAGCACGGCCTCAGCCATTTGCGCTCCCTCACTGGGTTCTTTGGGTCCCGCTGCCGGGCGCAACTCATCAACCGACCGGCTCACATCCAGCAGTGCATTGGCAATGCGCGTAGAGCCGTCCGCATCCGCCCCACCCGCTTTGCGCTGGCGCACAAATTCGGCGCAGATGGCCTGCCAACGCGCATCCTCCTCGGGGCTTGCGGTGCCCATCAGTTGGGCCAGCTTGAGTAGGTTTTCTTGCGTGCCGGTGGTCAGGGTCTGGGCCTCACCCCGGTAGTGGTCGCGCAGCAGGGCGTCCAGTTCATCCTCATGCATCAGCCCGGTGATCTGGGCAGCCAGCTTGGTCATATTGCGGTAGCTGCCCTGTAGCTTGAAAGCGGGCTCGGTGCGGTAGTCGTCACGCTGGGCGGCTGAATCGATATAGGCCTGGTTCACCTTCAGCAGCAGATCGCGCGCGCGGAACAGCCTTTGCATGAGTGCTTTAAGCTCTTCCAGTTCGGCACTACTGTAAGCATGGGCAAAGTCGCCGCTGGCCACCTCATCCCCCTGGGCCAGGCGCACCAGCAATTGCACATCGCGCGGGTCGCGCGATGACAGGGGTGCCAGCACCGGATTGCTGGTCAGGCTGTTCTCAATATACGACTGGGCGAACAGGGCTTCGCGCCCAGCCAACACATCGCCCAGGTTGTAGATATCGGCCCGGTTGGCCAGCATGTCCGGGATCTTGAAGACCTCGCCCGACTCGGTATACGGGTTGCCCGCCATGGCGATGGCAAAGCGCTTACCGCGCAAGTCGTAGCTGCGCGCCTGGCCTTGCCACATGCCTTCAATGCGGCGCGTGCCATCGGCCAGGCCGATGAACTTCTGCAAAAACTCCGCACTGGTGTGCTGAATGTCGTCCAGGTAGAGCATCACATTGCTGCCCATGGCCAGGCCCAGGTTCAGCTTCTCCAGCTCTTGGCGGGCAGCGCTGTTGCTGGCCGACGCAGGGTCAAGCGCCGTCACGTCATGGCCCAGTGCGGGGCAGTTGATGCGCACAAACACCAGCCCCAGCCGGTCGGCCACATATTCCATCAGCGTGGTCTTGCCATAGCCAGGCGGCGAAATCAGCAACAACAGCCCCATGCGGTCCGTACGGCTGGTGGCACCGGTGGTGCCAATCTGCTTGGCCAGGTTGTCGCCAATCATCGGCAGGTACACCTCGTCGATCAGACGGTTGCGCACAAAAGATGACAAAGGCTTGGCCTGGAACTGGGATAAACCGAGGCGCGATTTTTCTGCGCTCAGCAGTTCGTGGTGCAAGCTTTTGAGCGCTGCAAACGCGGGCACCACCGTTTCGGCATGCGCGCGGTAGCGGCTCCAGAAGTCATTCAAATTGATCTGCAAGCTGCCTTGATTGATGCGGGCGTGTTCGCTGCGCAAACCGGTCACCGTGGCATCCAGCACCACATTCACCCTGCGGCGCTGGCCTGGCACAGCCAATACGCAGGCGGCATCGTCTACCCATGCGATGGCGGTCGGCTGGTGCGCCAGTGCAAAGGCATGCATCCAGGCACGCGCCAGCAACCAACGCTCGGCGGGTGTGGATGCATCCAGGCTGTGTTGCCAATCCAGCGCTTGGCCCAGGCGCTCCAGCTCGCGCTGCAGTGCGCTGGCCATGTCTTCGCCCGCGCCGCTGATAACCCAGGCCTGCTCTGTACCTGCAGCCCCAATCTCCCGCAGCCAATAGCTCGCGGCTTGATGGCACGCGGTCTGGTGATGCCCGTTATCAACGGACACTGGCGACAACGCGAAGCCGCTCTCTTCGGCAAACTGCAGCACGCTGTGCGCGGCCTCCACTTCCAGTTTTTGCAGGCTATCGCCAGCGCCAAAGAGGTGTTGCACTTGCAGCGCTGCACGCGCACGCCGCCGCCAAGACGCCTGCGCCTCACCCGAGCCCAAGTGCTGCCAAACCAATGTCGCCAGCGCGCGCTCTGTGGGGCCCCAAGTCAGCAAGCCTGCCTGCTCTTGCATGGGCACCAAAGCAGCAACCAAGCGCACCGCATCTTCGTCGTGCACGCCCTTTTCGTACCCTTCTTGATAACGGGCTGCGGCAAATTGGCGCACGCCCTCCAGCAGCGCCGCATGGCCGTCTTCACCTTGCGCCACCAGCGCCAGAGTTTGTGCCCAGGTCAGTGTGGCCTGCCCTTTTAGAACCTCTTCAATCCAACTTGCCGCCAAGTACTCTGCGCGGCTGATCAGCGCGGTCTCAGACGGCAGGGCTTGTTGCCAATACGGGCGATACGCGTCCAGCCGCGCGTCTTGCAGCGGTGCCCGGTAATCCGTGCCCGTCAGGTAAAAGGCCATGCTGTCGCCCAGCGGAGCCAGTGTGAGCTCCAGCGGCTGGCGGCTGATGGTGAAAGCGTGGCGGCCCAGGCGCAAATGGTTGCCGCCCTCAGACACCAGCTCGCGCTGATCACGCACCGCGCGCAAGGCGTGGTCGCGGCAAGTCTTGAGGCGCGTGTCCAGATCATCCGCAGCCACCTGGTCACCCAGGCCCCGCATGTCTGCAATCAGAGTGCGCAGCTTGGCAATCAGCAAGTCCGCCGCAAAGTAGCTGTGCACTTCTTCCAAGCCACTGAGCTGGGCCACACGGCGCTGCGCCCCGTCCAAAATGCGACCGGCCGCTGCAGCCAGAGCCTGCACGCGCTGCTGGCGCGCTTGCACCAGCGTTTGCTTGCGCGCGGTCAGCGCTTCGTAGACGGCCTCGCGTTTCTCTGTCACATCGGCCAAGAACTCAGCGTGCTCGGCAAAGCGGCCCTCCAGCTCTTCCAGTTGGGCCAGCAGGCGGGTCAATGCGTCATCGCATTTTTCGGGGGTGTCGGCAAAGTCCAGCGCGTTCTCCACCGCTTGGCCAAACAATTTGAACTGGGCCTGAAACTCGGCTGCCGCCTCGCGCGAGCCCAGTGCCTTGCGTCGGTTACGCGCATCGGCTCGCAAGCGGTTGATGTCGGTGTACAGCGCAGAAATGCGCTCCAGAATGCCAGTGCGCTGCACGGCATCGCCGCCGGGCAAACCACCCAGCTGTTCGGTCAGCAGGTCCAGGCCTGCGGCCGTATCGTCCAGCCCCTGCAGAATGCTTTGTAGGCCCTGGCTGGTGGATACCTTGGGCAGCTCAGTGGCCACTTGTGCCAGTTGCTGCTGGTGGGCGTGGAAGGCCTTTGCATCGGCCATGAAGGCCATGGCGCGCTCACCCACGCGCTGCTGCTCGGCCACCAGCTCGGTGTGCATGGCCTCTATGCGGGGCAGATCGGTGTAGCGCAGTTCTTTCAGGGTTTCCAGGTGGCCGCGGCGTTCGCGCAGGCGGCCCAGCGCCGCCACAAAGTCTTCGGGCTTGCGCCATAGCGTGCTGGCAATATCCACCACCAGTGCCTTGTGCTGGGCCTGTGCTTCGTCCAGGGCCTTGGCGGTCTCCTTGCGGATTTGCTCTACCTTCTCAAACTCGGCCAGCGTGGTGCGCGCCGCATCGCCAATGCCTTGCAGGTCTTGCAGCAAAGCACCCGCCTCGGGGTCGGCCAGCCAAAAATAAGCGTCTGTGACGCGTCCGCATTGGCGAATCAAATCCTCATAGGCGGTGCGGGTGGGCGCTTGCTCTTGCAAGGCGCGCGCAATGCCCATCAACTCGGCAATACCGCGCACCAGCTCCGCATTGCCGATACGGCTGAAAAAGCCGGTGCCCGCATTCGCGCCGCCCGCGTACTCCTCGCTAAAAAACGGGGTTTGCCACAGCTGCATCGGGTGCAGCCGCGTGGGCTCACCCATGCCCGCCTGAAACACCAGCACCTTGCCATCGGCAAACAGCGCGTAGCCATTGGCCACGATCGGCGCGGCCAAGGATTTATCGATCAGGTTGTAGGTAAACAGCGCATAGTGGCCGCTGACCGGCTGGTAAAACAGATACAGCACATCCTCGCCATTGGGCGAGCGCAGCATGCGCTTGAAGCGCAAATTGCGTGCAACATCTTCAGGCAAATCAAAGTGCTTGAACTCGCCCGACTGCAGGTAATAGCCACCCGGAAACACAATGCCGTGGTCCTCCGGCAACTGCACACACGACAAGCCAATGGCATCAATGCGCGCTACCTGCAGCGTGCGCTGGTTGAAGACCAGATAGCGGGTAGTTTGTTCGCGATAGGGCCGCACGCGCAGCAAAATGAGTGCGCCCAGCTTGGCGTAGGCCACCTCGGCATCGGTGAGCGACTGGCTCTTGTCGTCCACCGGCTCGCTGTAAATGCCCAGTCCGGTTTCGGTGTTGTTCTCTACCTTAACGGTCAGGTCGCCACCCACCGTCTCCACGAATACCGTGTCCAGAATATTGATATGCGGATGCTTGCCGTCCACATGGTTTTCACGGGTGGTTGGCGTCCATTCAAAGTCGTGGCTAGGCGGTAGCGCAATGTCGCGCTCGCCACGGTTGTCCAGATACTGCAGCGTGCCATCTGGCGACAACTGCCAGCGGAACACGCGCACGTCGTGCACTTGCTGACCTATCTGAAAAGCCGCCAGCAGCTTACCCTGCGTGACCCGCAGTTGCAGCAGTTGGGCTTGCTTGTAATAGGCGTAAAGCTCTTTGAAGTCGGATGCGAAACGCGCGTCTTCCAGAAAGCTGCCAGCCAGAGGCACATCTTCCAGATCCTGCTCGGTACCCATGCGGTACAGCGCAAAAACATCCCCCACGCTGGTCTCTTTGCGCAGGCCAATGAAAACGTTATAGCCAAACAGCAGCAGATCGCCAATGCGCACGATGTCGCGGGCGACACAGTTGTTTTGGGTGCGGGCACGGGTGCGCAGTACCAGCGTTTGCTCGGACTTGCCAAACTCTAGCGTGCGGGCGGCATTGAGCGTTTGTGCTTTTTTAAGCAGCACTTCGCCCTGCACGGTCAGGCGATTCTTCAGCAGCTCGTAGCTATTGCTGCCAGCGACCAGACTCTCAGTGGAGTCTGCCGCCGCGGATGTGTCAGAAGGCATGCAGACCCTTACCAGTCAGCACGCAACAAGGCGACTAGCTCGTCACGGCCTGGCTGCGCCTGAAGCCACTGGCGAATGCGTGCCAGCTCATCCATGGTCTCAGCGCCGTGGCGTTGGCGCAGCACGGCTTCGCGTCCTTGGCGCAACTCGTTAGTCTGCAATTGGCGCTGCCAAGCATCGGTCAGAATCTCGTCGAGCCGGCTGCCCAGACCTGCTGCCACAAATGCCTGCCACTCGCCGCGGGCAAACCAGACGTTCTGGCACGCAGCGCAACGGTCCACGCGGAAGTCGGGCTGCGCGCCTACGCGGAAACGCTGCATCAGGCGCGCGCACGCAGGGCAATGCCGGGCGATCGGGTCTTCATCGGCAGCGATGGCTTGCGCCACCGGCGGCACCGGTGTTTTGTCGCGCCAGGCGCGGTAGTCGTCGAGTTGTAAAAGCTGGCCTTCACAACTGACGCATTCCAGGCCCTGCAGTCCGGGTGCCAATTCGCAGACTGTGAGTTCGGTGTGGGCCTCGCAGCCGCAGCGCAGTGTTGATTTCATGGGTGTGCTCCTGCGTTACTCGGGTTTCTGGCCACTTTTGTTGGTCTTGGACAGCAAGGAGGCAATCGCCAGGTCTTTCAGCTCGCCCGACGAGTTGCCGAGCGACCCGACCAGTTGCCCCAGGTCGTCCACCATATTGCGTTTGCCCGACAGGTGATCTTTCAGCCCGATCTTCAGCGTATCGCTCTTGGCGATAGCGCCGTCGATGCCCTTGCCCACCGCCAGCGCACTGACGAAACGCTCGAAGTAGCTGCCGTCGCCGCCCACCATCTCGATCTTGGCATTGGCCAGTGCTTTGCCCAGGACTTCGGCCTGCTCTTTGGCGATGGCGGTTTGTGCATCGATGCCCTTGAGGGTCTCGGTATGCGCCATCTCCAGCCGCATGCGGTATTCCTCGTGGTCGCGCGTTTCGCTGCTCATGGCCTTCATGGCTTCAAACTTCTCGCGCAGGCCCTTGGCCTCTGCAGAGAAGCGTGCTTGCACGTTCTGGGCATCAGCTTCGCCTGCCTTGATCGTGGCTTCGGCTCCGGCGGTGCGCACAGCCACTTCGGCCAGGCCCAGTTTCTCTTTGCCTTGCGCTTCAGCTTCCAGTTTGGCCTGCAGGCCCGTGGCTTCGGCTTGCGCGCGCGCTTCGATCACCTGCGCGTCTGCCAGGCCGGCTTTGATGGTGGCTTCCACGCCCGCTGTACGCACCGCCACATCGGCCAGGCCCAGCTTCTCTTTGCCTTGCGCTTCAGCCTGGTTACGCGCCTCAATCACATGCACATCCGACAGACCCTTTTTCTCGGTGGCGTCGGCAGTCACCATCATCACGCGGGCGGCCGCCAGGCCAGGGGCGGCACTCACTGCCTCCATGCCTTCCGCCTCCCGCTTTTTGGACTCGGCGTTCTTCTCTGACACCTTGAGTCGCGCATCCGCCATGGCGACTTCTTCGCTAGCTTTGTGGCGTGCACTGCGTTCTTGCGACTCTGCCGCCTTCACTTCCGCAATCATTTTTTCTTCGGCCTGACCTTCAGCCAGGATGATGGTGGAGCGCTTGGTGCGCTCTGCCTCCGCTACCACGCGCAGTTCCTTGATGGCTTCTTCTTGCTCGGCCACGGTGCGGTCCACCACGATGCGTTCGCGGATCACGTCGGCAATGGCTTTCTTTTGCACCTCCAGCGCGCGTTCTTTGTCGATCTTCTGCAGGGCCACTTCTTTCTCGCGGTCCACCACTTCCAGGTCGCGCGCACGAATCACTTTTTCTTCTTCAATGGCCACCGCGCGCTTGCGGTTGTTCTCGGCCACTTCTTTTTCGCGCAATGCGTTTTCGTTTTGCACTGCTACCTGCTGCTCGCCTTGCAGGCGCGCCATCTCGGATTTGGTGCGTTCCTCAGATTGGATCTTGGAAGTCTCGGCCTCTTCGCGAGCGCGCATGGTGGCCACTTCCCGCTGCTGGCGGGCTTGGGCGTCGGCGGCCTGGCGATCCAGCTCCAGCATGGTCTCCTGGGTTTCCACGTTTTTCTTCTTGATCTGCATCTCTTCGTTGCGGCGCAGCTCGTTGGTGCGCACGCTCTCCACCGCCGTCAGCTCGGTGATTTTCTTGATGCCCTGGGCGTCCAGAATATTGCTCGCGTCCAGCTTGGACACCGGTGTTTGCTCCAGGTAGTCAATGGCAGCATCTTCGAGCACATAGCCCGACAGGTCGTCGCCAATCTGGCGAATGATTTCGTCGCGGAAATGGTCGCGCGCCTGGTACAGGTCCACAAATTCCATGGACTTGCCCACGGTTTTGAGCGCCTCTGAAAACTTGGAGGAGAACAGGTCTTCCAACGCATCCTGGTTGGAGGCTCGCTCGCAGCCCACGCCTTGGGCGACCTTCAAAACGTCTTCCGCGGTTTTGTTGACGCGTACGAAAAACTTGACCTTGATGTCGGCGCGGATGTTGTCCTTGCAGATCAGCCCTTCGCGGCCCGAACGGTCAATCTCAATGGTCTTGACCGAGATGTCCATCAACTCGGCCTTGTGGATGATGGGGTAGACCATGCAGCCTGTGAAAGTGACCGTAGGCTCAGCGCGCATGGTGTTCACGATCAGGGCGTGGCCCTGCTCAATCTTCCGGTAAAAGCGCGCAAACAATACAAACATGCCGAACACGATGACCGTGATGACGGCTGCTGCGACGATGATGGGTTCCATGAAAACTCCCTAGTGAAACAAATTACTTAAACGATCGAAGAGGCAGTGCGCAGGGCGCTAAGGCTCCGCCACCACCTTGTAGCGTGCTGTCTTTTCGTCATAGCCCACGATGCGTGCACTGCTACCGCGTGCCAGTGCATTGGGCACAGGCGTCCAGATGCGAATATTGATGCTGGCACCGTGCTGGGCCACCTCGGCGCGGCCCATCTGCTCATCCACCGTTTGGGTCAGCACTTTGCAGGTCTGCCCCACCAGCGATGCATTGTTGATGGCAGCGTGGGTGACGAACAAACCACGCAGCGGCCGAATCATGCGGGCACTGACCGTGACCGCCAAAGACAGGCTGGCCAGGGCCAACACAGCACCCGCGCCGTAGTTGGCTGCGGCACCACCCAACCAGGGCAGCACCCACATGGCCCCCAGGCAGCTCAGTGTCCAAGCGACCAATATGACCAGGCTGACCGCGATAGAAAATGGAACCCCGTGCAGGCCGAAAGCGACCACATAGCTGGCCACCGTGCTGATCTCGTAGCCGTCCACATCGGCGGCAGAGCCAGGCTCCAGGTCCAGAGACTCTAAATCGACCACGCCCAGCAGGGCCAGCAGCCAGTAAAAGATCACGACCCCTAAAAAAGTCGTGAAGAGTGCGGTGGGAAATGCGACCACCGCGTCCAAAAAGCTCAGCATTGTTCTCCCTCTTATATGGCTAAGCGCCGTTTTGCCGCGATGTTAGCCAATCTGGCCCGCGGCGGGCCCGTTTTCTACGGGCTTGCGGATATTGTGTGCAATAAATTGGCCCCACAGCGCAAAAGCCATCTTGGGCTTAGGGGCCTTGGCAGCCGCGCAATTTAAATGAATTCAAGCTGTAGAGCCCATGGATAGTGCGGGAGCAGCTTCTGAATTGATAGCAATCAATAACAACGAATGGCCAACTGCGGGGCTAGCGTGCGGGTGCCACCGCCAACCGCCACAGCGAGGTGACCTCTAGCGCACGCGCCGCGTGCAGCGGGTCGGCCGCATCAAAGGCCTTGCCATGCACCGGCTTGGTATCCAGCCGCCCCAGCACCTGCAGGCCCGCGCCAGCAATCGCGTCCAACAATTCAGCGCGGCTGCGCAGGCCCAGGTGTTCGGCCAAATCCGAGAGGATCAGCCAGCCCTCGCCCTGCGGCTCCAAGTGCGCGGCCAGGCCCGCCAAAAAGCCCAGCAGCATAGCGCTGCCTTCGTCATACACCGCGTGCTCTATGGGTGAGCTGGGCCGGGCGGGTAGCCACGGCGGGTTGCACACGATCAGATGCGCCAGCCCTGGCGGGAATAGGGATGTCTGCAACAACTGCACCGGCGAATCAGCGCGGCCCGCCACGCCCAGCCTCTGCAAATTTTCAGCCGCGCAGGCCAGGGCGCGCGGGTCCAGATCGGTGGCCACGATATGGCCCACACCCCGGCGCGCCAGCACCGCAGATAACACGCCCGTGCCCACACCAATGTCAAACGCCGTCAGCTTGGCGGCGGCCTGCGCACCGTGGGCTCCTTGGACTCCTTGGACTACTTGGACACTTGGCAGCGGTGCCTGCTGCACCAAGCTCACATACTCACCCCGCTGCGGAGAAAACACGCCGTAGTGCGGGTGGATGCGGTTGTGGGGCGCAGCGCCCAGGGCGGGCACTTCCACACCGTTTTTGCGCCACTCGTGCGCGCTGATCAGGCCCAGCAGCTCACGCAATGACGCTACCGAAGCCACAGCGTCCGCACCCGGCGGGCCCCAAGCCTCAGCACAGGCCTGGCGCGCATCGGGGGCGCGCTTGAGTGCGATACCGTAATCCGCCTCAAAGCCAATCAGAAGCATGCCCAGCACGCGCGCACGCTGCGCCTGGGCTTGGCGGTGCAAATGAAAGGCAGTGGCCGGATTCGATGCCTTTTCGGCCACTGAGGCCGTGGATAGTGCGGGAGCAGCTCCTGAATTAATAGCATTGCGCTCTGGCGCGCCCGCTAGTTGCTTTGCCCTCTTGATGGCCTTGGCACCCTTGGCGGCTTTGCCGCTGGGGCCCGACGCATCGGCCCGCCGCGCGAGCGCCTGCAGCATCTGCCGCGCGTTTTGAAAATCACCCCGCCACAGCAGCGCCGTGCCTTCGCAGGCCAGGCGGTAAGCGACATCGGCGCTCAGGGTGTCATCGGCCAGCACCACGCGCTTGGGTGGGCTGACACCACGCTCTGAGCGCCACTGCGCGCTGCAGGGCTGGCCGGCTTCTTGCCAGTGGATGCGGGCTTCGCCCGATGTTGGTGAAGTCGTCATAAGTTCAGTAGCCATGGAGGGCGTATTCCAGGGCGTCCCAAATGGCTTCGGCATCGCCTTGCAGGTTGGCTACTGGGCGGCGCAGATCGCCGGGCTCATGGGAGGTAATCGCCAAAGTCTCCAACACAAGCATTTCACCCGCAACACTCAGCCAGGGATTCAGTGTGGTGGGAGGCGCTGTTTGCGTATCCGGGCGCGCCAACGCCACGGTGATCACCGCTACGGGGCGTTTCAGAAAATTGCTTTGAATGCCGACGACGAAGGGATGACTGTCGCGCAACTCTTCGACCGGGTTGGGGTACACATCGAACTGAGCCATCAGTTGGCTTCACCTGTGGAAGCTGCAGCGGGGCTTTGCTTCTTCAGCGCCTTGGCCTTACGCCATTCGTGAATACGTATCCCCATCGATCCAATCTTTGCCATTCGCCGGTTCATGGCCTCAATGGCCTCTTTGTTCTCATCCTCCCATTGCGTACGGGCCGCTTCCACTTCAGCAGGGCTACGGGCTGCTGCCGCTGCGCGACGGGCTATGCGCTCTGGCGTAAGCCAGCCGTTGCCCGCAGCATTCACTTTGTAGGTGGCGCTCTCCTCCTGGACGCTGGGGGTGACGGGCACGACTTTGACCGGTTGCATGACGATGCTGCCATCGGCCTGCACGGTCAGATCAAACAGCTGACCCGCGTACTTTTTACCCAGCGATATCTGGCCGCTGGCGCCCACTTCTTTCAGCATGGTGATGCTCCTGCAAAAACAATTCATGCCATCATGCCGCATGAATGCAGCCTGTCAAGCTGCCATGGCGCGGCGCACATGCACTAAAGTTCGCCCACCCCATCACTAACCCTCACCACCCCTCATTCACCCTCGCCCACCATGATCGACCTCACCTGCTTCACCCTCACCGAATCCGCCCACATTGCCCACCTGGTGCTGAACAAGCCCGAGGCCATGAACACCATGCACCCTACCTTCTGGCGCGAGCTGGATGCGGCGCTGACCCATATCCACGCCCAAGGCACGGCGCGTGCGCTGGTGATCAGCAGCACAGGCAAGCACTTCAGCGCCGGCATGGCGCTGGAGACCTTTGCTGGCGCGATTCAGATGGACGACCAAAGCCCCGAAGGCCGCGCCGCCATCTTTGATGTGCTGACCGACATGCAGGCCACCTTCACCAAGATTGAAAACCTGCGCATCCCGGTGATCGCCGCCATCCAGGGCGGCTGCATTGGCGGCGCGGTGGATATGGTGACGGCCTGCTGCATCCGCTACGCGTCTGCCGATGCCTTCTTTTGTATTCAAGAAATCAACATCGGCATGGTGGCCGATGTGGGCACGCTGCAGCGCCTGCCCAAGCTGATCCCACTGGCCATCGCCAAAGAGCTGGCCTACACCGGTCGGCGCATGCCCGCCACGCAGGCTCTGCAATACGGCCTGGTCAACGCCGTGCTGGAAACGCCCGAGGCCGCCACCGCAGCCGCGCTGCAGTGCGCCGCCGAGATCGCCAGCAAGCCGCCCATCGCCCAATGGGGCACCAAGCAAGCCCTGCACTATGCGCGTGACCATTCGGTGGAAGATTCACTCAAACAAATGGGCTGGCTGCAAGGCGCTATCTGGAGCAACCGCCATGTGATGGAAGCCGTGACCGCCATGAAGACCAAGCGCCCGGGCGACTTCCCAGCGCTCAAAACCCTGCACCGGTTTAACGATCTCGGGCAATGAAGCAAGGGCGCGCGGGACGCCACAAGTCGGGCACCAATCCGCAACGCCTGAAGCTAGAGCTGACCGAAAGCAAGCTGGTGGACGATGGGGAGGACATCATTTCCAGAATGAATGCCATCAAGCGCTGGGCACTTGACCAGCTCTAAATTGACCAGGCTTTTGGACGCGATAAGCGCAATGACGCGAGTGATGCGATGACTGCCGAAGGCGCGGAGACGGCCGACCCTGCAGTGGTATCCGCCTGAAGGGTTTCGGCGCTACTGGCGCGCGGTGCGGGTATTGCGCGGCAAGGCCTGCGGGTGGCTGGTGCGAAAGGGGTTGATGTCCAAACCACCGCGGCGTGTGTAGCGCGCGTACACCGCCAGCTTCATGGGTTTGCAGCGGGTCCAGATGTCCATGAAGATGCGCTCCACACACTGCTCATGAAACTCGTTGTGGTTGCGAAAACTCACGAGGTACTGCAACAAGCCAGCTTGGTTAATCTGATCACCGGTGTAGCTGATCTGCACACTGCCCCAGTCCGGCTGGCCGGTGACCAGGCAATTGCTTTTGAGCAAATTGCTGACAAACACTTCGGACACCGGCGCTTCATCCGGCGTCGCGCTCAAGAGCTGCGGCGCAGGCGTGTAGTGCTCAAAGTCCATGTCCAGCCGGTCCAGACTCAGGCCATCCAGCTCATGCACGGGCTCTTTGTCAAACGCGTCCATGCCGAACACTGTGACGCCAATAGAGGCGTGGGTGGACACTATCCGTTCTCCCTGAGCCTGTCGAAGGGCTCCGACGGGCTCAGCCCGAACGGCCGTCGAATCTTCAGTCGCCGTGTCCCGCCACACCGCTTCTGAAATATCGGCGCGCAGCCGTTCCTTCACTGCCTGCGCATCGGCAAAGCGGGTGTTGTTAAAGCTGTTGAGATAGAGCTTGAAGGACTTGCTCTCTACGATGTTCAGCGTCTCACACGGAATGGTGAAGTGGGCCAGCGCCACCTGGGGCTTGCCGCGCAGGTTCAGCCAGCTCAGCTCAAACGCGGTCCACATATCGGCACCCAAAAACGGGGTGGTGCCAGCAATGCCAATCTCTTCCCGTTTGCCCGCGCGGGGAATGGGAAACAGCAGCGTGGGGTCGTACTGGTCGATATAGGCGCTGGACTTGCCCAGTTGCGATTGCTCGGGCGTGTTCATGGCCGCGTGCCTAACAAGTGCGAGGTCAGGGCCTCCACAATTTGGCGCACCGGCTCGGGCGGCAGATCGTGGCCCATGCCGTCAATGGTGAGCAGGCGTGCGCCGGGAATGCGGCGTGCCGTGTCTTCGCCATTGCCCAGCGGCACCAGGGGGTCCGCCTTGCCATGGATCACCAAGGTGCGGCTGGTGATGGACGCCAAGGCCTCCGCCCGCCCGGTGTCGGCCACGATGGCCAGCATCTGGCGCAGCGTGCCCACCGGGTGAAAACTGCGCTTAACGCCGATGGCAATGCGCTCGCGCATTTCGGTCTCGGGCACCGGGTAGGCCGGGCTGCCAATGATTTTGAACAAGGCGACAAAATGGTCCATGGCTGCCGCCGGGTTGCGGGCGGGGCGCTTGAGCATGGCGCGCAGCACTTCTGGCCGGGCCTGGGGCAGGCCGCGTGCACCGCTGCTGCTCATGATGCTGGTCAGACTCAGCACCCGCTTGGGCGCGGCGATGGCCACGCGCTGGGCAATCATGCCGCCCATGCTGACGCCCACCACATGGGCGTATTTGATTTTTAGGGTGTCGAGCACGCCAATGGCGTCCTGCGCCATATCAGTCAGGGTGTAAGGGGGCTTGGTGCCCAGGCCCAGCTTGAATTTCAAGGTAGCCCACAGCAGGCTGGGTTTGCCCAGGTGGTCAAAGTGCTGGCTCAGGCCAATGTCGCGGTTGTCCATGCGGATCACGCGAAAGCCCGCGTCCACCAGCGCCTGCACCATCTGCGGCGGCCAGGCCACCAGTTGCATGCCCAGCCCCATGATCAGCAAGACCACCGGTTGGCTGGCCGATGCGGGCTTGCCGTTGGCACTGTCTTCAATCTCGATATCGATACCATTTGCTCTGATTTTCATAGCTGCTCCCGCATATTTACAGGGCCTTACAGCCCGATTGGGTTAAAAATTGAGTACTGCTGAACCCAAGGGGTTCACGCCTTGCGCCGAAAGACAAGGCGCTGGGGTGTGGACTCAGGCGCAGTCCAGCGGTAGCCCTCCAGGTCAAAGGCGCGCAACTGGTCGGGCATGGTCAAGCGGTGCGTGGTGGCATAGCGCGCCATCAGGCCCCGGGCGCGTTTGGCAAAAAAGCTGATGACTTTGTACTGCCCGGCCTTGTGCTCCTGAAACACACACTCCACCACCCCGGCTTTCAGGGCCTTGATGTTCACTGCCCGGTAGTACTCGGTAGACGCCAGGTTAATGACCACGGGGCTGATGTCTTTGCGCAGCCGGGTGTTCAGGTAGTCCGAAATCTGGCTGCCCCAATATTGGTAGAGGTCTTTGCCCTGCGCGGTGGGCAGGCGCGTGCCCATCTCCAGGCGGTAGGGCTGCATCAGGTCCAGGGGGCGCAGCACGCCATACAGGCCGCTCAAGATGCACACATGGTCCTGGGCCCAGGCCAAGTCGTCGGGGCCTAGGGTCTTGGCATCCAGGCCACCATACACATCACCATCAAAGGCCAGCGCCGCCTGGCGCGCGTTTTTGGGTGTGGCCCGGCTCGACCAAGCCTGGTAGCGCGCTACGTTCAGGCTAGACAGCGCGTCGCTCAAGTCCATCAGCTCCGAGATCTGGGGCGGTGAGTACGTGCGCAGCACATCAATGAGGGCTTTGCTTTGTTTGACGAACAACGGGGCGGTGTGGGGCTGGCCGACAAGCGGGGTGTCGTAGTCCAAAGATTTAGCGGGCGAGAGGAGAAAAAGCATGCGGCATTATCCCGATTGGCAGGCACCCCAACGCGGCCCCGGCCCGTGCCCTGGAGTGTTGCCAGGCGCAGAATCGGCCACCCAGGCCCTCAAATTTAAGCCAAATCAGCCGTTCAGGCCGTGGATAGTGCGGGAGCAGCTCCTATTTTTATAGCAATCGATGCTACACATCGGCACCGGTAAAATCATCGGTCGCTCACAAGAGAACCCCCATGTCTGATAACGCCACCCCCCCATTGCCCACAACGCCCGCTGCTGCCCTGGAGCAGCCCGGCCTGCAGTCCCTGTCCAAATCCTTCGAGCCCGTCGCGCTGGAAGCACACTGGGGCCCCGAGTGGGAAAAGCGTGGCTATGGCGTGGCGGGCTACCGTGGCACCAGCGCCCCTGATGCGGCCGCTGCAGCCCAGAGCAAAAACTTCTGCATCCAGTTGCCGCCGCCCAATGTGACCGGCACGCTGCACATGGGCCATGCGTTCAACCAAACCATCATGGACAGCTTGACGCGCTACCACCGCATGGCCGGTTTCAACACCGCGTGGATTCCCGGCACCGACCACGCCGGCATTGCCACCCAGATCGTGGTGGAGCGCCAGCTGCAAGAGCAAAAAATCAGCCGCCACGACCTGGGTCGCGAGGCCTTCACTGCCAAGGTGTGGGAGTGGAAAGAGAAATCCGGCAACATCATCACCAACCAGATGCGCCGCATGGGCGACACCGTAGACTGGAGCCGCGAGTACTTCACCATGGACCCCAAGCTGTCCAAAACGGTGACCGAGACCTTTGTGCAGCTGTACCAGCAAGGCCTGATCTACCGCGGCAAGCGCCTGGTGAACTGGGACCCGATTCTGATGAGCGCCGTGAGCGATCTGGAAGTGGAGAGCGAAGAGGAAGACGGCTCGCTCTGGCACATCCGCTACGACTTTGTGGATGGCCCGCAAACAGTGAACGGTGAAACCGTGCAGGGCTTGGTGGTGGCAACTACTCGCCCCGAGACCATGCTTGGCGACGTGGCCGTCATGGTGCACCCAGAGGACGAGCGCTACATGCATTTAATTGGCAAGCAAGTGAAGCTGCCCTTGTGCAACCGCAACATACCAATCATTGCTGACGACTACGTGGACAAGGCCTTTGGTACGGGCGTGGTCAAAGTTACACCGGCACACGACCAAAACGACTATGCCGTGGGCAAGCGCCACAACTTGGAGCCCATTTGTGTCTTAACCCTAGACGCAAAGATCATCAGCAATGACATTGTTGCTGCGGGCCAAGGCTGGGAAAAATATACGGCTCCACTTGAGGGTGGCGGCAAGATCAGCCGAGTGAGTCCTGGCATCTCCTCTTTGGCGGTTGACGTGGGTATTCCGGAAAACCTGCAGGGGCTTGATCGTTTTGTTGCGCGCAAGCAAGTTGTAAAGGACTTGGAAACCTTGGGTCTTCTAGTCGAAGTGAAGAAACATAAACTGATGGTGCCGCGCTGCGCGCGCACCGGCCAGGTGATCGAACCCATGCTGACTGACCAATGGTTTGTCGCCATGAACCAAGTGGGTGCAGGCGACGCTACCGGCAAATCCATCGCGCAAAAAGCCATCGACGCGGTGCAGAGCGGCGAAGTGAAGTTCGTGCCCGAGAACTGGGTCAACACCTACAACCAGTGGATGAACAACATTCAGGACTGGTGCATCAGCCGCCAGCTCTGGTGGGGCCACCAGATTCCGGCTTGGTACGACGAAGACGGCAAGGTTTACGTCGCACGCAACGAAGCGGAAGCCCAGGCGCAAGCCCTTGGCAAGACACTCAAGCGCGACCCGGATGTGCTGGACACCTGGTACTCCTCCGCATTAGTTCCTTTCAGCACCATGGGTTGGGGCAATAGCGACAACGTAGCTGGCGAGTGTGCCGGTGTCGGCCGCAGCGACTTGGCAAGCGCAGCGCCTCTGAGCAAGGCCGATTCCGGCACCCTCGCCAGCGGGGCCAAGGCCGAAAGCCTCGATGACTTCGACCTGTACCTGCCCTCTAGCGTCCTGGTCACCGGCTACGACATCATCTTCTTCTGGGTCGCCCGAATGATCATGATGACCACGCACTTCACCGGCCAGGTGCCGTTCAAGCACGTCTACATCCACGGCCTGGTGAAAGACGCGCAGGGCAAAAAGATGAGCAAGTCCGAGGGCAATGTGCTGGACCCGGTGGACCTGATTGACGGCATCGAGCTCGGCCCCCTGCTGGCCAAACGATCCGAAGGCCTGCGCAAGCCCGAGACCGCACCCCAGGTGCGCAAAAACACCGAAAAAGAATTCCCCGAAGGCATCCCCGCCTACGGTGCCGACGCTTTGCGTTTCACCTTTGCAGCGCTCGCATCGCTGGGCCGTGGCATCAACTTCGACAGCAAGCGCTGCGAGGGCTACCGCAATTTCTGCAACAAGCTGTGGAACGCCACCCGCTTTGTGCTGATGAACTGCGAAGGCAATGACTGTGGGCTGAACGAGCACACCAAAGAGCAGTGCGAACCCGGTGGCGAAGCCCATGGCTACCTGGAGTTCAGCCAGGCCGACCGCTGGATCGTCTCGCTGCTGCAGAAGACCGAGGCTGAAGTGGCCCAGGGCTTCACCGACTACCGCCTGGACAACGTGGCCAACACGATTTACGACTTCGTGTGGAACGAGTTCTGCGACTGGTACCTGGAAATTGCCAAGGTGCAAATCAACACCGGCAGCGATGCACAAAAGCGCGCCACCCGCCGCACGCTGATCCGCACGCTCGAGACCATCCTGCGCCTGATCCACCCCATCACGCCCTTCATCTCCGAAGAGCTGTGGCAAAAGGTGGCGCCCGTTGCGGGGCGTCAGGGTCCGTCTGTAGCTATCGCTGCTTACCCCGTGGCCCAGCCCGAGCGCATTGACGAAGCCGCCATCGCGCATGTGGTCAAGCTCAAAGCCCTGGTGGATGCCTGCCGCACCCTGCGCGGCGAAATGAGCGTGTCGCCTGCCACCCGTCTGCCCTTGTATGTGGTGGCGCAGACCGCAGCAGAGAGCGAATTCCTGCAGTCGTCCGCAGCGGTACTGCAAGCGCTGGCTAAGCTCAGCGAAGTGAAGGTATTTGCTGATGAAGCCAGTTGGCAGGCAGCGGCGCAATCTGCACCTGTGGCGGTGGTGGGCGAAGCCCGCGTCTGCCTGTTTGTAGAAGTGGACATAGCGGCTGAAAAAATCCGCCTGGGCAAGGAAGTAGCGCGCCTGGAAGAGCAAATCGGCAAGGCCCAGATCAAGCTGAGCAACGAAGCCTTTGTGGCCAAAGCCCCAGCCGCCGTGCTGGAGCAGGAACGCAAGCGTGTGGCCGACTTTGTAGCCACGCTCAGCAAGGTGCGAGAGCAATTGGCCCGCTTGGGCACATAAAAAAAGGGCGACCTAAGGGTCGCCCTTTTTCTTGGGGTGGCGTGGCGACTAGCGACGGCGCATTACATGGATGTACTCTTCGCCCAGCGTTTCCTGATGGATCAGCTCGTTCCCGGTTTGTTTGGCAAAAGCCTGAAAGTCCCGCGTCGAGCCTGAATCGGTGGCCACGACCTTCAGCGTTTCACCACTGGCCATATCGGCCAAAGCCTTCTTGGCTTTCAAAATGGGCAGGGGGCAATTCAAACCACGGGTGTCGAGTTCTCGGTCAATGTGCATGTCAGGTCCTTTGTTTTGAATTGTAGGTGTGCGCTCGTGCAGGCTCAATCCCGCTTGGGAAACTCCACAAAGCTGGGGGTATGCCCGCGCGATTTCAACCAATCGGCCAGCGCATAGCCAGTGCCTGCCGGCCAGCATTTCACGGTTTCTGGCGTGTAGAGCCGGTAATCGACCAACTCCGCCGACAAACGCACATCCCCATGGCAAACCGCGTGGTAGGCAATGATGATTTGGTTCATACGCTGAAAGTCGTAGACGCCAATCAAATTCAGGTCCGTGGTGACCAGGCTGGTTTCCTCGGCAATCTCACGCGTAATGCCTTCTTGGGGCGTTTCACCCGCCTCCATAAACCCGGTGATCAGCGCATACATCTTGCCGGGCCATGCGGCGTTGCGGGCTAGCAAAATGTGGCCGTTGTACTCAATGACGGCGGCCAACACCGGCGTGGGATTGTTCCAGTGCGTGAAGTCGCAGGCCGGGCAGCGCAGGCGGGCCTTTTCGCCCCCATCTTCCACCTGGGTGATGAGGGCCAAGGGTGTGGCGCACTGTGGGCAAAATTTAAAGGCAGATGTCATGCAGGGAAAACTCCGGTAGAGAGGTAGCGGTCACCCCGGTCACACACTATGAAGACGATGGTGGCATTGGCGTCGCGCTTGGCAATCTCTTGCGCCACCCAGCAGGCACCCGCTGCCGATACGCCAGCAAAAATGCCCTCTTCGCGCGCCATGCGGCGGCACATGTCCTCGGCATCTGCCTGGCTCACATACACCAGCTCATCCACATTGGCAGGGTCGTAGATTTTGGGCAAATAGGCCTCGGGCCATTTGCGAATGCCGGGAATGCGCGAGCCCTCAGACGGCTGCGCACCGATGATGCGGATGGCGGGGTTCTTTTCCTTCAGGAACCGTGCCACACCGGTGATGGTGCCCGTGGTGCCCATGGCGCTCACAAAGTGGGTAATCTGCCCGCCGGTTTGCTCCCAAATCTCGGGGCCCGTGGTCTCGTAGTGGATGCGCGGATTGTCCTGGTTGGCAAATTGGTCCAACACCCGGCCTTTGCCATCGCGCTGCATTTGTTCGGCCAGATCACGGGCGTATTCCATACCACCGCTCTTGGGCGTCAGGATCAGCTCTGCGCCAAAGGCTTTCATAGTCTGCACGCGCTCGATGGACAAGTCCTCCGGCATGATCAACACCATGCGGTAGCCCTTGATGGCTGCCGCCATGGCCAGCGCAATGCCGGTGTTGCCCGAGGTAGCCTCCAGCAAAGTGTCGCCCGGCTTGATTTCACCGCGCTCCTGGGCCCGCTGGATCATCGACAAGGCGGGCCGGTCTTTGACTGAGCCCGCAGGGTTATTGCCCTCCAATTTGCCCAAAACCACGGTCTTGCGGGCCGTGTTTTCAGTGGCACCAATGCGTTGCAGGGCGACCAAGGGGGTTTTTCCGATTGCGTCTTCAATAGTTGGATAGATCATGTCCGTAAATGTGCCATAATTCAGGGCTTACGTATTAGCGTCGCCCGGGTGGTGGAATTGGTAGACGCACGGGACTCAAAATCCCGCGCCGCAAGGCGTGCCGGTTCGATTCCGGCCCCGGGCACCACATTGAAAGCCAGACAACACCTTGTTGTCTGGCTTTTTCTTTGCGCTGGATTATTCTTGGCGCCAATGGCATCCTAGGGTCCCATGCAAACTACCGTCCTGTCCAATGTAACTGCCCCGCAGCCCCAGGCGAAAACACCCGCGCTGTTTTGGGCCGTGTTGGTCGTGTTTGTGGTGTTCGCCCTCATTCCCACCCTCTGGACCGATGTGGATCTGGCTGCAGCGGGTCTCTTTGCTGGCCAAAGCAAGCAGTTGGACGCTGGCCCTTGGCCTTGGGTGGTGTGGATCAATGCGCAGATTCCGACCGTTTTTCGCTTCGTGGTGCTGGCCGCCTTTGCGGGCTGGCTGTTCACCAGTTTCAGCCGCTACGGCAAGCAGTGGCGCTTGCAGCTGGCATTCCTGGCATTGGCTGGCACCTTGGGACCTGGGCTCGTAGTGAACCATGTGTTCAAAGACAACTGGCAACGTGCCCGGCCCTACCAAGTAGCGCAGTTTGGTGGCCCGCAACAATTCACCCGCGCTGCGGTCATGACCGACCAGTGCGACAACAACTGCTCTTTTGTCAGCGGCCATGTGGCTTGCGGCTTCTTTTTTGCCAGCCTGATGCTGGTCCACCGTCGGCGTCGTGTGGCGTGGGCCGTCACGGGCGTCACCAGCGGCTTGGTCATCGGCTTTGCCCGCATGGCAGATGTAGCCCATTGGCTCAGTGACGTGCTGTGGGCCTGCCCAATCACCTTGTTGTGCAGTTGGGTCGTATGGAAACTGCTTTTACTTCTATACAAGCCACCCAAGTTTTAGTATCAGGGCACAATGCATTGAAATAATCCGTTGGACCGCGAGGCGAGGTGAACGCCCGCGACAAAGCCCAGGAGTCCTTGATGGAAATGCTCTTTGCAGACGAGGCGCCCGCACCCACCCCTGATGCCACTACGTTTGGCAAGAAGAGTTGGTGCGTTCTCATGGTGGATGACGATGAAGAGGTGCACACCGTCACCCGTTTGGCTCTGCGCAATTTTGACTTTCAGGGCCAGGAGTTGGAGCTGATCAGCGCCTACTCTGCCAAAGAGGGCCGGGCTATTTTTGAGAGCCGCGATGACATCGCTCTGGCCATCATCGATGTGGTCATGGAAACCGAACACGCCGGCTTGGACCTGGTGCACTACGTGCGCAACACCCTGGAAAACAACCGCACCCGCCTGGTGATGCGCACCGGCCAGCCCGGACAGGCACCGCAGGACCAGGTGATCCGCGAGTACGACATCGACGACTACAAAGAAAAAACGGAGATGACCATCCAGAAGCTGCGCACCCTGCTCTACAGCAAGCTGCGCGCTTACCGGGATTTATGTGTCATTGAAGAGCAGCGCGACGGGCTGACCCGCGTATTGCGCGCCACCGAGAAGGTTCAGACCTCCGAGTCACTCACTCTGTTTGCCACGGCCGTCTTAGAGCAGTTGACGTCGCTGTTGCACCTAGACATCTCCGCGCTGTATTGCACCGTCTTGCCCTCCACCCATGCGAGGCAACAGGCATCGCGCACGCTGGCGGCCACTGGGGAGTACGTCAAATACAGCACGGGTACGCAATTTGACGATTTGCCAGCCGTTGTCGCAGAGCGCTTTCAAAAAGTGCTGGATGCCAAAGCGCCTCTGCACTTCGAGGACGCCTATGTGGTCTATAGCGCGGGCGACCGGGGCTCCAGCAATCTGCTGTACGTGACGCACTCCTCGACACTGGACAAACTGGATCGTCAGCTATTGGAGATTTATACCCAAAGTGTGGCGATCACCTTTGAGAACATCAACCTGCAGGAAGACCTGCGTGACACCCAAAAAGAGCTGGTGTACATCCTGGCCGATGCTGTGGAGGCGCGCAGCAAAGAGACGGGTGCCCATGTCAAACGGGTGGCCTTGGGCAGTGAAATGCTGGCCCGCTTGTGCGGACTGCCCGAAGACCAGGTGCTGTTGATCAAGCATGCGTCTCCGCTGCATGACATTGGCAAAGTGGCCATTCCGGATGCGATCCTGCATAAGCCCGGCAAGCTGGATGCGCAGGAGTGGGCCTTGATGCAAAAGCATGCGCAGTTCGGTTTGGACATTCTGCAAAGATCGGATCGACCGCTGATGAAACTGGGTGCCGAAATCGCTATCACCCACCACGAAAAATGGGATGGCACGGGCTACCCCAACGGCATGCAGGGTGGTGCCATTCCTATCTCAGGGCGCATTACGGCGCTCATTGATGTGTTTGATGCCTTGGGCTCTAAACGCAGTTACAAAGGTGCGTGGTCCGATGATCTGGTTATGGAACACATTGTTGCGGGGTCGGGCACGCAGTTTGACCCCGTGTTGGTAGAACTCCTGGTGGCCAATCGTGAAGCCTTTCAGGCATTGCGCCTGCAATATCCCGACCTTGAAGAGCCACACGCCTAGAACGTGGCGCTCAGACTAGACCCGTGTGGACACTGGGGTAGCGCAACTTCAAGCCGAGTTCGCGCTTCATTCGCATGTTCACCAATCGACGCGACTCCCCCATAAAGCTCAATTGCATGGGCGATAGCAAAGCCGCCGCCTCAGCCCGCGTCACGCGCGGCGGCTTGCTAAGCCCATACAAGCCTGCCGCCAAATCAAAGTAGTCGCCCATCTTGAGATCGGAGTCATCACAGACGTTGTAGGCCCGTTGGGGCTTGCCCAGCCACAGCGCCCGTACGCAAGCCCTGGCCAGGTCGTCCGCGTGGATGTGATTGGTATACACATCCTGTGCGGCCTCCAAAACCGGCAGCCCTTTCTGCAAACGCGCGCGCGGGGTGCCACCCTCGCGGTCCGGTGCGTAGATGCCGGGGATGCGCAAAATGCAAATGGTCGCGGCGGTTGCGCGGCCCCAATGCCGCAGCCGGTCCTCTGCATCCACCCGACGCCGAGCCCGTTCCGTGCCAGCGTTAACTGCACGCAACTCTGATACCCAAGTGCCTCCGCAATCCCCGTAAACACCGCTGGTGGAGCCATAGACCAAGGCGCGCGGCTTAGAACGACCTCGCAATGCCTTCAGCAGGGCCGCGGTGCGACCATCCGCGCTACCGGTGGGCGCTGGAGGGGCCAGATGAATGATGCGGTGGGCCAAGCCTGCCAGCCGTTGCAAGCTCGTTGGTCCATCCAAATTGCCTAGCAACGGGACAATGCCCGCAGCACGCAATGGCGTCATACGCTCCATGGTAGAAGTCAGTGCCAGCACACGGGTACGCCCCGCTAGCTGGTGCGCAATCCGCATACCAATATCGCCACATCCAATGATCAAGACGCGCTGCCGACGAAAACGGGAAGGTAGTGCCCCCAGTGGGCTTTGGATTGAGGGCAAAATCGACGCCTTGTGAATTCAACTGTCCGCAAGGATACTTAAAAAACTATGACGGCTGCTGCAGGTGCGCAATCCTTCTTTTCTGTCACAGTACAGCCCAGTGGGCGCAGCTTTACGGTACCCAACGGGGACACCGTACTGGCGGCAGGGATCAACCAGGGTATTGGCCTTCCCTATGGCTGCAAAGACGGGGCCTGCGGTTCGTGCAAATGCAAAATGCTCAGCGGAGCTGTAGTGCATGGCAATCACCAAAGCAAGGCGCTGAGCCCGGAAGAAGAAGCCAGCGGCTATGTGCTGACCTGCTGCGCCATGCCCCAATCGGATCTGGTATTGGAGTCACGCCAGGTGACCGAGGCCGGTTCTCTGCCCATCAAAAAAATGCCCACCCGCGTGAGCAGCATGCGCAAAGCGTCTGACGACGTAATGGTCATTCAACTGCAACTCCCGGCCAACGACATGTTTGCGTACCGGGCGGGCCAGTATGTGGAATTCATTTTGCGCGACGGCGCACGGCGCAGCTATTCGATGGCCAATGCACCGCACCTGGGGCCCGGGGTCGAGTTGCACATCCGACACATGCCTGGCGGCAAATTTACCGACCATGTGTTTGGCGCTATGAAGGAAAAAGAGATTCTGCGCATTGAGGGCCCCTTCGGCTCATTCTTCTTGCGTGAGGACTCTGACAAGCCCATTATTTTGTTGGCCTCAGGCACGGGCTTTGCGCCCGTCAAGGCTTTAATCGAGCATATGCAGCACCAGGGTATTGCACGCAAGGTGGTGCTGTACTGGGGGGCACGCAAGCCCTCGGATTTGTATATGCAAGACTGGGTTCAGAATCAGTTGGCGACCATACCCACGCTCAGCTTTGTACCGGTGGTCTCGGATGCCTCGGAAAGCGATGCCTGGTCAGGCCGCACGGGCTTTGTGCATCAAGCCGTAATGCAAGACTTTCCGGATATGCGGGCCTATCAGGTCTATGCCTGTGGCGCGCCCATCGTGGTGGAGTCTGCACGCGCAGACTTTGTGGCGCTGTGCGGGCTCGACTCCGACGAGTTCTTCGCCGACGCATTCACCTCAGAGGCGGACAAGCTGGCCCCTTAAAGTTGCTCATGCGCGTTTTCGGGTCGGGTACTCGCTCATCACCACGGCAATGACCACCAGAGCCGCACCGATAGAGGCCTGCAAAGCCAGTGCCTCGCCGAGCCATAGCCATGCAAACACGGCGGCAAATACCGGCTCCGTGGCGTAGACCAAGGCGGCTTTGTCGGCAGTAACATGGCGCTGGGCAATCGCTTGCAAAAAGAGCATACCCGCAGTGGCTATCACGCCCAAGTACACCAATCCTGCAAACACTTGCCAATCCATTCTGTCGGGCAAAGTAGCCAAGCTGTCGGTGCCAACGGACGCCAACACCATCCACACGCCACCCAAGCCAGCCATCCAGACCACCTGCGTAGCCGCCAAATGTTTGGGGTTATGGCGCACCGCCCATTTTGACAAGATGATGACGTCTATTGCATACGCCAAGGCACCCAAAATGGTTGCAGCATCTGCCCACCAATGGGCACCGCCCTCCCACGACATCAAGCCAATGCCAACACAGGCGAGGGCTGCGGCAGCCCATACTAGCCAACTCGGGCGTGCACCCAGCACGAAGCCCAACATGGGAACCATCAGCACATTGAGACTGGTGAGGAAGGCACTGCGGTTAGACGAGATGTGTTCCAAGCCATAGGCCTGCGCCACATAAGACGCCAGCACGATGACGCCCAGCACACCACCATCTCTCCAGGCTTGCTTAGGCGCGCGCACTGCAAAAGGCAGCATCAGCGCCGCTGCAATGAACCTATTTCCGGCAGTTGAAGCTACTAAAACCTGCTGCAAGTTAGACTGGGAGCCGAGTTCAACGAATTTGTAGAGGTCACCAAATGGGTGAAGCAAAAAGACGTCAATTGGCTGCGCAAGCGCAAGCCATGGATGTCATGTT
>NKIK01000115.1 GCA_002256115.1 Burkholderiales bacterium PBB3
GGTTTCGCTTAGGTTTATAGGACGCCCTCCCGCAGTGGCGCGCCAACGGTAGCGCGAACGCACTGAAGGGAGGGCGTCGTATAAACCTCGAGGGAGGAAGCCGCGGGGCCAGAAGACGGCCCGAGTTTCATGGTTGCTGCTATGGGGATTTGACTACTGAGTTGTCGACAACAGATGTCGCCGCGATAGGTTTTTGAACCCGGTTATTCGCCACCATGCTGTTCCCGTGTTTCAGATACTGCACAAGACCATCGCCCAATACTCCAGATTTACCGCTTGCGTGGACTGAGCACAAGCCGTCCCCATCTGACGTGCTGCGCAGCAAAGTCAGTCTGAAGTTTCGCCATCGGTGCAAGCGTGGCATCACGAATCACCTCGCGCAAGAGGTGGTCCACGAATGGTTTGACCGCGCACAAACGTTTCCAGAATGATCATCTGCGCGCCACAGTGCGCGCACACGAAGTTCGCGCGCACTGGTTGGGCTTCAGCATCCACAGCAGTCACCTCAGTCGCCGTGGGTGGTGTTGGCACATTCAAGAGTTCGCGCACCAATGCAAGCTTCTCTTTGCGACCGTTGTTAGCAATCAGCCCGAAGTGCCGGATGCGATGGAACCCGCTCGGCAGAACGTGCAACAGAAACCGACGCATAAACTCATCGGCACTCAAGGTCATCGTCTTGTGCCTGGGCTTGTCCGGATTGCCCTTGTCCCGGTAGTCCTTCCAACGGAAGGTGACGCCGCGCTCATCTAACGCAAGCAGCCTGGAGTTCGCAATCGCCACGCGGTGCGTGTAGCGCGCCAGATAGGCCAGTACAGCTTCTGGCCCCGCAAATGGGCGTTTGGCGTACACCACCCATTCGATCTTGCGCAGTGGCGCCAGCCACCTGGCAAAGGCTTTGGGGTCACTCAGGCCTGCGTTGTCACCAAAGAACTGCAACTTGCCTGCGCGGTGTGCCTGCTCCAACGCTTCCAGGAAGCGACGTCGGAACAGGCGCGAGAGCACCCGCACCGACAGGAAGAATCCTGGCTTGCAAGATACCCAGCGCTTGCCATCAGGAGACAGGCCACCACCGGGCACGATGCCGTGTACGTGCGGATGGTGTGTCAGCGCCGAGCCCCAGGTGTGCAGCACCAGAGTCGCCCCAACCTCTGCTCCCAGATGTTTGGGATCTGCCGCAATGGTGGTCAGAGTTTCAGCGGCGATCTCAAACAAGAGGCCGTAGACCACCGCCTTGTTGTAGTACGCAATGTCACTGATGGGTGCCGGCAGCGTGAAGACTACATGGTAATAGTCCACGGGCAGGAGATCGGCCTGGCGCGCTTCTAACCAGCGTTTGGCAGCATTGGCCTGGCACTTGGGGCAATGCCGGTTGCGACAGGAGTTGTAGGAGACTTGGGTCTGCTCGCAGCCCGTGCAGCGCAAAACATGTCCCCCCAGCGCCTGCGTGCGGCACTGCTCGATCGCTGTCATGACCTTGAGCTGACCCAGACTCAGGTGTGAGCGCTGGGTAGTCCGATAGGCTGGCCCATGGGTGCGAAAGATGTCCGCCACCTCCAGGGCACTAGGCCCCACGGTGGTGACCTATGAAGGCTGCAAGGTCTCCAGCGGACTGATCACTTCGCGCAGGACGCCGGTTGCGACCTGCACGTAATGCGCAGTGGTTTCCAGTCGGTTGTGCCCCAGCAATACCTGGATTACGCGAATGTCGACCTTCTGCTCCAACAAGTGGGTGGCGAACGAATGTCGCAGCGTGTGCATGGACACGCGTTTGTCGATCTTGGCCAGGGTTGCTGCGTCGTGGATGGCACGGTTGAGTTGGCGGGTACTCAATGCTTGTAACGGATCAAGGCCCGGAAACAACCAACCACCCTCCAGAATCTTGCCCTGGGCGCGTGCAACGCGCCACCACACACGCAGGCGTTCCAACAAGATCGGCGAGAGCATGGCGTAGCGGTCTTTGCCACCCTTGCCTTGCTGCACGCGCAGCGTCATGCGTTTGCTGTCAATGTCGCCGATCTTGAGCGCCACGACCTCGCCCACCCGCAGCCCGGTGCCGTACGCCAGTGACAACGCCGTCTGGTGTTTGATGTGGCCGACGCAGGCGATCAGGCGGGTCACCTCTTCTTTGCTCAGCACCACGGGTAGCTTCTGTGGAACCCGTACCGATTGCATCTTGGCCATCGCCTCTGGGCGTCCCAAGGTGATTTCGAACAGGAAGTTCAGGCCCACGATGGTGGCGTTGAGCGTGATGGGGGAGGTGCCCTGGTCAATCAGGTGCAGTTGAAAGCGGCGCAGGTCTTCATCGCTAGCCGTATCGGGCGATCGGCCGAGGAACTTGGCAAACTTGCGCACCGCGCGGATGTAGGCCGCTTGAGTCTTGGGTTTGAGCTTGCGCATTCGCATGTCCTCAGTCATGCGTTGGCGCAGTGGAGAGACGCTTTGAATCGATGATTGCATGTCAGTGCTCCTGTGTGAACGAGGCCAATTGCCTCAATTCACTACATCGACACGCGCCACCTGTCTGCGAAAACTACATACGCTGGAGTACGGCTACCGCGAAGCGGTTTCGTCCTTCGCCCGCA
>NKIK01000041.1 GCA_002256115.1 Burkholderiales bacterium PBB3
TGGAATGCGGCAGTAGAAAGTCTTGGTCAGGCAAGTAGGGCTGGTAACTGATTGGCATTTGCCCATAACGCCTACGCCTCGTTTGCCGATGACCTGATTTCTGCCGCGCAGACTCCTAGCTGACTACGTTAAGTTGATTAGAAATGCGGGGAACATTTCTACCATCTAGCGGCCAGCCAGCCAGTCGGTCGCGTATCTATTGCTGCAAGATAACTTTAAATACGGTAAGCCCCAACGACCATTTGTGCGTAGGACGGCATGCGCAGGTGAGTATCCTCTCGCCGCTCAAAAGTACTTCCCCTGAGACGCCCCAATTGAGTCCAAGGACCCCACCATCGCCTTCTGCAACAGAGACAGTAATCTCACACTGCATCGACCATGCGCTCACATCACCATCAAAAACCGCCAATCGTCTTTGACACGCATGGCCGCCATACTTAAACGCATGCCACGCCCAGCCATCTCCATCCTGCAAGTCAGCACCCTATTGCTTTGTGCCATCCCCCAAGCCTGGGCGCAAAGCGATGCCGAAGTCAGCAACCAGTACTACCGCTATTCCAACCCCCAGCTAGAAGCTGCATGCGCGCGCATGTCGCCCAACTCCCACGCCAGTGGCCTGACCGACGGCGCATTTGTGGCTGTGCCGTTTGCGGGGCGCACGTATTACTACCAATCGGATTGCTACCTGGAGCTGGCGCGGCGCACGGCGGACGTGGCTTGGTGCGCCAAGGTGCGCGAGCGCAAAACGCTGCTGGGCGATGGCAGTAGCCACACCCCGGCCAGCTGCCAGCGCATGGTGGCGGTGCTGCAAGAGAGCCGGGCGCGCATCCAGCAGAGCGCGGACCGGCACGCTGCTGCGGTGCAAGGTGTGTTCAAGATTGAAAGTGCCCACACCACCGTGTTGCCCACGGGCGACTGGCTGCTGCTGGTGAAGACGACGGGCAGCCTGCCGGGCCGCTACCGTTTGCAGGTCGACAACAGCCGCGACCGTATCCGCCTGGTCACACAGGAGCTGATGCTGCCCCAGCCCGCCCCGCTGCGCTACACGCTGGCGCGCAAGCAGGTGTTGGGCAGTAGCGCGCTGCCCAATATCTTTCCGATTGCGGTGAGCCTGACCTATGTGTTTCCCGCAGACTCGGTCTATGCCAGCCAGGAGCAGGTCAAGGAGCACCTGAGCAGCATTCAAAACCTGACGCTGTCAGCGCAATGGAGCCCAGCAGCATCGCTGGACGGTTGTATGCCCAATAGGCCATTCAGGCCGTGGATAGTGCGGGAGAAGCTCCTGTTTTGGTAGCATTCGAGTTTCCTGACCTGAACAAACTCCCGCGCCAATTCTGTTGCGATGTGGGGCTTATTGGACTGGGTGCGCACAAAATGGCGTTTGAACGCAGTTTGGAGACGGCAGGTGGCAAAATTGAATGTCTCCTGCGCGCGATGCCCTCCATTTCACCGACTTTTAGTGATAACTCATTTTGAACCATCCTCCCCAAAAACTGTTCCGAGCAATGGCATTTGCCGCCGCATTTATCACCGCATTTGCCGCAGCCACTGTCAGCGCCGCCGTACCCACCGCCTTCACCTTGGAGATGAATCCACCCACTGCCAGCAAAGAAGCCTTTGTGGAGTGGATGGCAGCCAACCGTGGCGAGGACAAGAAGTTTCTGGGACAACGCTGGGACCGTTATCAGGTCCTGCTGCGCAGCAAAGCGCTGACCAACGACCAGACCAAGCGCGCATTTTTGCTCACGCCGCGTGAAGAGTTTGTCCGCAAATTCCAGCGCGTTCACACCTACGCCGACAACTTTTTAGACATCGGCTTCGGGGTCACCATTTCAGGCCCCAACGCCGTGAGCAAAATGACCAGTGTGCTGGATATTCAAAAGGGCGACAAAGTGTTGGAGATCGGCACCGGCTCGGGTTACCAGTCGGCGGTGCTGGCACACCTGACTGACAAGGTCTGGAGCATTGAAATCATCAAACCCCTGGCCGAGCGCACGCGGGCCATTTATGACGACACCATTGCCCGTGGCTACAGTGAATTCAAGAACATCAACACCAAACCGGCCGACGGCTACTACGGCTGGGAATCTGCCGCCCCGTTTGACAAAATCATTGTCACCTGCGGTATTGACCACATTCCGCCCGCGCTGCTCAAGCAGCTCAAGACCGGCGGTGTGATGGTCATCCCCGTGGGGCCACCCGGTGCCCAGCACGTGCTCAAGATCACCAAGGAAGCCAACCCCGACGGCACCATCAAGATCTCTCGCTCCGATATCTTCAATGGCAAAGTGGTTCCCTTTGTGCCCTTTACCAAGCTTGAAGGTGATGCCATCGCAGGATCACACAACAAGTGATCGAGTCTGCCGCACCCACGCCTGCTTCCACCGCGTTCCCCGCTGCCCCTGTTTCCCCCAGCCCTGAGTGGTCGCAGGCGGGCCTGCGCCAGTGGCTGATGTATGCCGGTGTGGGCTGCGTGGCCGGTGCCGTCATTGCGCTGCAAATCGCCATCATGCGCATCTTCTCGGAGGGCAGCTGGGCGCACTTCGGCTCCGTGGTGGTCAGTTTGGCCATGCTGGGCTTCGGGCTGACCAGTGCCGTCATGTGCCTGGCGCGCGGCTGGTTTGAGCGCCACTGGTCAGGGGTGATTACGGCTTCACTGGTGGCCTTTGCGCCGCTGGTGGTGGTGGCCAACCTGGCCGCCCAGCAGTTGCCATTCAACCCCATCTTTTTGGTGTCCGATTCGGCCCAGAAGTGGCGCTTGGTGGCCAACTTTGCGTTTTACTTGCTGCCGTTTCTGGCGGGTAGCTTCTTCTTGGGCACCGTGTTCTTGCGCGCCAAAAGCGTGTTCGGGCGCGTCTATTTTGCCGACCTGCTGGGCTCTGGCTTGTGCGGCCTGCTCACCCTGGGCAGTCTATTTTTGTTCCGGCCCGACAACTTGGTGCTGGTGCCGGTGCTGCTGGCGGGCGTGGGGGGCGTGCTGTGGTTTGGGGGCTTGGGCTCGCGCCAGGGTATGGTTGCCTTGGCCCTCGTGGCTTTGGCCTCTGCGGCCGTGCATGTCTGGGTGCCTGAAGCCTTAAAGATCGCAACACTGTCGGTGTCGGATTACAAAGGCGTGTCGTATGCGCGCAAGTTTCCCGATAGCAAGCTGGAGTACGAGAGCATCTCGCCCTTTGGCCACCTGGAGGTGTACAGCAGCTCGTACCTGCACTTTGCGCCGGGCCTGTCGGACAACGCCTCGCTCAATCTTGACGAAATGCCGGCCAATGCCTACCTGGGCCTGTATGTGGATGGCGATGGCCCCATTGGTGTGATGCGTGAGCTGTCTGACAAAGACGCCGCCTATTTCCGCTACCTGCCGATGGTGTACCCCTATCTCATCGCCAACAAACCCAAGACCTTTGTGGTGCAGTTCGGCGGCGGCATTTCCACCATGTTGGCGCTGCACAGCAATTCCTCCAGCGTGACGGTGGGTGAGTCCAATCCGGCGTTTTTGCAGGCCTTCCGTGCAGACGGCGTGCTCAAGACCTTCACACAAGATATTTTGAGCCGCGTGAACGTCATTCCCTATGACGGCCGCCTGTACCTGGCCAACACGCAAGAGCGCTATGACGTGGTGGACCTGAGCCTGGCGGACTCTGCGGGCCTCTCCAACCCCGGCGGCTTTGCCATTGTGGAAAAGTACTCTTATACGCAAGAGGCCATGCAGCACTACATGCGGGCGCTCACTGATCAGGGCATCTTGTCCGTCACGCTGTGGAACAAAGAAGAGCCGCCCAAGTCGGTGCTCAAGCTCTATGCCACGATGGCCGCCGCCGCGCGCGCCAATGGCGACACCGACATTGCCAAGAACTTCTACGTAGCCTCCAGCTACTTGTCCACCGTCACGGTGCTGTACAAGAAGGGTGGCTTCACGGCCGCAGAGCTGGCCAAGCTCAAGCAGCACACCGCGGCCATGTCGTTTGACGAAATTTACGCGCCGGGCTTGCCCATCGACACGGCCAAGGCCGACCACGTGTTTGCCGAGTTTCATGACAGCATTTTTTCGTCTGAAACGAAAGCTCCCGACAGTGCGGAGCCTGACGCAGCGCCCACTGAAGACGGCGCAATCACGGTGCCCGCCACGCTACTGAGCCAGTTGGCCTGGCAGGCACTGGTCAAAGATGACTGGAAAGGCTTTAGCCAACGCTACCTGTTTGACGTGCGCCCGCTCACCAACGACCGGCCGTTCTTCGCCGCCTATGTGTTCCCCAAAGATCTGCCCGAGATTGCCGACCGGCTGGAGCTGTTCCAAGACGAATGGGGCTACCTGCTGCTGTGGGCCACATTGGCCATTGCCTGTCTGTCGGGCTTGGTGCTGATCGCCATACCCGTGGTATTTGGCTGGCGCACTGCGTTTGGCCGCTACCCCGGCAAGGCGCAAACCATTGTGTACTTTGCCTGCCTGGGCTTTGGTTACATCACCGTGGAGGTGGGCCTCATTGCCCAGTTCATTCAGGCTCTGTCCAACGCCACCGTGTCAGCGTCGGTGCTTATCACCGGCATGCTGGTGTTCTCAGGTCTGGGCAGCTTTGTCTCCGACCGCTATGCGCTCACGGCGCGGGTCACCTTGCCCAAGGTGCTGGGCTTGATTGGCGCGCTGCTGGTGGCCTACAGCGTGTTGCTCAACCCCATCCTCAACGCCATCGGCGGCCTGCCGTACGCCGTGCGCCTGGTGTGCTGCTTTGCGTTGATTGCCCCCCCGGCATTCTTGATGGGCTTTCCCATGGCCACGGGCATGGGCGTGTTGACGCGCCTGAACAAGGAGCACATGTTCTTGTGGGCCTGGGGGGTGAATGGCTGCTTCTCGGTGATTGGTGCGGCCCTGGTGCCCCTGGTGGCCACGTCGTTTGGGCTGGCCGCGGTGATTGCCTTGGCCGGCGGTGCCTATCTCATGGCCATCCCAGCATTTTTTGGCCTGCTCAAACCTATTGCGGTTGAGGGTCCTATCGGCGTTTGAGGCCGTGGATAGTGCGGGAGCAGCTCCTAAATGTGTAGCACTTCAAGTGGGGCGGCTGCATTTGCCAGTGTGCTGCCGGGGCACTTTGAGCTGCTGGGCCTTTAGCGCTACGGAAGGGTGTTTGGCGGTGATGGGATCGAGGTGCTGGTATTCGAGAGTCAAAGACTGCAGTGCGGGCGAAAAGAGTCGTTCGCCAATACCCGCTTTCAGGCATGCCAATTTCACTAAAACGTGATGCTCTCATTGGCGATTGTTGGCAATATCAGGCGCGTTTTGCTACGCAGTGAGTCCGCTGAGTGCATCCAGTGGACTCGAAGTTCCACCCGCAGCCACCTTAAGCACGTGGGTGTAAATCATCGTGGTTGAAACGTCTGAGTGGCCCAACAACTCCTGCACCGTGCGGATGTCAGTTCCCGCCTGTAGTAAGTGTGTGGCAAACGAGTGGCGCAGCGTATGAACAGATACGGGTTTACAAATGCCCGCCAGTGGTACGGCTTTCTTGAGTGCGCGTTGAACCCTGTCTTCGTATAAGTGGTGCCGTCTTTCCACGCCACTGCGCGGATCGATGGACATTGTGGGCGAAGGAAACATCCAGAACCAAGCCCATGTGTAGCCAACCTTGGGGTATTTCTTCTCCAGCGCGTGCGGGGTTTCAACGCCACCGCGCTGAGCCTGCCGATCCGCTTCCCACTGCGCACGCGCGGCAAGCATCTGCAAACGCAGAGCTGGCACCAGCGAGTGCGGCAACATCACCACCCGATCCTTGCCCCCTTTGGCATCGCGAACAATGATGACGTGGCGATCAAAATCTACGTCTTTGATGCGTAGGCGCATACCCTCCATCAGCCGCATGCCTGTGCCGTAGAGCAACCGGGCCAACAACGCAGTTTGTCCATCCATGCGCGAGAGCAACCCTGCCACTTCGTCTTTGGTCAAAACGCTGGGAATGCGCCGCTTTTGCGTTGGACGGTTAATGCCGTCCAGCCAGGGCAATTCAATGCTGAGGACTTCCCGGTATAGAAACAGAATTGCACTTAAGGCCTGGTTATGTGTTGACGCCGACACCTTGCGATCATTTGCCAGATGCGTCAAGAATGCTTCAACCTCGACCGCACCCATATCGCGCGGATGCCGCATTTGTCCGCCCTTGCCCGACCAGCGAATGAAAAAACGCACCCAGTAAACATAGACCTGTTCAGTGCTGAGGCTATAGTGCATGTACCGAATGCGCTCGCGCAGCTGGTCCAACACGCGGGTGGATTGCAGCGGGGGCTTGCCGGGTTTCATGGAGTATTTATAACTGGATATGTATCCAGTGTATAAGACAAATAACAAGGCTGCAAGCCACTTTCAGGAGGATTTAATGGCCAACTTATGGAGCAGCCCCCAATTTATAGAGCAGATGTTGCTCTGGACATTACGTTAGCGCGCCTAAGATGTTTGGATTTTTCCGTCCTCGAAAGAAGTTGGAGTCGCTATTCGGATCCAATGTCCCGCCTGAAGTCCTGGACGAGATAATCAAAACGGGAATCACGGGCGTGAATCAGTTCAAGAGGAAGAACATCCACTTTCTCTGTGTCGCAGTTGACGGGAAGTCAGAAGAAGAAATTGGCGGTCGGATTGGTACGGTATTGAGCATCGCACGGGAATCTGGTTGGTTCATTAGCTCCATTTGTTCTACCCTTGTGGTCCTAGTCGATAACAGTGCGCTAGACAATCGTCACATCGAAACAACTGGGCCTGTCGTAGTACAACGGCTCGTGCAGCAGCTTGGGCCGAACTGTAAGTCTGTTGGCGGGCAGCGCATCGTCGCGTGGGGCGACTACGGGTCACAAATACGCCGAGTCCTCGGTCCTCTGTTGCCCGACTTTCTCCAGCTTGTTGCGGCGCTCGAACGCCAACCATTCGGAAGCCATGAGCAACTCGTCGCACGCTAACAGGTTGCTGGTCGCGGACACGCAGCCGCAGAATGCCGCTTCGCGGCGCATGCTGCGTGCCGGACAGCGCCAACGTTAGCCATGCAAAATATGCTTCGCGCAGCAACGAATGCACTAGCCGTAACCATGATTTGGGCGGTGGTGATGTTCATTCCCGGGTTGGACCTTCTTGGAATGATCGCCGTGATGTTGCCGCTCTGGTCGCTGCATGACTTGGGCATGCACGGGTTGGGCGAACCAAACAACGGTTTTTTTGTACCCACACAGTTCGGATACACGCTGGGAGGTTTCCTGATTTGGCTCGCTTGGTTCCTGTTGCTCCTTGTCGTTCAAAAGCCGTTGAAGAAAGGCGGAAAGGGCGGGTCGCGTGGCTAACAGGTCGCCTGACACGGACACACAACATCAGAAGGCCGCTTCGCGGCACGTGTTGTGTGCCGGTCAATTTCAACGTTAGGCATCGCAAACACACACTGGGGCAGGCTTATGGATGTTTCACGCAGGTTCAAGGAGTCCGTTGATGCCGCGAGGGCCGGCGGCGAGAGGGTAGTGCGGGGCGCTCGCGATGCGAGGCGCACTATTCAAGAAAATCACGCGAAGATCGCAGATCACGCCGACACAATTGCGAAAACAGCCAAGGTCGCAGCTGGAGTTGCTGTGGGTGGTGCCGTCGTGGCTGCTCCGACTGGGCTTGCAGCAGCAGGGGTTTGGCTCGGGGTGGTCAGTGCTCCACTGATCGTGACCGCGGCTCCCGTCTTGGTGGGTGCAGCAGGCGTAGCCTTGACGATTTCCGCTGCGGCGTCACTTTATTCAAAATCGCAAAAGAGCAAGGCCGCGAGAGCCGTCGCAAGTGTTGTTTCTAACGACGTTGGTACGGTGGAGCAGGCACGCGATGCCTAACAAGCTAGTCAACACGGACGCCTTGCGGCGTCCGCCGGCTGCGCCGGCTCCTCTCGCAAGTCGCCGGTTACACGCACGTTAGGTTACTCAAAAAACGGAGCTCAGATGCAATCTCTTTCCTGGCCATCAATTGCTTTCTACTGTGTGTTCAGCATCTTTGTTTTCTATCAGCAGTTGCACGTAAAGAACTTTCAAGGTGCAAGCCAGTCTTTTGCACTAGCTCTCAACATTTCAGCCTTCGCCGGTATGCTTACTGGCGTCGCCTATCTCTTGTATTACGGCTGGTCTGTTGTTTGGTGGGCTCCTGTTGTCGTCTTTGTTATTGGTCTCGTAGGTTCATTGCTTGGCTTTCTTATAGAGCGTGTTGTCGGGTCTCTCGCCCTTAGCGTGGGCGGTTTTATTGGTTGGCCTTTAAGCGCATATTTCATGTTCAGTCATGTACCGTCCGCAACCTAACCGGTCGGCCCACACGGACACACAGCAGCAGGTTGCCGCTGCGCGGCAGTTGCTGCGTTCCGGTGGCCTCCAACGTTGAGGCTATAAAAAAACCTTTTGCACGGAATTCCAAATGCACCGATCCAAAAGTCAACGCATCAAAACGGCGTATACGCCTCGATCACAACCTTGGGAAGGGTGAAGCACCCTCCTAAATCCACTATTGCGACACGCGCGATGGTTTTTTTACAGCCTCGTCAACATTGCATCTTGACTGACCGCTTCACAGCGAGGTGTAGGCCCGCTTTGGGCCTTCTACAGTCATTCCCCAGCAACCCTCAAATCAACCCGTGGCACCGCGTCGCTTGAAATCCAAACGGCATAGTTTGGCTTGGCTCTGATTCAACTATCAGAATTGAGAAATTGCCGTTCACTGTCAAAAACGATTTTCAGGCCGTGGATAGTGCGGGAGCAGCTCCTAAAGATATAGCAAGCTGATTCTGGCAAGCGAGGCCCCGCAAGGCTCAGGCAGCTCAGGCAGGCTTGAACTTGGCGTAATACGCCGCCACTGCCGGGTGCTCTGCCACGCGCTGCATATGGGCGTTAAGCGCCGGGGCTACGCGCTCTACCAAATCGGTGGGCACATGGTCCCAGCGGCCGGAGTTCAGGCTGCGCACATCGATGAAGACTTTCAGGTCGGCCACGGTGAGGCGCTTGTCGGCAAAGTACTCGCCGCCTTGGGCGATGAGGCGCTTTTGCAGCCAGGCCAGGTAAACGGGCATGGAGCCATTGACCAGCGCCAGGCGCGCGGCCTTTTGCTCCTCGCCCGCCATGCGGAAGGTGGGGCCCATTTTGATGCCGGCCTCTTCCACGACAAAGCTCACCTCGTCGCACAGCAGGGCCTGGTAGGCGTCTGCGGGGTAGAGGTTGGAGAGCTTGCCGGCATAGCGCAGCATGGCGTCCGATTGCGTCACAGCCAAACCGTCGATCTCCAACACCGGCAACTGGCCAAAGGGTACGGTCTTGCGCAGCCCGCCAAATTCGGCAAACGTGAGGCGGTGGTCTTCAAACGCCACGCCGCCAACGGCCAGGGCCAGGCGCACCGGCTCGCCGCGGCCGCCGTGCATGTCGAAGTACGAGAGTTTGAGTTGGGGCATGTGGGTCTCCTTTACCAACAGTTGGGTTACTTGCGCTGTGCTCAGGCTATTCAAGTCTAGCGTCGTGTTTGGCCTATCCCCGCTCACACAAAGGTAGCGGGAGAAACCCCAAAGCGTTCGCTAAGTGCCCGGACTTGGCGAATATTGAGCTCGCGCTTACCCGTAAGGATTTCAGAAACCACGCCTTGGCTGCCAATTTCGCGTAAATCGGATTGTTTGAGGCCGTGTTGCTCCATTAAAAACTTGAGCCCCTGCACGCCGGTAACGTCCGGCAAAGGATGGTGCGCAGCCTCAAAGTCTTCGATCAGGTCGCCCACAATATCAACCAGCCCCATGGCTGGATGACTCTCGTCACCCGCAGCCTCATCGAGCAGGGCTTCGAGCATTGCCACCATCCGCTGGCAATGCGCCTCGTCACGGATGGGGGCAATATAGGTTTCGCGGCGAAAGGCCTCCCACGCAGGGAGTAAGTATTTCACTGGGACGTGTGCGTTCATGATTTCCATGCTCTTTTCATCTTCGTTTCTACGGCAACTACGCCGTTAAAAAAAGCGCCGGGTCCACCATACAGCGGTTCAGCAGCACACCCCAGTGCAGGTGCGGGCCGGTGGCGCGGCCGGTCGCGCCCACTGCGCCCAGGCGGTCGCCGGTTTGCACCAGGTCGCCGGGTTTGGCATCTATGGCGCTCAGGTGGCCCATCATGCTGATGAGCCCGCCGCCGTGGTCTAGCCACACGGCATTGCCCGCGAAGAAATAGTTGCCGGTGTCTATCACCCGCCCCTGCATGGGCGCCAGCACGGGGGTGCCCAGGGCGGCGGCAATATCCATGCCGCTGTGCGGGCTGCGCACTTCACCGTTAAACACCCTGCGCAGGCCAAACGAGCTGGAGCGCGGCCCGGCCACCGGGGCGCGCATCTGCAGTGCGCCAGCCGCAGTGGTGTGAGGCAGGGGCTCGCTGTAAGTGGCAATCACTTTGGCAAGGTGGGCGCGCTCTTTGTCGGCGCGGGCCGTGTCGTCTTTGGATAAATTGACCTGGCCGGGTGCGACCTTGAGCTTTTGCACCAGATATTGCTTGGGCCGCACGGTGAAGGGCAGGCTTTGTGTACCCGCAGCCCGCTGCACCGTCACTTGGGCCGGGCCGGGTACCGTTGCCAGCGCTATACCCACCAGCGCGGTCCAGCCGCGTTCATCGCCCAGTACCAGCACGGGTACGTCATCGGAGCCGTCGCGCAGCGTCACCACGGGCCGCGTGGCGTCTGGCCCCAAGGGCAGGCGGGCTATGCCGCCGGGCACGGCTGCGTTGGGCAGGGCATTGCCGGGTGCTGGCGGCGTGGGTTTGGCCGCTGCGGTAGTCGCGCTCCATGCGGGCAGAGCCAGCGCGCCCAAGGCCGCCAGCAAGGCGCTACGGCGTGTGGGTGGGGTTGGCAAATGCTTCACGGCGCGCGCCCAGCCTTGCGGTAGGCAAACCAGGCCCACACCGCCATGGCGGCTGAAATGGCGGTGGTTACCAGAAAGATCGGGTTGCGCAGTGGCCCCAAGCCTTCGACGCCCAGGCGAAAGACGTGGACGGCCACCAGGGCAAAAAACAAAAGACCCGAGGTCAGGATGTAGCTACGCATTTTTTACCGCAGATCTTGAAGAAGAAAGCGGTATTTTGGCAGCACCCAGCGGGCCTACCTGTCTAGCGCCCCGTCTCTTTCAAGTAGTCCGCCCGCGCCGCAATCGCCGTATCCGCAAAGTCGGAGAACAAGCCATCGATCCCCAGTCGGTAGAAGGCTTTGTACTCTTCCTTGGGGTCGTTCTTGAAGTTAGCCGGTATGCGGCGGCTTTCGTTGCGAAAGGTGTAGGCGTGCACGATTAGCCCGGCTTTGTGCGCGTCGGCAATCAGCGTGGTGGCGGGCAGGCTGGAGGCATCTGCGTAGTTGACCTTGCCGTCGCCGTTCACGTCTTTCACTTTGCCGTCGGTGCCCAGTTGGCCTTTCACAGAAATGATGTACGGCTTCCAGGGGCCAATGCCGTCTGCGTAGGCCTTGATCTCGGCCAGGCCTGCGGGCGTCACCATGGCGCTGAACAAACGCTTGTCACCCGATTTGGACCAGTCATACGGGCGGTCATAAGGCGCTGCAAACGTGAGTGCGCCGGTGGCCAAGTCCACATCGTCGGCATCAATGAGCTGCACCAGCTTGGTCGCCAAGCCGTTGGCCTTGAGGTACTTCAGGCTGCTGGGCTCAAAGCTCTGTACAAAGATCGGCGCATCCTTGCTGTTCCAGCCCGCGGCTTTCACCATGGCAATCAGTTTGTCTTCCAAGGGCAAACCAATCTCGCGGTGGAAGCTTGGGTTCTTGGTCTCCGGGTACACCGCCACGACGCGGCCATTCACCGAGCGCGCCTTGGCCAGGTCGATGATTTCTTGAAACGTGGCGATTTTGTACTGGCCGTTGAACTGCTGCGGGCGCTCTGCATCGGTGGAAATGCCGCCCAGTTCCTTGATCTCTGCGAGCGTGAAGTCGCCTGCAAACCAGCCCTCTTGCACTTCGGTATCCACGGTCATGGTGCGCTTGCGGCTCGCAAATTTGGCGATGCTGGCCACATTGGTACTGAAAGCCAAGTTAGGGTCGTGGCGGGCAATCAATACCCCGTCTTTGGTGGAGACCAAGTCGGGCTCTATGGCATCTGCCCCCAGGTCGATGGCTTTGATGTAGGCCTCAATCGTTTCTTCGGGCAGGTAGCCCGATGCGCCGCGGTGGGCCACCACCAGAGGCTGCTTGCCGTCCAGCGTCAGCAGTGCGTCGGGGTTGGCACCGCCACAGGCGGCAAGTACGCCTACCGCCACGGTGCTGAGTAACGCGATGGAATGTAGTTTGGGGAAAGAAGTTGTCATGGTCGCCCGGATGGTGTGAAAGAAACACCATCTTCGCGAGCCACTGTGAAACGGCTATGACTGCGCTATGACGACGCTATGACCCCGCCATGACAGGCAGGCGACGCTACCAAGTACTCAGGGCTTGACGTCCAGTACCACCCGATAGCGCGCCTTGCCCGAGCGCAAGTGGTCCAGCGCGGCGTTCACATCGTCCATCGCAAAGTGCTCCACCTGGGGCGCAATGCCATGGCGGGCACAAAACTCCAGCATCTTGCCCAGCACCACGGGTGACGGCGTGGGCGATGCCGAGATGCAGCGCTGCCAGCTCAGCAGGCCACCGGTGCGCACCTTCATGGCCTCGGTCACCACGCCCACCATATGCAGGCGGCCCTTGGCGGCCAGCGTGCCGATCAGTGCGTCCCATTCCAGGCTGGCGCCCACGGTGACCAGCAAAAAGTCGAGCTGGCCGGCGATGGCTTTGAGTTCCTTCACGTCCACACTCGACACGGTGCGGTGCGCGCCCAGCAGCAGTGCCTCTTCGCGTTTGGAGGGGCTAGACGTAAATGCAGTCACCTCACAGCCCCAGGCTTTGGCAAACTTGACGGCCAAGTGGCCCAGGCCGCCAATGCCCACCACCCCAACGCGGTCGGTGGGCTTGATGTCGTGCAACACAAACGGCAAAAACGCGGTGCCACCGCCACACATCAGCGGCCCGGCAGAGGCGGGGTCTAGCGCGGCGGGTAGCGGCAGCGCCCAGCTCCAGTGCGCGCGTACCTTGTCGGCAAAGCCACCGTGGCGGCCAATGATGGTGGGCTGGCGTTTGCCACATAGGTTTTGCTCGCCGCCCATGCAGTGGTGGCAGTGCAGGCAGCTTTTGCTGTGCCAGCCCAGGCCTACGCGCTGGCCCACGCTTCGGCCTTTGGCCTGCGCTCCCACGGCCACGATGGTGCCCACCACCTCATGACCGGGCACGATGGGGTAGTTGACGGGGAACCACTCGCTGTCCACCATGGCCAGATCGGAGTGGCATACGCCGCAGTACTCCACGGCAATTTCTACGTCTTCTGGGTCCATCAGGCCGGGGTCAAATTCGATGGGTTGCAGTGGTGCGCCACTGGCGTGTGCGGCCCAGCCGTGAAAAAGGGTCATGTGAGTCTCCTGCTGTTATAGGTCAAAAATTTAAGCCAAATACGTGTTTCAGGCCGTGGATAGTGCGGGAGCAGCTACGAAAGTAATAGCGCTGAGTGCGCACTATCGCAACCGAAAGCCCTGGGGCAGCAGCACTTCAATCGGCTGCACCGGCAGTTGCGTCGGGTCCACCGGCGGTGCAGCGGGTGGCGCGGCCGTTGGTAAACCAATGGCTTTGGCCACGGTGCTGGCGATCATGCCTTTAAGGTAGAGATCGGCCTCGGGTTTGGTGAGCTCTTCTGCGCGGGCGCTGGCCAGCTGCACCAAGATTTGGCGCAGGATGTCCTGGCGTTGGGTCTGTATCTTTTCAACCCAACGCAACGGTTCGGGCGCGGCCACGCGCAGGCCCAGCTCGGCAATGGTGAGCACATGGCCGCTGTTGCCTGTGGTGCCCTTGGCAGGTGGCAGGTCTACCGATAAATCCAAGGCATAGGGCATGACCGTGCGCGCCTGCAGCTGTGCCGGGGTTTCTGGGGGAGGCATGCCGGTCAGGGCGGGCGCAGTGCCCAGTGGCAGCGGATCTGCGGCGGCTTGGCCTGGGCCATCCCGGCCTTCGGTGCGTGGGCCGGGCCGCACATCGCCCAGCGGGGGTCTGGCATCCGCGCGTTTTTTGGACTGGGTCAAGATGACGCCACCGGCCACCAAAATGGTGGCAATCAGCCCCCAGGCGTACCAGACATACCAGGCTTTGCGATCCGAGGGCGCGGGGCGGCGGCTCTTGGTGCCTGCGCGCGCTGGCACCGCCACACCATGGGCGGGCAGTGCAGACAGGGCGGGCAGCGATGGCAATGACAATGTTTGGTCATAGGCCGCGCGCTGGCCTGGGTCGCTCAGTACGGCATAGGCCTGCGCAATGTGCGTGGCGCGCTCGTTGTTGTTGTTACTGTTGTTGGTGGCGTCGGCTTGCTTGTCGGGGTGGTGGCGTTGCATCAGGCTCTTGTAGGCCGCGCGTATCACCTCGGCACTGGCCTTGGGGCTGACTTCTAGGGTGTCGTAATGGTTCACTGGCATGGCTACAAAGGGGGGTGCTCAGTCCAGGGCTTAGTCCAGGCGCTTGAACGTGGTGATGGCTTGGTCCTCATGCAGACGGAACTCCGTGGCGTTGACGGATTGCACAATATTCACATCGCGCCCGATCTGCGAACCCATTTTGTAGTTCCAGATGATGCGCCCGTCCTTGTATTCCCACACGCCGTATTGCAAAACGCTGCCATCGTCTTTCTTGATTTCCCATTCGCCGTTGCTATACAGGTGGACCGGTGTGTCCAGCTTGGAAGACTGCCATTTGCCAACAAACGATGCTGCGGTGGGTGCCTTGCGCCCGCTGCATCCAGTGAGTGGGGCTAGTAGGGACATTAGGGCGACTAGGGCCAATAGCCGCAGTGCAACAGACACCCGCGTGGACAGCGGGCGTGCCGCTCGGCTTGGCAGTGCGGCCATGGCCTTAGCGGGGGTTGCTTGGGGTGGTCAAAATATCACGCCACCTGGCCCGATCAGCCTCTATGCGCTCTCGCTCAGCAATGGCGTCGCGGCGCTTCTCCTCTTCGCGCTCTTGCTGTTGACGTTTTTCTTCCTGGCGTGCTTGCCGGGCGCGCTCTTCGGCAAATTGCAGCTCGGCCGACACCTGGTCGCCGCGGCGGCGGCTTTCTTCGGCAAAATGGCGCTCGTTGTCTTCTGCGCGGCGCTTGTCTTCGTCCGCCTTGCGCTGGGCAGCCTCTTCGCGCCGACGGTTGGCCTCTAGCAGTTCAAGCTCGGCACGGTTGGCTGGGCGTACGCCATGCGCCTGAAAATACTCTTGCGCAACCAGCTTGTCTTCGGCCTGGCTCCTGGCCTTGCCGCCATCGTCCGGTTGCTGGGACACCATAAACAAAAACAGCAGCTTGATCACCATGGCCACCGCCGCCAGTGTGCCCAAGGTCAGCAGCAGCGTTCTGGAGGATGCCAGCAAGATCGGCGGAATGAAGTGCCCAACGGGCTTATGCAGTGGCTCGAATTGCCCACTGGCAACCTCGGCTTTCAGCGCCAGGGCATCGGCCCGCAAAGCCATGGCCTCGGCGCGCAACACCATGGCGTCCGCACGCAGGGAGACCGCGTCCGGCTTGTCCATAGGCACCAAGGCCAAGGGCGCAGGGGACGCGGGTTCTTTGGTGACAGTTAAATGGGCATCGTAAGCGTCGCGCGACAAAGGGGTCGAGAGGGTGGTGAAAGCCACCCGCACCAGACGCGACTGCAGCTCAAAGTCTTCCCGGCCCAGCTGGACCTGCTTGGCTTCGAGTGCCTGGATCAAACGATCATGCGCGACCCGGATGTCAGCGTAGCTGGCATCTGCAGGCACTTCCAATATTTCATAGAGGGTTTTTTTGCTGGCCATTCTGGTTTCCACAGTTCGCGCACTTCGAGCATTTTGCGCAGCAATTTTAGGTCAGTGCGCGCGCAGCCCGCCAGCCCACGGCAAACAGGTGCCGCCGTTCAGTCCGTGGCAAAGCCCCCTTGTCGGATGCCCAGATAGAATGCTTTTGAACGTGTTGAAATCATCCTTTCACCCCACCAGGCGCCATGGCAACCTTTGAGCCCCACAAGACCGCTCTTGCACCGCCAGAAATGGCAGCCCCCGATACGGCGGCAGCGCCTCTGGGTTCGTCTGCCGCGACGATGGTGGTCCTGTTTGCAGACGTAGCCGGTAGCACCAAGCTGTACGACGCCCTGGGCGACACCCAGGCCAAGGCCATGGTCGATGAGTGCATTGCCACCATGCGTACCGTGGTGGCCCAATACGGTGGGCGGGTGATCAAGACCATTGGTGACGAAGTCATGTGCGTGCTGCCCAATGCCGATGCCGGCTTGCTGGCCGCCACCGACATGCAAACCAAAATCGACGCCCTGCCAGAGGTCTCTAACACCAAGCGCGCCATCCGGGTGGGCTTTCACTTTGGCCCGGTCATCGAAGAGCACAACGACGTGTTTGGCGATACCGTGAATCTGGCCGCGCGCATGGCGGGCTTGGCTAAGGGCACGCAAATCATGACGACTTTGGCCACAGTGCAACTGATGGTGCCCATGCTGCGGGCCTCCACACGCCGCATTGCGGCCCTGGCCGTCAAGGGCAAGGGCGATAACGTTGAGGTATGTGAAGTCATTTGGCAGGCGGGTGAAGAGCTGACCATGGCCACCCCATCCATGACGCATGCGCCGCGCCACATTGAATTGGTGCTGCGCTTTGGCGCTACACAGCGCTCACTGCAAGATTCCAATAGTGGAATCGTTTTGGGCCGCGATGTTAGCTGCCAGATGGTGGTGCCCGACCGCATGGCGTCGCGCCAGCACGCACGGGTTGAGCGCCGCCGCGACAAATTTATTCTGACCGACCAAAGCACCAATGGCACCTATGTCGTGTTTGATGGCGAGGCCGAAATGGTGCTGCGGCGGGAAGAGGTGATGCTGCGCGGCAGCGGGCGTATCGCCCTAGGCCACAGCGTGACGGACTCGCCCGACGAGACGATTTACTTCGAAGTCAAGCGCTAGGGGCACTTGCCCCCGGCGATTGCAGTCCTAAAGGCCCCCAGGCCTTCAAGCCGACTTGTTGGGGCGCACTTTCAGCAGGGGCTTGCCGCGTACATCGGGCGCGTCGATCAAGCCCGCCGGGGCCACAGACTCCATTTTGCTGCGCACAGCCGCTTCGGCACAGGGGGGCGAAAAGCTGGCGTTGACTCCAGTAGCCGTTACATCGGTCAGCGCAAAGCAGGCCTGGCCCAGCTTGGTGTTGAGGGACTTCAGAATCACGTCTTGCACCAGGCTGCCAGCACTGCCCTCCGCAAGCTGTAGTTGGTATTTGCCGGTGTCGCCCACCATTTGGGCATCCAGCACCTGGCGAAAGCCACGCAGCTCGCGCAACAGCGACTTGGCGCTTTGTGCGTCCGGCAAACCCGCCACCTGGAACAGTACCTTCTGGCTACCAAAATTAAAGTGCTGCAGGAAGAAGTTTTTCGAGAACTCGTCGCCCACCAGTTTTCCGATTTCCGCCAGGGCCAGGTCTTCGGTGTTCCAGCTCTTGCCGGTGGGGGTGACGGTGTTGAGGTAAATTTCTTCACCGCTGGTTTTGTCGATTGCCTTCAGAGTCCAGGAGGTCAAGTTCGTCTGGCTTACGGTAAGCCCGGACGCTTCCAGCTTTCTTGACAGCAACTTCAACTTGACCTCACCCACCACCTGAAAATCGGCCGGCTTGGCGTTGGCTGCGGCGGCCACATCGCCTTCGTTGGACCACACCTTGAAACCAAAGGAGCGAATGCGCTCTTTAAGAACGTTCTCGGCAATGGCTGATCGCGCTGGGGGCAGCGCCTGCGCACTTTCTACCTGCATAACCCCAATCTGCACGGCCACCTTGGGGTCGCCATTGTTGCGAATGAAATCAATGCGCTCGTCTTTGGACAGCTGGTTGAGCGACTTCTGCACCTCGCGCACTTTCACCACGGCGCGCGCTTCGGCTTCCATCAGTCCGGAAGGGCCTGCAACGGGCGTGCCGTCCTGCAAAACGGTTTTGATAAAGGCACCGGATTGAGAAAACAGCTTTTGCTCCAAGACCGCATAGTTTTTGTCTAGGGAGCCTTTGTCGACATACAAAGCCAGTGCTTTCTCGACCAGTTGGCGTTTGGCATCGGCGCGCGCCTCGGCCAAGGCGGCAGCTTCGTCACCCTTGAACTTGGGGTCTTTGGGGTCTACCAAGCCCAGAGCGCTGATGACCATCGTGCCGGGCTCTAGCGCGGGTTCATTGGCAGCTGCTGGGGTGCTGGTTGTAGCGGCGTTTTGGGCGCTGGCTGCTGGGTTGTTATTGCTCGCCGTAGCAGCGGGCACCTCTGCGGCCGCCTGTGTTGCGTTGGGAGCTTGCTTGGTTAGCGTGACATAGGCCACGCCGCCCAGTACCAACGCAGCCGCCACGCCCGCAAAGGCCAGAAGCGGTATTTTGGACTTGGATGCTTCGCTACTGGCGGGCGCGGTCGATGGGAGCGCCGCGCCTACTGCGGGTTTGGCAGCGGGCGCAGCCTTGGTGGGCGCACTGGCCGCCACCTGCGCAGGTGGCGGCGTGGTGTGGGTGTTCACCACGGTTTGGTCCGTGGGCGGACCAGCCACGGCCGCCTTGATCGCGTCGGAGAACTCTTGGGCAGTTTGAAAGCGCTCGTCGGGGTTTTTGGCCATGGCCTTTTTGACGACAGAGTCAAAAGCGGGCGGCAGTGCAACGTTCAGCATGGACGGTGCCAGCGGCTCTTCCCGCAGCACCTTGTACATGATGGTGGTGGTGTTTCCGGTAAAGGGTTTTTCGCCAGTCAAGAATTGGTACAGGATGACGCCGCACGAGAAAATGTCACTACGGCCATCCACGGTTTGCCCCATGAACTGCTCTGGCGACATATAGGACGGCGTGCCCATGACGGTGCCGGCCTGGGTTAGTTCCGATTTCTCCACCCGCGCAATACCAAAGTCTGCCACCTTGATGCTGCCATCGTCCAGCACGATCAGGTTGGCCGGTTTCATGTCGCGGTGGACGACGCCATTGCTGTGCGCGTGGCCCAATGCAGACAGCATCTCGCCCATGATGCGTTGCACTTCGGGCAGGGCAAAGCGCTCATTGGCTTCAAAGTAATCGCGCAGCTCCTTACCTTTGACAAACTCCATCGCAATGAAGGCGACGCGCTTCTCTTGGCCCTGTGTATCTGCGGGAGCGGCCACCATGGTGTGATCGTCTTCAGCCACTACCTCGCCATAGTCGTAGATGGCCACGATGTGCGGATGGTTCAGCCGCCCGGCGGCCTGTGCCTCGCGCTTGAAGCGGGCCATGACACTCTGCGATTCTTCGGCACCGAGCTGCTGCGGCAAGATGGTCTTGATCGCTACGACCCGTTCGATGACGGGATCAAAACCCTCATACACAACGCCCATGGCACCCTTGCCGAGTTCGCGTCGAATCTGGTACTTGCCGAGTTTATTGAATGCCGCCATGGTGGCTTTTTCCTATGCAGATTATTTGTATTTGGCGTCAATATCCCACACCGCAGTTTGGATCAGGCGCTGCACCATCGTGTCCAAGCCGACGCCGCCTTTGGCTGCACTAGAGATACCCATCACACTCTCTTGCGTTGAGCCCACTTCCATTTTTAACTCTTTGTAGCCTTGCGCTACTTGGTCTGTGGTGGTCGCGTCCATGATCTTGTAGCGCATACCGATCAGCCACACTCCCGTAGTGTCTTGGTTGTTGACAGAGCCCGCAACAGTGCCAGCCACTGCACCCGCCGCGCCACCGAACATGCTGAGCAGGCCACCCGCCGCGCGTCCGTCAAAGCCCTTTTTGTTCTCTGCAATTTGCTCGGCTTTCAGAATGTCAAATTTCACGATCCACTTGGTGGTTTTGAGCTTGCCCACTTGCATGGACTTACGCGCCAACGCTGGGTCGCCCATGTTGTAAGCCAATGAAACTTCCTGAATCAAGTTACCCAGGTTCGAACGCTCCAAAACCGGGAAGTTGGCCGAGGACAACTCAAGTTCACCGAAGTCCGCAATATTGTTGGACGAGAATTTTTGGGTGAATGTCGCGTTGTTGCTCTTGATTTCGCCGGGGATGACGACCAGTGCAGGTCCCTTTTTGTTGCGATTGGTGTATTCCACTTCTTTGTATGCCGCTGCATCTGCAGCGTCATTGGCTTTGTTAGAAGTAGAGCTGCCAGCCGTTGGAGACGGGTTGCCAAATGTGGGTTGTGCATGCACCGCAGTGGCTGTCGCCAAAGTTGCCAACACAGCGACTGCGGCCAGGGATTTGATTGAGTAGCGCATGGGGTCTCCTTCTAAGTAAACAATGGGTAAATGGATGGCGTTTTTACGCTGCCTTCAGCGTACGCCGGACTTGCTGCAGTAGTCGCTGTAGAGTTGGGCAACAACGTCTTCGGCCTGTTCATTGACAAGCGTTAAGGCCATGCCGTTGACGTCTGCACCTGCGTAGCTGGCGCTCTCTGCATTCGCCTGCGACAGCAGTTTCCCGTCGGCTCCCGTCAGGCTAAAAGCCATGCTGACCGTAACCTGGTTGACGTTAACCATTTGGTTGTAGGACGCTGACGTTGAAATAAGGCCGCGCAAAACATATTGGGCTGCCATGCGCCGCGATGCACTCAGTGCGGCATCTGCATCGTTCTTGAAATAGGCATCAATTTCAGCTTGCTTAACTTGCGCGCGTATTTGCTCTTGTGTCACTGTTTTAAGACCCAGCGCTTGCAGCTTGCGGTTAATAGCGTCAAAGTGGGGGCTGAATCCTGACTGCGCGGCGTTGATGGCACCATTTTGGTTTTGCCCGATCAGAACCATGATTTTTTGGTTCTTCAGTTTGGCTTTGCAGGGCGTGTTGAGCAGCGCCTGCACCCGCGCCTTGCCTTGGGCCTCTTGTTCCTTCGCCGCTTTTTCGTCGTCGGAAAACTTGAAGGTCTGGGCATGGGCCATGCCCGCCACCAGAAAGCTGGCAAAGATGGTAGACCCGAGTTGGCGCAAGTTCATAGGATGTGCTGTGTGGGCAGGCGGAGCGTGGCTACATAGAAAACGGATTCTCGTACTTTTTAGGTGGGCTTTGACGGGATTCAGTTTGCGGCATGCCAAATCGGTCACAGAAAGCACCCGCATTGCTGCATAGCGAATGGTGATGTACCTGTAGCAAACAAAAAAACCGCCCATCAGGGCGGTTTTTGTAAGCATTTGTATTGGGCTTAGAACTTGAAGTTGCCGTCGCTCCGCAGAACGGGGGATGCGCAGGAGGCTGGTGTCGTCACTTCGCGGTTACCCGATGCTGTGGTTTGGTTGCTTTCCCATACGGCGGTGCTGCCGTTCCATTTCACATACTTATATTGGATGGCGGTGTTGACGGGCAGGGTTGCGGTTCCCGTCCAGGGGACATTGGCTCCACTGCCTTGGATGACCAGCGCAAATCCGGAAGCGGGTGTCCAGTTGCCCAGGGCGGTTTGGTTGCCAACCACGTACAGGTTCTGGCCAGACACGGTATTCGCGTTGGCGATCGTGAACTTGACTTGGCAACCTGCTGGGGCGGCCAGTGTCGCAATCGATAGTGGCGCGCTGACGGCAGAACCGTTACCCGCTGCGTCGTGCGCCGACACGGTATAGCTGTAGGTGGTCGCAGCGGAAAGCCCGGTGTTGGTAAAGCTGGTGTATGCCGTGGTTGTGACCTGCGTGCCGTTGCGCAGCACTTTGTACAGTGATACGCCAACGTTGTCGGTCGATGCTGTCCAGCTCACCGTGGCGGCGCTAGATGTGACATTGCTCTTCACTAGCCCGGTCGGTACGCTGGGTGGCGTGGTATCGCCACCACCGGTGACCTTCTGATTCGCATGGATAGCCACAGCGGGCACGACGCTGCCACCATTGGCTGCAATGCTCAGTGTCGCTTGACCGCTGCTATTGACCACCACGCTTGCACCAGTGCAACCGCTGTTTGCCGCGTTCAACTCGCCTTGAATGACGTTGCAGTAGGTGCCAGCAGGCAGGCCGGTTTGAAACGTGGCGTTCCACGCGGCAAACTCATTGTTAATAGCCACAAATCCTTTGTTGCCCCGGCTGAAGGCAATCTGGTTGGTGGTGCCATTAATAAAGTTGCCAACCCCTTGACCAGAGGTCGTGGAGCGGAACTTGACCATATTGGCGACATTGCCCCAGCGGTGGATGAAGTCCCAGTTCACATTGATCAGTGGATTGCCACTGGCATCGAAGGGGCTGGCGCTCGGGTTGGTTTGGTCTTTGTTGGTAAACCGGAAGCCCGAATGCACTTGGGCGTGTCCGTAGGGCCAGGCGAGCATGAACACATTGGCCAGGTCATAGCGTTTGCTGCCTTGGGTGTCGTTGGTGATACCAGTGAAATTACTGGCAATCAACGAATCGCCACTGCGCTCGGTGTCCCAGTTGTTCACAAATACGGTGGCTTTGGGGCTATCGATAAACCCCCAGGTGCCGCCCCAATTGCCCGGAGTGCCCATGTAGGTCCGAATTTGCGAGAGTTGGTTGCCATTGGTGCCGCGGAATGTCTCGCGCATAGCGTAGGTGAACTTGAATTCATTCACCGTACCGCTGGAGAAGTAGTCGGCGCGGTTCACGTTGCCGTCCGGAATGATTTCGTGTGTCACCCACACGGCCTCTCCCGCTTGGGTGGTTTGTGCCACGCCACTCACAAAGGCCTGCAAATCAGCGGGCTGCATGTGCTTGGACGCATCAAAGCGGAATCCATCCACGCCCATGTTGAGCAACTTGCTCAGGTAGTTTTTCACCTGGGTGCGAACGTAAGTGGTCTCGGTTGCCAGATCAATCAGGCCCACCAAGCGGCAGTTGCGCACGCCGCTTTGGTTGCCGGGGTTGCCGTAGTCGCCGTCTTGAATGGCGCAGTTGGCATGGAAATCGTTGCCGCTAAAAAAAGGATAGGTCAGCGTATTGGCATTCCAGGTGCTGCCATCGGTGGCGGTGCCCGAATTGGGTGCCATATGGTTCACCACCACGTCGGCATAAATGCGGACGCCCGCAGCATGGCAGGTGTTGACCATGGTTTGGAACTGCGCTTCCGTTCCCATGGCGCTGTTCAGCACGGTGTAGTTCACGGGTTGGTACATGTCGTACCAAAAACCCAAATTGGGTGCCGCGTGGGGCGGCGATACCTGAACCGCGCCATAGCCCTTGGGGCCCAGCCAGTTGGTGCATTCCTTGGCAATGTCATTCCATTTCCATCGGAACATTTGCACGGATGTGTCGCTGGGGTTGAGGGCGTAGGCGGGCGTCGATAGGGCCAGGGTGCCGCAAAAAACTGCGCAACCGGCGACCAGACGTTTGAGTAGAGGCGTTAGAGATCGGCTTGTCATGTTTGCTCCGTTTAGGGGTGAATTTTTTTCATAACAGTTCATCCTCGGCATACCGTCCGTCCGTGCAGGGGTGCAGCGCGCTTGCCAGCCTTTTGGGCATGTTTTGCATGGCAGTTCAGTGAAGAGGCCGACGCAGTGTAGTGTTGTTACTTATTTTTATGCCTAAGTAGAAACGCTTAGAAAATGTCAAATAAACATAAACCATTGATTAGTTTGAGTAAATTACAAATTTCATATTTGTATATGTAGTCAAACTACATATACAAATGGATGTGCTGCCTGAGATAAAACTGCAGCTATCGAGACCGTGGGGTGGCGAAAAAAGCGAACGCTGTCTGTAGACACCTGTTTTCCAACGGCGGAAGCACGTTGCGGCGATTTCGAATAGAGTGCTCAGGCGGTTCAGACGGCCCGCTGGTTCCAGTTACACGGCCCTGTAGGCAGGGCACCTATTGAGGAGACACCCATGGCAGTATCGTTATCCATTAACGGCAAACGCGTTTCAGTCGATGCAGACCCTGCAACACCCCTGCTCTGGGCCTTGCGCGATAACCTCAACATGACGGGCACCAAGTTTGGTTGCGGCATGGCCTTGTGCGGAGCCTGCACAGTGCATGTCGACGGACAAGCCACGCGCTCTTGCGTCACGCCCATTGCATCCGTGGTGGGCAAAAAAATCAGCACTATCGAAGCGCAAAGCGCCAACAAAGTGGGCAAGGCCGTGCAAGACGCCTGGGTGAAGCACGACGTGGCCCAATGCGGCTACTGCCAAAGTGGGCAGGTCATGAGTGCGAGCGCGCTGTTGTCGCGCAACAAGAGCCCCAATGACGCGCAAATTGACGAAGCCATGGCGGGCAATATTTGCCGCTGCGGCACCTACCAACGCATTCGCGTTGCCATTAAAGACGCTGCAAAAACTTTGGCCTGAGGAGCACGACCATGATGATTGAAAAATACCTCCGCCAGGCTGCTGCGGATAGCGCACAGCCCACTGCAGCTTTGTCACGCCGTTCGTTTGTCACCATGAGTTTGGGTGGGGCGGTGGGGCTGGCCTTCATGCCGCTTGCCACGCTGGATGTGCGCGCCCAGCAGGCACCCAGTGTGCCGCCCGGCCAAAAACCGACCGAGCAGCCTGCGGCCTTTGTCACCATTGCCAAAGATGGCACCACGACCGTGCTGTGCAACCGTATGGATATGGGGCAGGGCATTGAAACTGCGCTAGCCATGATCTGCGCCGAAGAGCTGGGTGTGGATTGGGCGAAAGTGCGAACTGGTTTTGGCAACCAACGTGGCAATTACGTGGATCCGTTCATGGGTATCCACCTCACCGGCGGCTCCAACTCCGTTAAAAACAGTTACCAACAGTACCGCGAACTGGGTGCCCGTACCCAGGCCATGCTGGTGGCTGCTGCCGCAGAGCAATGGAAGGTACCCGCCGCCAGTTTGACGGCGCAAAACGGGGTGGTCAGCGGTGCGGGCAAGACCGCCACGTATGGCGAATTGTTTGATGCCGCGATGCTGCAACCCATCCCAGAAAAAGTAGTCTTGAAGGACCCAAAAAACTTTCAACTCATTGGTAAACCCACGGGACTCAAAGTGTCACGCGCCAAATCGAGCGGTCAGCAGAGCTATGGGGTTGATACCAAGTTGCCTGGCATGTTGGTGGCCGTGATTGCCCATCCACCAAGCTTTGGAGCCAAGTTCAAGCGCTTTGATGCAACGGCCGCTGAAAAGATCAAAGGTGTGCGTGCGGTGTTGGTGGTCGATTTGGATCGCGGTGCGAAAGGCATTGCCGTGGTCGCAGATGGCTATTGGCCCGCGAAGTCAGGCCGCGATGCACTGACCATTGAATGGGATACCAGCGCGGTAGAAAAACCCGACACCGCCGCGCTGCTGGCGCAGTACAAAGGGCTGGCAAAGACGCCAGGGGCCTTGGCTCCGGGCGCTGCATTTCAGGCCGACGTTTCCAAGTTGCCCACCGCCGCCAACAAGATCTCCGCCGAGTTTGTGTTCCCCTATTTGAACCATGCCCAAATGGAGCCGCTGGCTTGCACGGTAGACCTCAAAGCAGATAGTTGTCAGCTGTATTACGCATCCCAAATGCCTGGCATTGATGCCGGTGCCGTCGCGCAAGCTACGGGCCTCGCACCCGAAAAGGTCAACATCCAAGTGCTCATGGGCGGTGGTGGATTCGGTCGCCGCGCAGTGCCCACATCGGAGTACGTGCTGGAGTCTGTCAGCGTTGCCAAAGCATTGGCTGCCGCAGGCAAACGTGCGCCGGTCAAGGTGATGTGGAGCCGCGAAGACGATGTCAAGGCAGGCTACTACCGGCCCATGGCTGTGCACCGCGCCGAGATCGGCTTTGATGCGCAAGGCCAGGTGCTGGGTTGGGACCACCGCATTGTTTGTCAAAGCATTGGTATGGGTACCGCCTTTGAAGGCTGGATGGTCAAAGACGGTGTTGATAGCACCGCCACAGAAGGCATGGGTGCGCCTTACAACGTGCCCATGCGCTTATCGGTACACCACCCCAAAGTCAATGTACCCGTCCTCTGGTGGCGCTCGGTGGGGTCTACGCACACTGCCTTTGTGATGGAGACCTTGGTCGACGAAATTGCGCAGGCTACTCAACAAGACCCAGTGGCCTACCGCTTCAAGCTCATGGGCGAGGGTCACCCCCGCCACAAAGCCGCGTTGCAACTGGCGGTGGACAAAAGCGGCTACGGTAAAACGCCATTGCCTGCCGGAGCGCAGTGGGGTGTCGCAGTGCACGAGAGCTTTGAATCCGTGGTGGCCTACGTGGTGCAAGCCAGCATGAAGAGCGGCAAACCCGTCATTCATAACGTTACCGCCGGTGTGCATTGCAACCTGTGCATTAACCCGCGCACCGTAGAAACCCAAGTGCAGGGCGCGGTGATCATGGCGCTGGGTACTACGTTGCCGGGCCACGCCATCACCTTCAAAGACGGTGCGGTAGAGCAAAGCAACTTCCACGACTTTGCGCCCGCCCGCATTGGCGATGCACCGCAGGTGGCGGTACACATCGTGCCTAGTAACGATCCACCCAAGGGCATGGGCGAGCCGGGGCTGCCGCCTTTTGCCCCGGCATTGGCCAATGCATTGCGCCGTGTCACTGGCAAACCGCTGCGTGAGCTGCCATTCCAATTGGCGTAGCTGGCGGTCTAAGGATTTGCCCATAAAAAAAGCCCCTGTCATCACTGACAGGGGCTTTTTGCATTCCTGGATCCCAAGCCATCAGGCTCGGGATCTGTTCGGCGCTTAGAACTCGTAACGTGCAGTCACTTGCATAGCCCACTGCGACTCGCCCTTGATCTGGCGCAGTTGCAATGCATCTTCTGCAGGACGCACGACATAGACGTACTTGCCTGCCGCATCGATACCACCGAATGCAACAAAGGTACGGCGCTGACCACCGGCGCTGCTGAAGCCAGCCTCGTCGATACGGCCGTACTCTTTGTTGATCAAGTTGCCAACGTTCAAGATGTCAAAGGTAAATACACCTTTGTGCTTAGGCATAAAACCAGGGACTTCCTGGCTGATACGCAAGTCGAAGTTGTGCACCACGGGTGCAAAACTGCCGTTGCGGCTGACAACCTGGCCTTTGGATTCACGCAGATCGGCATGGGCTTCCACGATGTTCCAGAAACGATCTTCGTTGGCATGGTTTGTGGCTGTGTCGCCAGCAAAAATCACTTCACCGGAACCTGGCTTGCTCGGGATGTACATCAAGTCATTGCCTGAAATACCGTCGCCGTTCATGTCATTGCCGTAAGTCCAGCTGTATGGCTTGCCAGTACGGCCTTCATAGAACAAACCGAAGCTGGTCTTGTACTTGCCGACCAAGGCCTTGGACCAGCTGAACGATGCGTTCACGCGGTCTTTGGTGAGGTAAGCCGAATTGCCATTGGTTTCTTCATTGGGGTTGAAGATGGAACGTGCGTTGTAGTTGGAGTTGGCGACCGAAGAAGTCAGAGGACTGACTTCAGTGGCGTCCGTGCGGGTGTAAGCCAGATTCCAGTCCACGCCCAACACTTTGGGTCCGGTCAGGGTCAGGGTCACTGCATTGCCGCCGCCTTCGCTGGTCTTCACGGCTTGCAACACGTTGTTGAACGCTGCATTGCTCAAAGCACGGGTACGCAAGCCGGTGCAATTGCCGGTGGTGATAGTGCCACCGGTGGCAGTCCAGCAAGCTGGGTCGTAACCCTGTGGTGTATAGAACATCTGGCGACCATCTGGGCCAGAGCGTGTGGCATCACCCAAGTTCAAATGCTTGTAATAGATGGCGTCTTTGGTCTTGGTACCCAACCACTCTGCGCCAATGACCAATCCACCCCATGGCAGTTCTGCGTCGTAAGCCAAATTGGCTTTCCATACGGAAGGCTGAGACAGACCCTTTTCAATGTAGTCCACATTGGCCGCTGGCGATGCGCCAACGAAGCTAGTGGGCTGGTTGTTCGGGTCAGCACTGAAGATGCCGCCAGCTGTGGGGCATGCAGCGAAGGAGCCACCGCAACCAATGATGCGTGTTGCCAATCCGGTGTTGGAGTAAGGGTTTGACAACCAGACGTTGGCTGCAGCGCCTTGGAAGAGACCAAAGCCGCCTCGGACTTGCGCCTTTTTCTAGTCCGCAGAGTCCAGCGAATAGTTGAAGCCCAAACGTGGCTGAACCAGCTCTTGTCCGTCAATGGTCACGCTGTTGTCCAGACCAAAACCGCCGGTGTTGCGTACCACCGTGGTGCCAGTGACGCGTCCAACCACTGTGGGGGCCGCTGCCGCTGCGTTGTAAGCAGGTTTGTCACCGGTTGTCTGGCGATCTATACGGATGCCGCCCGTGATGGTCAACTTGTTGCTGGCAGTCCAGGTGTCTTGCAAGAACAAGCCGGTGTTTTGTACCGCCCATTGCGCAATACCTGCGTCCAGCGTGCCGCCGACGACAGGGAGTTGCACTTGATAAGACGATGGACGACCCTTGGTAAAGTTTTCCAGAATCGCGGCTTCAATTTGCGCAGCTGTGGCGGTGCCGCAGTTGATAGCGCCGAAGCTGTAGGTGTAAGTCGCCGAGCTGTTAACGCAGCTGAAGGTGTAGTTACCCTTGGTGTTTTGGAAGAAAGCGTTGTAGACCTTGTTGTTGCTCAGGTCGGTACCGAACTTGATTTCGTGGTCGTTCAATGCCCAGGTGGCACCCACGTAGCCGTCAAATGTCTTGGTGTCCAGCACGTTGAAGTGGCGGCTTTGCTCGGTTCCGAAGTTCAGGAAGCGGCTGCCGGTGTTCACGCCAGCGGGCGAACCTGCAGGTGCGGGGCCCGTGAACTGAAATGCCATCGCAGGCAGATTGGCGTAGTTCAGCGGAACGCTGTTGTAGTCACGGTTGGACACTTTCACTTCGGTGGAGAAGGTGGGCGTCCAGTCGGCGAACCATTGGGCGACCGTGGTGTCGATCTTCTTCTGTTGATCCCACCACGCAGACGTCAACTGCAGCCCGGTGGCACTGAAGCCGGAGAAGCTACCGTTGTTGGTGTCGGTCTGCTCTGTGCGCGCGAAGCGGATGTTGGCGCGGTGCTGGTCATTGATGTTCCAGTCGACTTTCAGCAGATAGTCTTTGGCATTCAGCGCGGTGGGGCCAGAGGTATCACCCACGGCCATGCCGTACTTGGTCTGGGAGATGGTCTTGAGTGAGTCGATGGCAGACTGAGAGATCGCCACGGTGCTCAGGTTGCCGCCCACAGGTCCAAATTCAGGCTGCGCGCGGCCGCTCTTGAGTTCTTCGTAGCTGGCAAAGAAGAACAATTTGTCTTGAATGATGGGGCCACCCAGCGTGAAGCCTTTGGTGTCTTCCTTGTAAGGCAAGAAGCTGAAGTAGGTGTCGTTGGTGCGGTTGTAGCGCTGGCCACCCATTTTTTCGTCGCGGTAGACGTAGTAAACGCTGCCCTTGACTTCATTGGTGCCGGACTTGGTCACCGCATTGATATTGGCTCCGGTATAGCCCTGTTGGGTTACATCGTAGTTGGACAGGTTGACCTGCACCGACTGGATCGCATCAATAGATACGGGTTGCTTGGTCGTGGGCAGGTTATTGGCTTCCAGACCAAAGGTGTCGTTCACGCGCACGCCATCGATGGTGATGGAGTTGTAGCGGCTGTTTTGACCACCCGCAGAAATCTCACCGCGCTCTTTGTCGGTTTGCGACAAGCGTGGGTCTGTGCGAGCGTAGTCTTGCAAATTGCGGCCGATGGAAGCGAACGCGTCAATTTCTTTGCGGCCAATGCTGGTGCCGGAGCCCATGGTGCCGCTGTTGAACTTGCTATTGGCTGCGCCTGTTACCACCACGGCATTTAGCGTCGTGCCACCAATCATCAAATCAACGGTTTGGTTCTCTGCCAGTTGCAGGTAGATTTCGTCGCGCACATCTTTGTCACTGCCCTTCAACACCGTGATGGTGTAAGGGCCGCCAGCGCGCAGGCCGCGGGCAGCGTAGCGGCCTTCGGCATCGGTCACCAAGGTATTGGTTGAGCCGGACTCGCGGTGAACAATACTGACGGTGGCACCCGCAACGGCTTTGCCGTCAGCGGTGCTCACCCGGCCGCCCATGGCTGCCGTTGTATTTTGGGCAAAAGCCGGAGCTGCCACCACAATGGCGACGGCCGCGCTTAAGGCGGTTCTGGAGAAACCAGAGAATAAGGAATCGTGACTACTGCGCATTCTGCCTGCTCCTAAAAACAAAAAATCCCCTCGGTAAACTTACCTGGGGGAGACGTAAAGATATGCAATATAGCGACAAACTGCTTACAGTTGTGTGACGGTGTTGTGTGCGTACCACCGTCGTTATGATTCTTGGCAATATCCTCTAATTACCGCCCCGAACCACCGGAGATCTGCTTTGTTACTTGACCCATTTACGCCCCGCCGCCTCGCACCCATTTGGACTTTGGGGGCTGCTTTGGTGCTCGCTGGTTGTGCCAGTGCACCAACACCAGTCACGGAACTGAGTATCTTTTCTATCAATGATTTTCACGGCCACATCCAGCCCAAGTCGCCCACGCCTTTGATGCCCCGTTTGCCAGACCCCAAGACGGGCGAGATCAAACCCCAGGCCGCCGGCGGTGCGGCCTATCTGGCCACCGTGCTGAATGATTTGCGTGCGCAGCGCCCTAACAGCGTGTTTGTGGCGGCGGGCGATTTGATGGGTGCATCGCCCCAGCTGTCGTCTTTGCTGGCAGACGAGCCCACGCTCAGCGCGCTGAGCGCGATGGGTCTGGATGCGAGCTCTTTGGGCAACCATGATCTGGATGCAGGCTTGACCGAACTGCTGCGCAAGAGCCGTGGTGAGTGTGCCCCATCCGGATGCGTGTGGCCGGAGTTCAAGGGCGCTGCGTTCCCCTATTTGGCCGTCAACATGCTGGACGCCGACACTGGAAAAACAGTGCTACCGACGCACAAAATTGTCATGGTGGGGGGGATGAAGGTTGCCTTGGTTGGGGCCGTCACCCGGGATACGCCCAAAGTCATCGTTGCCAAGGCGATCCGTGGGCTTAAATTCATTGACGAAGCCGATGCCATGAACGCACTGATCCCCCAACTGCGTGCCGAAGGTGCGCAGTTGTTGGTTGCCATCATGCATGAGGGTGCGGTGACGGAGGGTCCCGCCAACGACCCCAGCTATGTATGTGAAGGCCTACGCGGTCGCGGCATTGATGTGGCCCAGCGCCTGGACCCGGCCTACGGCATCATCATCAGTGGCCACACCCACAACGCCTACACCTGCAAGATCAACGGACGCTTGCTGGTGCAAGCCGGCAGCTTTGGCGGCTGGATTACCGAGAGCCGCTTGAAGGTCACTGCCACCGGCCAGGTGCTGGATGCGCAAGCGGTGAACTACCCCGTGTTGCAAGCTGCCAACGTGCCAAATCCTGCGTTTGTCGCCCTGGTGCAGCGCGCGGCTGAGCTGACCAATGCCGTGCGTAATCGTCCCATCAACACCCTGACCCACGGCGCAGTACGTAACCCGGTTGCGCCCTTTGGTGATTCGACGCTTGGCAATTTGATCACCGATGCGCAGCTTGCCTATGCCAAGAAGCGCGGTGTGGCTGATGTCGCCATGATCAACTCCGGTGGTATCCGTGCGGATCTGATCGTGGAGCCCGGCAAGCCTATCACCATGGGCGATCTGTTTGCGATTCAACCCTTCAGCAATGAGCTGGTGGTGATGACATTGACCGGTGCCCAACTGCGCGAACTGGTGGTGCGCCAACTGCCCAAGACGCCCGCACCGCGGCGCTTTGCGCAGGTGTCCAACAACTTCCGCTTTCAGTGGTCGCAGGCTGCCGATGGTAGTTCTACGCTGGACAGCCTGACGCTGGATGGCCAGCCGCTAGTGGAAACCAAAGATTACCGCGTGGTGGTGAACAACTTCATGGCCGAAGGCGGAGATGACTTCAGCGTGTTCCGCCAAGGCCGCGACAAGGTCAATCTGGGTGTCGACTTGGACGCACTGGTAGAGTGGATTGCCGAGAACCCCAAGGGCGTGGACCAGATTCAATCGGGCCGCATCGTCCGTAAAGAAAAATAACTATTTCCGCATGAGGGTGCTCTTGCCAAAGAGCGACTCCACCAAATCCACCGCCACTTCGGCGGTGCGATTGCGTTCATCGAGTGCGGGGTTGAGCTCCACGATATCCAGCGACGCCAGCCGTCCGGTGTCGGCAATCATTTCCATGCACAACTGGGCCTCGCGGTAGGTTGGCCCGCCGCGCACGGTGGTGCCCACGCCGGGCGCAATCTCGGGGTCCAAAAAGTCGACATCAAAGCTCACATGCAAGTGGGTGTTGGTGTCGATCAGCGCCAGCGCCAGTTCCATCGCCGCGCGCATGCCCATCTCGTCGATGTAGCGCATGTCAAAGACCTCCAGGTCTTGCTCATGCACAAAGCGTTTCTCGCCTTCGTCCACACTGCGGATGCCAATCTGGCGAATCCACTTGGGTGAAATTGCGGGTACCTTGCCGCCAATCTCAATCAGCTCCTGCGGGCCATGGCCGCACAAGCAGGCCACCGGCATGCCGTGGATGTTTCCGCTGGGTGTCAGCGTATTGGTGTTGAAGTCGGCATGCGCGTCCAGCCACAAAATACGCAGCTTCTTGCCCACATCGCGACAGTGCCGCGCCACCGCGCTGATCGAGCCTATGCCCAGGCAATGGTCGCCACCCAGCACGATGGGTAGGCGGCCCTCTTGCAGCTCGGCATACACCGCGTCGTGCAGCGTCTGGTTCCAGGCCACGGCCTCTGGCAAATGCCGGTATCCATTGACCGGCGGCTGCCAGGGGTTGCTGGGGCCGGTCAAGTTGCCACGGTCCAGCACCTCCAGGCCATGCCCAGCCAGCACCTGGGCAATGTTCGCCACGCGCAGGGCTTCGGGGCCCATGCTGGCACCGCGGGTGCCAGCGCCAATGTCGGCGGGCGCGCCAATCAGACTGATCTTTTTGTTCATGGTGTTTGCAAATTGAATATCGGGGTGCGCTCACCCACCAGCAGGCCACGGGCATTGATGATGGGCTGGGCGCGCCAGGGTTTCAGGGCTTCGCGCTGCGCGTCGTCCAGCCAGCCCAATTGTTCCATGACTTCTACGCTGGCCGCAAAAAGTGCGGGCTTGTTCGCATCAATGATCTTGATCGCAAAGGCCTCACCTCGGCTCTTGCTACCCACCACTTGCACGCCGTCTGCGCCCACCTTGCTAACCCAGTCGCCGCGCCCGGCTTGCATAAACGCCAGGTCGTTGCGGCCCGTGCCACTCACCAGGTTGGGGTGCTGGGTCATGGCTTCACTTAACTGCGCAAAGCTAGGACCAAACTCGGCATCCTGCCCGCCGCTAGCCAGGCGCGCATAGCCATAGGCCAAGCGCCACAGTGGCATGGCATAGTTGGGGGCAGAGCAGCCGTCTATGCCCATGGCCAAGTCGTTTTCGGTCAGGCCCACAGCCCGCGCCACATCGCGGCGAATGGCTTGCTGCAGCGGGTGCCCAGGGTCAATGTAGTTGTCCAGCGTGTAGCTCTGTTGCACACAGTGCGCCACAAAGCCCGCGTGCTTGCCGCTGCAGTTGTTGTAGCTGGCGTCAAACACCGCGCCTTCGGGTGGCTGTTGCTCCAGCGTGCTGAACTTCAGGGGCACATGGCAGCCGCAGCGCAGGCTTGGCACACCTTGTCCGGCCTTGGCCAGCATGTCGCGGGCCACGGCCACATGGGTGTCTTCGCCATTGTGGCTGGCGCACATCAGCGCGATGTGTTCGCTGCCAAAACCAAACTGCTGCGGGCCGTCGGCTTCCATAAACGGCAATGCCTGCAAGGCCTTCAGGGTGGAGCGCGTAAAGCTGCGCCAATGCGCATCGCCCACCTGGGCGGTGATCGTGCCGTGGCGGTTGACCACAGCGATAGCACCCAGGTGCAGGCACTCGGGAATACCGCCACGGGAGAGTTGGATGAGGGGGACCAGATTCAAAGCCATGCTCCTGAAAATGTTGCCAATGTTACGGTGCCTGGACGCAGCGCTACTTATACTGATCTGTTACTGGTTTTTTCGACAATGGACGGACATTCCCATGCTCAGTGCAGAACAAATCGCAAGCTACCAGGCCAATGGCTATCTGGTACTGCCCGACTTCAAACCCGCAGCGGCCATGGCCCAGGTACGCCAGCGCGCTATGGCGATGGTTGAGGCTTTTGACCCAGCCGAGTACATCGCTATCTTTAGTACCAAAGACTCCTCCACCAATGCCAACCCCTACTTCCTAAGCTCGGCAGACAAGGTGCACTGCTTCTTTGAAGAAGAGGCCTTTGGCCCCGACGGTGAATTGCGCCAGGCCAAAGCGTTGTCCATCAACAAAATTGGCCACGCCTTGCATGACCGCGACCCGGTGTTTGACGCGTTCTCGCGCGGGACGGAGCTAGCCGCTGTGGCCCACGACCTGGGCCTCACCCAGCCGCAAATCTGGCAGTCCATGTACATCTTCAAGCAGCCCGGCATTGGCGGTGAAGTGGGCTGGCACCAAGACGCCACTTTTTTTGACACCACGCCCCTGAGCGTCACCACCTTCTGGTTTGCGCTGGAAGACGCCACCTTAGACAACGGCTGCCTGTGGGTGCAACCCGGCGGCCACCGCGGCCCGTTGCGTGAGCTGTATGTGCGCGATGCGGACATGGTGAGGATGGACAAGCTGGACGCCACGCCCTGGCCCGAGGGCGATGCTGCCGTCGCGCTGCCCGTGCCTGCGGGTGCTTTGGTGGTGTTTCACGGTTTGCTGCCGCACTACAGCGCGCCCAACCGCTCGGCCCATTCCCGCCACGCCTACACCTTGCATGTGACCGATGCCAGCACCGCCTACTCGCCGCGCAACTGGATTCAGCGCGGTGCCGATTTCCCGGTGCGCGGGTTTTAGCCATGGTGGAAATACGCGCACCGCTGCAAGCCCAGTTGGTGCAATGGCTGGTGCAGCCGGGCGACACGGTGGCCGCTGGCGACGTACTGCTGATATTGGAAGCCATGAAGATGGAGCACGAAGTGCGCGCCACCCAGCCGGGCAAGGTGCTGAGCCACTATTTTGCTGCGGGTGAGATGGTTCAGCAGAATGATTTGCTATTAAAAACGGAGCTGCTCCCGCACTATCCACGGCCTGAAACGGCTAAAAGGCTTGTAATTGACGGTGATTCGGAAGAAGCGAAGGTAGGGCCCAAGCATGCAGCCGTTGCGCCATCGACCACCGCGACAGCACCTACCCCAGATGCGCGCCCCGACTTGGCCCGACTGCAGCAGCGTTTGGTCTACACCCACGACGCCGCCCGCCCCGAAGCCGTAGCCAAGCGCCACGCCCAGGGCCTGCGAACCGCACGCGAGAACGTGGCCGACCTGTGCGACCCCGACAGCGACATTTCGAGTTTTATGGAATACGGCGCACTGGCCGTAGCCGCCCAGCGAAGCCGCCGCACCGAGCAGGATTTGATTCAAAACACCCCGGCCGATGGCATGGTCACCGGCATCGGCCAGGTGCATGGCCGCTCTACCGTGGTCATGGCCTACGACGCCACGGTGCTGGCTGGCACCCAAGGCATGCGCAACCACCAAAAGACCGACCGCATGTTGGGCCTGGCCCTACAAAACAAACTGCCCATGGTGCTGTTTGCCGAAGGCGGCGGTGGCCGCCCGGGCGATGTGGACATGCCCATCGTGGCGGGCCTGCATGTGGGCACCTTTGCCAGCCTGGCGCGGCTGAACGGCCAGGTGCCGCTGGTGGGCATTGCGGTGGGGCGCTGCTTTGCGGGCAATGCCGCGCTGCTGGGCTGCTGCGATGTGGTGATTGCCACCCGCACCAGCAACATCGGTATGGGCGGCCCAGCCATGGTGGAGGGCGGCGGCCTGGGCGTCTTCAAGCCCGAAGCCATTGGCCCCTCGGGCGTGCAGCATGCCAATGGTGTGATTGATATTTTGGTGGATGACGAAGCGCAAGCCGTGGCCGCAGCACGCCATTACCTGTCGTTCTTCAATGGCCCGGCCACTGAGTTCACCGCACCGCCCGCGCACGCGCTGCGCGATGTGGTGCCAGAAAACCGGCTGCGCGTGTACGACACCCGCTTGGCTATGGAAGGCATTGCCGACGTGGGTAGCTTGCTGATACTGCGCAGCGGTTTTGGCCTTGGCATTCACACCGCGCTGGCCCGCATTGGCGGTCGCCCGGTGGGCCTGCTGGCCAACAACCCCGCGCACTTGGGCGGCGCTATAGATGCCGACGCGGCCGACAAAGCCGCGCGCTTCATGCAGCTGTGCAATGCGCATGGGCTGCCACTCATTAGCTTGGTGGACACACCCGGCTTCATGGTCGGGCCTGATACCGAAGCCACCGCGCAGGTGCGCCATGTCAGCCGCATGTTCATCGCCGCTGCGCATTTGCGCGTGCCGTTTTTGAGTGTGGTGCTGCGCAAAGGCTATGGACTGGGCGCGATGGCCATGACGGCGGGCGGCTTTCACGCGCCGCTGTCTACCGTGGCCTGGCCCACCGGCGAGTTTGGTGCCATGGGGCTGGAGGGCGCGGTGCGCCTGGGCTTCAAAAAAGAGCTGGAAGCTGTGGCCGAAGGCCCTGCGCGTCAGGCGCTGTTTGACCAACTGCTGGCTAAGCAATACGACAACGGTAGCGCCGTGCAGATGGCCACCATGCTGGAGATTGATGCCGTGATTGACCCCGCTGATACCCGCAATTGGCTACTGCAAGGCCTGGCGGCAGGCCGGGTCATGCCGTCAAGCGGTATGCTGGCGATAGACACTTGGTGATGGCGATAGCCGATCCAAGCAACCTAAAAACATAAGGAGACTGACATGCCCGGCTTACTTCCCAATATCGATCCCGATGGACTGCTGGAGTTTTCGGTGGTCTACACCGACCGCGCGCTCAACCACATGTCGCAGCGCTTTCAGGGCGTGATGCGCGACATCTCTGCCATATTGAAAGAGGTCTACCACGCCCCCAGCGCCGTGCTGGTGCCCGGCAGTGGCACCTTTGGCATGGAAGCCGTAGCCCGCCAGTTTGCGACCGACAAAAAAACCTTGGTCATCCGCAACGGCTGGTTCAGCTACCGCTGGACGCAGATTTTTGACATGGGCCGTATTCCCAGCGCATCGACCGTGCTCAAAGCGCGCCGCGTGGGTGAAGGCAAGCAAGCGCAGTGGGTGCCTTGCCCGATTGAAGACGTAGTGGCGACCATCGCGCGGGAGAAGCCCGACGTGGTCTTCGCCCCCCACGTAGAAACTGCCGCCGGCATGATCCTGCCCGACGACTATTTGCGCGCCGTGAGTGAGGCTGTGCACGCCGTGGGCGGCTTGTTTGTGCTGGACTGTATTGCGTCTGGTGCCATGTGGGTGGACATGGAAGCCACTGGCGTGGATGTGCTCGTGAGCGCACCCCAAAAAGGCTGGAGCGGCTCACCCTGCTGCGCCATGGTGATGCTGAGTGCGCGTGCCCGCGCCGCCATTGACGGTACGACCAGCACCAGCTTTGCCTGCGATTTGAAGAAGTGGCTGCAAGTGATGGAAGCCTACGAGAACGGCGCCCACATGTACCACGCCACCATGCCCACCGATGCGCTAACGCGCCTGCGCGAAGTGATGCAAGAGACCCGCGCCTACGGCTTTGAAAAGGTGCGCGCCGAGCAACAACAACTGGGCGACCGCGTGCGCGCATTGTTTGAGAGTCGTGGCATTGTCAGCGTGGCTGCAGAGGGCTTCAAAGCGCCCGGCGTGGTGGTGAGCTACACCGAAGATGCAGGCATTCAGTCATCCAAAAAGTTTCTGGCCGAGGGCCTGCAAACCGCCGCCGGTGTGCCGCTGCAATGCGATGAGCCCGCGGACTTTATGACCTTTCGGGTGGGACTGTTTGGGCTGGAGAAGCTGCATAACGCAGACCGTGCGGTGAAGCAGTTGGAGGTGGCGTTGGATCGGATTGCGGCGGGGTGACAGAAAGTGTGGCTGGCGAGGTATCAATAATGTTTAAGACGTGGACAAAGGACGGACGAACAGATGCAAATGTTCAACCGTCCTATACGGCATCTGACCGCTTTCAATATTGCGCTTGTTTGGTGGGGCTAAAGCTGAGACTTAGACGCTCCGGACGCTAAGGCTATGTTGAATAAGTAGGGGCCAAAGGTCTGTACGCGCCCAGTGCGGCGAAGTTTTCTGAAGTTTGGTTCAAAACTACGCCAATTTGCACCCTCTGGGTGCCGTGTCCAGGGCTCTTGGCCCCGACTTCTCGCCCTATGGGCGCACCTGTGCCATCAACCTTTGGCGACCCAGGTAAATATTGGCCAAAGCCAATGCAGTGAACGCCCGTGTGGCGTTCTTCTGCAATCCGCGGTAACGCACCTTGCCAAACCCCCAAAGCCGCTTGACCACGCCAAAGACATGCTCCACGCGTGCACGGACTTTTGACTTGTTACGGT
>NKIK01000086.1 GCA_002256115.1 Burkholderiales bacterium PBB3
GGCATCTAACACGGTGGTGATGGCAGCAGTCAGTGTGGTCTTGCCGTGGTCAACGTGACCGATGGTGCCGACGTTGACGTGCGGTTTGGTCCGTTCGAATTTTTCCTTAGCCATTTTTCAATCCTTAAAAAGAGCAATGCCCGTGTGTTGGTTTTATGTTTGCATCAGGTTGCTGGATCACTCCGCACGGGCACAGAGTGGCACTTGATCGCAGACAGTTTTTGAATCACTGACAAGTCATCCTGATGAATCAGGATGACTCATACGCATTTACTTGGCACGTGCCGCAACAATGGCTTCTGCCACGTTGCGAGGCGCTTCAGCGTAGTGCTTGAATTCCATCGTGTAAGTTGCACGACCTTGCGACATGGAGCGCAGGGTGGTCGAGTAACCGAACATTTCGGACAAGGGGACTTCGGCCTTGATGGCTTTGCCGCCACCGACCATGTCGTCCATACCCTGAACCATGCCACGGCGTGAGGACAAGTCGCCCATCACGTTACCGGCGTAGTCTTCTGGGGTCTCCACTTCCACGGCCATCATGGGTTCCAAGATAACGGGGTTGGCTTTGCGGCAACCTTCTTTGAAACCAAAGATGGCGGCCATCTTGAAGGCCATTTCGTTCGAGTCCACATCGTGGTATGAACCGAAGTGCAAAGTGACCTTGACGTCCACAACGGGGTAGCCGGCCAAGACGCCTTGACCCAAAGCTTCGATCACGCCTTTTTCCACAGCAGGGATGTATTCGCGTGGAACCACACCGCCCTTGATGGCGTCGACGAATTCAAAACCTTTGCCGGGTTCTTGAGGCTCAACCTTCAGCACCACGTGGCCGTATTGACCCTTACCACCGGACTGACGCACGAACTTGCCTTCGGCTTCGTCCACGGTCTTGCGGATGGTTTCGCGGTAAGCCACTTGAGGCTTGCCCACGTTGGCTTCCACACCGAATTCGCGCTTCATGCGGTCAACGATGATCTCCAGGTGCAATTCGCCCTGACCACCAATGATGGTCTGACCGGATTCTTCGTCGGTTTGCACGCGGAAAGAGGGATCCTCAGCAGCCAGACGCGACAGGGCCATGCCCATCTTTTCCTGGTCGGCTTTGGACTTGGGTTCCACAGCCTGACGGATCACGGAGTCAGGGAACACCATGCGTTCCAAAGTGATCACCGAGTTGGGATCACACAAGGTCTCACCGGTGGTCACGTCTTTCAAGCCCACGCAGGCAGCAATGTCACCAGCGCGGATTTCGTCGACTTCTTCACGGTTGTTGGCGTGCATCTGCACGATACGACCGATACGCTCTTTTTTGCCGCGCACCGCGTTGTACACGGTGTCGCCTTTTTTCAGAACGCCGGAGTACACGCGCACGAAAGTCAACTGGCCCACAAAGGGGTCGGTCATCAACTTGAATGCCAATGCGGAGAATTTTTCTTCGTCGTCAGCCTTGCGGGTGATTTCTTTTTCTTCTTCGTCGAAGCCTTTGATGGCTTTCACGTCGAGGGGCGAAGGCATCAGTTCGATCACGGCGTCCAGCATGCGTTGCACGCCTTTGTTCTTGAACGCGGTACCGCACAGCATGGGCTGGATTTCACCAGCGATGGTGCGCACGCGCAGACCGTGGGTGATTTCTTCTTCGGTCAAGTCACCTTCTTCGAGGTACTTGTTCATCAGGTCTTCCGACGCTTCTGCAGCGGCTTCGACCATCTTCTCGCGCCACTCTTTGGCGGTCTCGACCAAGTCGGCCGGGATTTCTTCGAAGTTGAACTTCATGCCCTGGGAAGCTTCGTCCCAGATGATGGCCTTCATCTTGCGCAGATCGACCACGCCAGTGAAGTTTTCTTCAGCGCCAATTGGAATCACGACGGGCACGGGGTTGGCCTTCAGGCGCAACTTCATCTGCTCGACGACTTTGAAGAAGTTGGCACCGGTACGGTCCATCTTGTTCACGAAGGCCAAACGTGGCACTTTGTACTTGTTCGCCTGACGCCACACAGTTTCAGACTGGGGTTGCACGCCGCCCACAGCACAGTAGACCATGCAAGCGCCGTCCAGCACGCGCATGGAACGCTCCACTTCAATGGTGAAGTCCACGTGTCCGGGGGTGTCAATGATGTTGATGCGGTGCTCAGGGAAGGAGTTGTCCATACCCTTCCAGAAGCAAGTGGTCGCAGCCGAGGTGATGGTGATACCACGCTCTTGCTCTTGCTCCATCCAGTCCATGGTGGCAGCGCCGTCGTGCACTTCACCAATCTTGTGGTTCACGCCGGTATAAAAAAGGATACGCTCAGTCGTCGTGGTCTTGCCGGCGTCAATGTGAGCCGAGATACCAATGTTGCGATAGCGCTCGATGGGGGTAGTGCGAGCCATTTATTTCTCCAATGATTAAGTACCAAAGCCCGCGACCCCAAAGGGACCAGCGGGCTGGCTTCTGAGAGTGTCGGGCTTCTTTGTGAAGCCCTTGTGAATCAGAAGCGGAAGTGCGAGAACGCCTTGTTGGCTTCGGCCATGCGGTGAACTTCGTCACGCT
>NKIK01000087.1 GCA_002256115.1 Burkholderiales bacterium PBB3
ATTTCTGGATGATCAACCCACCTGCCAGTTCACCTCAAACAAGCGGCTTCAGGCTCATTCCTGCTTGGAAATACAGGCCTGCGTTCAGGCTCATACCTCATTGGACAAGGCTGAACCTAGCAGTGGGACGTCACAAAGGAATATCATCGCTGGATAGTTGCGAGTTCAGGTGAAGTGTTGACTGAACTGCTTACTTAGACTGATGTTAGACCTGAAGGAATGGACTCGTGCGTTTCAACAAGCTAGACCTTAACTTGCTCGTTGCACTAGATGCGCTCCTTGCGGAGAGAAGTGTCACCAAGGCAGCGAATTTGCTGAATTTGAGTCCATCGGCTGTCAGCAGCGCTCTAGGTCGCCTACGAGAGTATTTCGATGATGAGTTGCTTTTGCAGATCGGTCGAAAGATGGAGATTACACCGCGGGCTGCTGGTCTCCAGGACATCGTGCGCGACGTCTTACTTCGAATTGACTGCACCATCGCGGTTCAGCCAGCCTTCGAACCCAAGGCCAGCGACCGCGTCTTTCGCATATTTGCTTCCGATTATGCGCAAATGGTATTTGCACCGTTTCTTCTGTCGCTCGCAACTGCTGCAGGATTCGCTGGTCAGTTCGAATTTTTGCCTCAAGTCAAAGATCCACAGAGAGAGCTGGAGCGCGGTGAGGCTGACCTTCTCGTCATACCCTCAAGCTTCATGTCGCAAGAGCACCCCCATGACGTGATCTATGAGGAAGAGTTCGTGTGTCTGGTTGCAAGTGGCAGCGAGATGGCTACTGGCGAACTTACCTATGACCGCTATGTCAACGCAAAGCATGTTGTCATGCATCCTCCTGGCTATCAGGCAGATACTTTTGAAGGGTGGTTTCTCAAGCGCTATGGCCTTACACGCAAGATTGCTGTGCGGACCTTTGGGTTTGGAATGTTGCCAGCCTTGGTTAGTGGTACCAACTGTATTGCGACGGTTCATTCGCGCTTGGCACAGCGTATGGTCAAGACATGGCCAGTAGAGATTCGTCCCACCCCTGTGGCTATTGAGCGCATGAAGCAGTGTATTCAGTGGCATAAGTACCGGGTTGGTGATCCTGGCATTGAATGGTTGCGCCAAATATCTGCTTCTGCTAGCACCCAAATGGGAGCTCTGGCTTTGCCGACAAGGCCTGTGGGGAAACCAGCTAGGCTGCGGCGCGCAGCTCCGTGATCTCGCAACCGGATACAGAACTTATCTGGCACGTAGTGAAGCGCGCCCCTTCTGTCAGAACAAAATTTTGAAAGGCCGCTCGTATCGTCGGCACGTCGGTGTCACGGCGCGACCATATGCACCAATCGATCCATTTGGGCATATCAGCTAAGTCCAAAATGGCCACTTTGCCTGCGAGCAATTCGGTCTGGATTGCATGGGCTGACATGAAGGAAATCCCCATCCCGGCCATCACGGCCTGTTTGACAGCCTCGCAGCCTTCCAGCTCCATATTGATGTCTACATGCAATCCTTGTACCTGAAGCAGATGTTCCAAAAACTTGCGGGTGGCCGATCCTTGCTCTCTGAAGACAAATGCCTCGTGGCGGAGATCGTTCCACGTCAACTGATATCGTCCACGTAGCGGGTGGTCTGGGCTTACGATTAGGCAGTGGGGATGTCTGGCGAATACTTGCGCTTCTACTTCTGGTTGCATCGTAGGGTAGCCGCCAATTGCAAGATCAATGCTGTGATCCGCCAACATCGTCAGCAAGGTGTCTCGCTTTTCAATGACCATTCGAATGTGCACATCCGGGAATAGCCGCTTAAAGGCGGTCATGATATAGGGCACAAAGTAATTGGCTGGTTGAACAACTCCAAGGGTGAGGCGACCTGAAAACTGGCCTCTTAAAGACTTCATTGCGTCACTAGCAACTGCTACCTGGGCCAGGATAATCCGCGCATGCCTAAGTAGTTCACGACCGGCGTCTGTGACTTGAATAGGGCGCACCATCGTGTCAAAAAGGCGCGCTCCAGTTTCTTCTTCAAGCTGCCGGATTTGCTGTGAAACGGCGGACTTCGTCATCCCCATCACCTCGGCACCGTGTGAAAAACTGGCCGAAGAGGCGGCGGCTTCGAAGATCCGCAGGCCACGCAGAGTCAGTTCTTTCACTGTGACTTCGCGTGTTCGCTGTTCGACTCGCACTATGGTTCGCTCCATGTCACTTGATCCATTGATTAGTGAGCAGACTACCCAGGTTCATTCAAATTGAGAAATGAATTTGATTGAATTCACGATTCGATAAATCAAAACATCCAAGGGTTAGTACTTGGATTGGCCACAATTAGCCCGTTCTTTTGAACGGTCCTATTGACGTTTTCGTAAATCATGACATCACCACAATTTTGCCTGCGCCCAACAAGCGGCGATGATCGTGGGGCGTCTTTGCGCACTCTTGAGCTTGTTGCGCGCGGTTGTCTGCAATTCGCTCAGGTTGTTCGGGCAGTAGTTGGCCATAGCGTGGCGTTTGAGCCAGGCCCACAAATACTCCACCGGATTG
>NKIK01000088.1 GCA_002256115.1 Burkholderiales bacterium PBB3
ATCTCGCCGGTGTCCGGGTCGACCATGTTGCGGGCGATGATGCGGCCCAACAGGAAGTCTTCGGGCACCGAGATGAACTGCGTGCCGCCCTGCTCCATCTGGCGCACGTGACGCGCCGTGATGCGCTTGTCCTTCTCGACGACGACCTTGCCGTCCTTGTCGACGATGTCGAAACGCGCCACTTCACCCTTCAGGCGATCGGGCACGAATTCCATCTGCGCGCCCGCGTCCATCAGGCGGAAATTGTCGTTGTCGAAGAAGTGCGCCAGGATCTGCTCGGGGTTCAGGCCGATGGCCTTGAGCAGGATCGTCACCGGCATCTTGCGACGGCGGTCAACGCGGAAGTACAGGATGTCCTTCGGGTCGAACTCGAAGTCGAGCCACGAACCACGGTAAGGAATGATGCGGGCGCTGAACAGCAGCTTGCCCGAGCTGTGGGTCTTGCCCTTGTCGTGCTCGAAGAACACACCGGGCGAGCGGTGCAGCTGCGAGACGATGACACGCTCGGTGCCATTGACGATGAAGGAGCCGAAATCGGTCATCAGGGGCACTTCGCCCATGTAGACCTCTTGCTCCTTGATTTCCTTGACCACCTTGGCCGGCGCCGACTCGCGGTCATAGATGATCATCTGCAGCTTGGCACGCACGGCCGCAGCGAAGGTCAGGCCCCGCTGCTGGCACTCGCGCACGTCAAACGGCGGTTTCGCGATGTTGTACTCAATGAACTTCATCTCGACCATGCTGTTATGCGACACGATCGGGAAGGCAGAGAGAAACGCCGCCTGCAAGCCCTCGGGCTTGCGCTTGGATGGCGGCAGGTCTTTTTGCAGGAAGGCCACATAGGCCTCGCGCTGCATGGTCAGAAGGTACGGAACGTTGAGCACGTTCGCGCGCTTGCCGAAGCTCTTGCGGATGCGCTTGCGCTCGGTGTAGCTGTAAGGGGTGGTTTGCGCCATGAATACTCCGTGTCGATGACCCCCCGCCGGGCCGGTGGCAGGGGTCTCGTCGGCGACTGGCACCGGGTCCTCGTCCAGAACAGGGACGGCCCGAAGCTTGGTGGCTGGCCACTACCAGCCGCTGGCGGACAACCCCGGCATTGCACCGGAGTCCGACCAAACTGGTTCTCTGCAGTCGGTTCAGAGAACACTTGAAAAAGCCCTACAGGATAACCCGAGCGGCTCTTTCAGGTGTTCACCAGGGCCTTCCCCTTGTGGAGAGACCCTGAAGCGCGAAAGGCTGGCAGTGCCCGAAGGCACTGGCCAGCCCTTGCAAGGCGCGTGAATTACTTCACTTCGGCCTTGGCGCCGGCTTCCACCAGCTTCTTCACAGCGGCTTCGGCGTCGGCCTTCGGCACGGCTTCCTTGACGTTCTTCGGAGCGCCGTCCACCAGGTCCTTGGCTTCCTTCAGGCCCAGGCCCGTCAGTTCGCGCACGGCCTTGATGACCTGCACCTTTTGGGCGCCGGCGTCCAGCAGGACGACGTTGAATTCGGTCTTCTCTTCGACCGCAGCAGCAGCGCCGCCACCACCGCCAGCGGCCGGAGCGGCCATGGCGGCGGCGGACACGCCGAACTTCTCTTCGATGGCCTTGACCAGGTCGTTGAGTTCCATCACGGACATGCTGTCCATGGCGGTCAGGAATGCGTCTTTATCGAATGCCATTTTGGTTTCCTTCAATCAGGAGATTTGGATGAATCAGGGGTGCGATCAGGCGGCCGGAGCTTCCGCAGCGGCTTCCGCCGGTGCGGCGCCAGCGCCTTGCTTCTCGGCCACAGCCGCCAACACGCCAGCCATGCGCTGGATCGGCGACTTGAGCAAGCCGGCGACCTGGGCGATCAGGACTTCGCGGCTGGGGATCGCGGCCAGGGCCTTCACGCCGTCGGCGTTCAGAACCTTGCCAGCGTAGGCACCACCCTTGATGATCAGCTTGTCGTTGCCCTTGGCAAAGTCAGCGATGACCTTGGCCGCGGCGACAGCGTCTTCAGAAAAGCCGTAAATCAGCGGGCCAACCATGGTCTCCGCGGCCACCTCGAACGGCGTGCCGGCAACGGCGCGACGGGCCAGGGTGTTCTTCAGCACGTGAAGATACACACCCTTGTCCCGTGCGTCTTTGCGCAGCTTGGTCAGGTGTTCGACGGTGAGGCCACGGTACTCGGCCAGCGCGAGGGTCTGGGACTTGGCGGCTTGCGCCGACACGTCCGCGACCACGGCCGCTTTCTCGTTGCGATTGAGACTCAAAGGTCTGCTCCTCACAAAATTGCACCTTCGGCGCTGCTTTCACAGCACCAGCCGGCGCATCCGGGGTTGCAGCGACCAAACCTGGGGGCATCCGGGCCACCCGGCAGCAAGCTGCCGAGCGACCGTTCTTCCTTCAGGCGGGACCGCCATCTGCGCTGGCCCGCCAGCGCACCTGCAGTTTACGCCACCCCGTCG
>NKIK01000089.1 GCA_002256115.1 Burkholderiales bacterium PBB3
TTCTTTACGATTCGTTCGTACCTGGCGACGATGACTAAGCAGAAGGGCAATCTGTTTGAGTGTCTGGTGAGCGTGTTTAACGGCAAGACGATTCAGCCTTGTTTCAGCGGGTGAGCTGAGTAGTTACCATTTTTAAGCATCAAAAGTGCCTTGCAGGCCGTGGATAGTGCGGGAGCAGCTTCTTTTTTTATAGCAAACAACTCTCACTAGAGAGCAAATCCTTGAGGAATTTCATGGCAAGTTATGTAGAAGGCGCGCTGGTCGCGGACGAAAAAGTCGTGCACTTGGGCCACATCAGCCTGTGGTCGATGTGGCATCTGATTGCGCTGGGCATCATCACGCTGCCCATCGTCATCGGCCTGTTCTTTTTGGGCCAGGCCTATATCCGCTACAAGACGACCGAGCTGGCCATCACCAGCAAGCGGGTCATCGTCAAGACCGGTTTTATCCGCCGCAGTACGGTCGAGATCAATCTGACCAAAGTCGAAAGCATTCAGGTCGACCAAGAGGTCTTTGGGCGCATGTTCAACTTTGGCACGCTGATCATCGGCGGCGCGGGCGACCCGCAAGCGCCGATTGCCGGCATTTCTGACCCGATTGAGTTCCGCAAAGCCTTTATTGGCGCGCAGGACCGGGCGCTGGCTGCGGCCTAAAACCCCAGCTGGGCTCCCGCCCCCAGCAGGGTGGCGATGCCCAGCACGGCAAACACGCCGGCCGCAATGCCGTGCACCAGCTTCATCGGGATCTTGTGGGCCATTTTGTCGCCCACCAACACGGCCGGCACATCGGCAATCAGCATACCCAGCGTAGTACCCGCCACCACTAGCCAGGGGTTGGCGTAGTGCGCAGCCATCGCAATGGTGGCGATCTGGGTTTTGTCGCCCATCTCGGCCAAGAAGAAGGTCACAAAGGTGGCCCCAAACACACCCAGCTTGGAGGCGATTTGGGTTTCTTCGTCTTCAATTTTGTCGGGAATCAGCGTCCAAGCCGCCATGGCGATGAAGGATGCACCCAGCACCCAGCGCAGCACCTCGGGGCTGATGGCGGCGGTGATCCACGCGCCCAGTGCCCCCGCCAAACCATGGTTGATGAGGGTGGCGGCCAAGATGCCGGCAATGATGGGAAGAGGTTTTTTGAACCGCGCGGCCAGGATGAAGGCCAGCAGTTGGGTTTTGTCGCCAATTTCAGCCAGGGCGACGACGCCAGTAGAGACGAGAAGTGCTTCCATGAGGGGTTCCAGGGCCGGTACCAAGACGAATGACCACGTCGCTACCCCGGCCTATCGGTGTGCGATGTGGTCAAAGGTCTTGCCAAGCATTGCTGCCGCTTACGCCATGGCCGCAAAGCCAAGTATGTTGACGTAAGCCTCTATAAAAAGAGCGGCTACTCCCCAGTGACGGGGCGAATCATAGCGCACGCAACGCGTTGGCATCTTTCGCGCAAAGACCTTAAAACACCTTAAACCTACTCAAACCACCCGTTTGGGGGATGGACAGCTTGACGCCACGGGACTACCTTCAAGCTACTGGTGCCTGACACCAACGAAATTTCAAAAAAAGTAGGTAGCCCCATGTTTAAATTTTCCAAGCGCACTGCAGCCCCCGCCGCCCCTGAGTTTGAGCACAGCGTCATGTCCAACGCGGCCAACTCCAGCCAAGCCGCCAATGACATTCAGCGCGAGTTGATCCGGGTGGCTTTTCAGGACACGGTGCGGGCCACGGGCGTGCCGCCCCAGTGGTTGGACTGCGCGGTGCGCTACATCAAGACCGGCAAGCACGAGGAGCGCGTTCAGATTCAAATCGTCATGAAGCAATGGAGCGGCCACTTGCTGCGCTACTCCTTGGCGTTTCAAAACGAGTTGATGCACTGCCTGGACCGCTACGAGCCCGGTGTCGACCACTCCCAGCATGAGTGGCTGTGGCGCTACGCCGTAGATTGCGAGTCGCCCTTTCCTGGCATGCCACCACCCGAGATGTGGACGCAAAAACAAAATCCGGTGCGGGCAGATGCCCCGCCACCGCGGCCTGCAAGCCCCACCACGGCGCATCTCGCAGCGCGCCTGACTGAAGTGCCCGCCGCCGCCGTGGCCCCAGTGGCTGCCGCCGTCCGTGCGGACAAAGACTTTGAGCTGCGCGACATCTTCTCGGATCTCCGGTCAGACACGCTGCACGCCAGCGGCAGCACGCCGCTCTCGGCGTCCTATTGATCTTTTCATAATTCATGACAACCAATCGCTATCTCATGCGTTATATCCTGAACGGGTTGTTTGGAGATACGAGACATGGTCAAGCGAGCGATGGACGATGCAACGAAGAAGCG